>NZ_DASRVN010000689.1:0-4161 GCF_035655035.1 Kribbella sp. | reverse complement strand
ACGGCCTCGGCGTCCGGTGGCGTGTGGGCCGCCACCCACGCGAACAGCTCCGCCGGATCGATGCTGCGCTGGTTGCTCGGCAGCTCACACGATCCGTGGACAATGACGTCCATTTCTCGGGATTCGAAGTAGTCGGCCCCTAATTCGTCGAGCTGTGCATCGAACCACGGCGGGGCGAACACGGCCAGCCGGTGCACTCCGAGTGCGGTGAACCCGGCGACGGCCGCTGAACATGCCGACACCACCGGGAGACCGCCCGTGAGCTTCGCCAGCCGCTCCTCGACCTCGCGCTCGCCGTCCGGGCCGACGACGTACGACGAACTCGTGAAGCCGACGCCGATCGCGGCGATCGGTGCCGCGGCGAGCAAGGCCGTCGCCTCGTCGATCGCCGGCGGTTCGACGAACGCGCGGACCGGAGCAAGCGGGATGGTCGGATCCATCTGTCCGCCCATGGCCATCGCCCCGAACGGCACCCGCGCCGCGTGCACCCGGACACCTTCCGGTGCCATCGCCTGAAGCTCCGACTCGGGTCCGACGTCCGCGTGCGGCACCAAGACCCCGACCCGGGCCCGAACGTCCCAGCCGTCCGACTCCCACATGAGCTCCTCCTTCTCCCGTGGAAATGAGTATGCGCCGGGATTCGTCGCGTCGGTGCGGCTTGACCTAGACAGCGGTCTAGCTTCTAGCCTTCGGACCGGCACGCAGTACCACCGAGACCAGGAGACTTCATGCGCTATCGCACGCTGGGCGGGACCGGGATGGAGGTCAGCTCGCACTGCCTCGGGACGATGATGTTCGGCAGCGAGGGCAACCCCGACCACGAGGACAGCATCCGGATCATCCACGCCGCCCTGGACAGCGGGATCAACTTCGTCGACACCGCCGACATGTACTCCGCCGGCGAGTCCGAGGAGATCGTCGGGGCGGCGTTGAAGGGACGGCGCGACGACGTCATCCTCGCGACCAAGGGACATTTCCCGCTGGACGACGACAACGTGCGGAACCGGCGGGGGAACTCGCGGCGCTGGATCACCCGCGCGGTCGAGGACAGCCTGCGGCGGCTGGACACCGACTGGATCGACCTGTACCAGGTGCACCGGCCGGACCACACCACGGACCTCGAGGAAACGCTGTGGGTACTGAGCGATCTCGTCTCCGCCGGCAAGATCCGCGCCTTCGGATGCTCGGCCTTCCCGGCCGAGGAGCTGGTCGAGGCGTACCACGTGTCGGAGCGCCGCGGGTACGGCCGGTTCCGGACCAACCAGCCCGTCTACTCGATGATCGCCCGCGGGATCGAGCGCACCATCCTGCCGGTCTGCCATCGGCTCGGCATGGGCGTCCTGACGTACAGCCCGCTGGCCTTCGGGTTCCTGTCCGGCAAGATCCGCAAGGACCAGCCGATCGACCTCAGCACCGGCCGGGCCGCGATGTTCCCGGCCCGCTTCGACCCGTCGCTGCCCGGGAACGCCGCGAAGTACGACGCCGTCGAGCAGCTGATCAAGGTCGCCGACGACCTCGGCGTCACACTGCCTGAGCTCGCGCTCGCCTTCGTGACCAGCCACCCGGCCGTCACGTCCGTCATCTCCGGCCCGCGCACCATGGACCAGCTGACCGGTCTGCTCAAGGCTGCCGACCTGACCCTCGACGACGGCACGCTCGACCGCATCGACGAGATTGTCCCCCCAGGCACCGACCTCTACCAGGCAGTGTGGGCGGCCGATCCCCCGTCGCTGACCGACATCTCCCAACGCCGCCGCCACCCCTCGGACCGCTAGCCCCCACGCGCCCGGCGCAGTCCCCTTTCGCGAAGTGTGGCCGGAGGACTGAGCCGTGCGGCTGCGGTGGCGGCGCGGCCAGACTGCGAGGGCGCCGGCGGCGTACACCTCAGCGCGGAGGTCGCGAGGATGGTCGTGGGCGAGTAGTGGCCGACCGCGAGGGCGTCAGCCAGCCGGAGAACCAGCAGGCCGAGTCGGCCGTCACGCAAGCCCTCTGGGTACGCCGAAGCGCCGTCGAGGACCTGCCTGAGACGGCCGGGCTGTGGGTCGAGCGCGGGTGAGCTCGCCACGGCGAGCGCTGAAACTCCCAGGTCCCGGCGCAGACCCTCCTACAGTGGCCGGTCCCCGTCGTACTGCGTCAGCCCAGTTCGTGGCGGACGTACTCGGCGAAGGTGGTGGGCTCTCGGTTGAGCAGCCAGCGCAGCACGTTGGGATTGCCGAGGATGCCGTAGCGGTCGTAGTGGTTGACCAGCCGGATGAAGCCGTCGATCGTGTAGTCGGGCGCGTTCGTGGGGAGCACCGCGTCGACAGGGACCTGTTCCGCACGCACCGCAGCGCCGGCGACCTCGGTCAGGATGTGGGCGATGTCGTGCGCGGTGAGGATGTCGGTGCCGCACAGCTCGTACGTCGCCCACTTGTGCTCCTGTGGTGCTGACAGGACAACGGCGGTGGCGGCGCCCACATCGGCGAGGTCGACGAACGACAGCGGCCGATCCAGCGAGTACGGCTGCCGGAATCGGCCATTGTCCACGCAGTCAGGCACGTGCACGTTCTGCATGTAGTGCATGGGTTGCAGGATCGTGAACGGAAGTCGTGAGGCGAGCAGGTGGCGTTCGACGGCGAGTTTGGACTGGTGGTTGAGCAGAGGTTCGAGTTGTGGGTGGGTAACTGACATCAGCACCACGTGCTCGACGTCCACGCGCTTGGCAGCGTCGATGACGTTCTGGCCCATGGTGATCTCGCGTGGGTGCATCGGTGGACCGATGTGGACGACGGCGCTGCAGCCGTCGAGTGCAGCAGGCAGCTCGTCCGGATGCGTCAGGTCGGCGACGACCACCTCGCGGGCCCCGTTCGTTCGGGCAGTCTCGGCACCCGCGTCGGAATGCGCGATCGCCCGCACGGCGAGGCCAGCCGAACTCATTGCGCGCAGCACGTGCCGACCGGTCTTACCCGCGGCGGCGGTGATCGCGATCATGGCTTCCTTTCCCTGCGTTGTTCATGTTCGTGTCAGCGGGCTGCGGAGAGATACCGCGGCGCGAGTTCGGACCGGTTTCCGTCGACCACCAAGGTGCGTTCTATCTCCTGGAGTCGGTCCAGTGCCTCGTCGTCGGGAAGCCCCGGCACGCAGATGATCTCGCCGCGCTCGACGGCGACCACGGTCGCGGCGGCAACGGCTTCGGCGGACATGATGCGCGGCTGGCCGTGGTGGTTGGCGCCACCGGACCACTCCGTGGCAACGCGGCCAGGGCAGACCACGGTGGCGCTGACTCCGGTCCCGGCCAGCTCGTGGGCCAGCGTGCGGGTGAATGCCACGGTGGCCGATTTCGCCGCGACGTACAGGGTTCGAGGAGGCATCGGTACCGGGCCCAATTCGCTCAGTCCTGAGCTGAACGCCAGCAGTGAGGCCATCGTGACGATGCCGCCTTGTCCTTTGTCCAGCAACGAGGGCAGCACTGCCTGGGCCAGGGTGATCGGCGCGGTCGCGTTGAGCCGCCACAGCCTGTCGAGGTCCGCGGCCGACACCTCGTGCAGCGGTGCGTACCCTCCCGCGCCGGCGTTGGAGATCAACAACCGAAGGTCGCCCCGCGCTGCACGGTCGGCGGCAGCGGCCAGACCCTCCGGGCTGGCGAGGTCGGCAGTGATTATCTCTACCATCGCGCCGCGCTCCTCCGCGCGTACGGCGACCTGTTCGAGGCGGTCGCGTCGTCGGGCGAGCAGCACAAGGTCGTACCCCTTGTCGGCAAGGGTGTCGGCGAGTGCGGCGCCGATGCCGCTGCTGCTTCCGGTAATCAGAGCAAGCGGACGAGGTGACATACCGCGATATTATCAAGTCCTTGATAAGCCGCAAGCCCTAGATATGGTTCAACTGCTGTAACTTTGGGGTCATGAGCAGCAGTTCGACGCCCGGCACGCCACCTGCGGACGACGAGGTTTTCGCTCGGGTCGCGTGGGCGTTGCGCCGCGCCGAGCTCAACCTGCAGACGGCCAAAGAACGTCCCCTGCGGAAGGTCGGCGTACCCAGCGCCCACTACTCGGTGCTGATCAGCCTGCAGACCAACCCGGGTCTGACCGGCGCAGAGCTGGCCCGCCTGATGAGCATCACGCCGCAGGCTGTGGCGCTGCTGGTCGGCAAGCTGACCGACCGAGGGCTGGTCGAGCGCCGCGC
>NZ_DASRVN010000688.1:0-6030 GCF_035655035.1 Kribbella sp. | reverse complement strand
GACGCCGCGGCTGCGTCGAAGCTTTGAGTCATCGTTGTCTCTCCTGCGGTTTGCAGTGGGTCGAAGGCACCCAGGCGCACGGTGCCGACGGGTTTCGCTCCCCGGTGGTTCTCCACCTTCAGCGCGCCAGTCGCGACACGGCTCACCCTATCGTGTGCTCGAATGCGTCAGCCGGCGATCCGGAGAGCAGCCGCCGGAGCGAGGTGCGCGGCCCGCAAAGCCGGGTACAGTCCGGCGACCAGCCCGACCACCACCGAGGCTGCCAAACCGAGTCCCACCGGCAGGATCGGCACTTGTACCGCGACCGCCTGACTGACCGCGGACGCCCAGGTCACCGCGAATCCGATCAGCCCGCCCGCCGCCGCACCGGCCAGGCAGAGCAGGGTGGATTCGACCAGGATCAAGCTGCCCACGAACCCGCGCCGTGCGCCCAGAGCGCGCCGCAAACCGATCTCGGACCGCCCTTCCAGCACCGACACGACCATCGCGTTCGCGACCCCGACGCCGCCGACCAGCAGCGCGACCGCCCCAAGACCGAGGGCCAGATTGTTCAGGGCGCTCTGCGCGGTCAGGCGAGCGACCAGAAGGTCGGAGGGGCGGCCGACCACCACGGCACCAGGATCGCCGGGGGAGGCGGTCGCCGCGAGGAGCCCGTGGACGGTGGTGACGGAGTCCGGATCGGCGCGCAGATAGATCCTTGTCGGCCCGCTGCGGGCGCCGAGCCGCGTACGAGCAGCCTGGTTCCCGATGAGTACGGCGCTGTCGAGTTCCGGCGCGAGCGGTGCGTCGGCGAGGATGCCGAGCACGGTTGCGGTGGCGGTACGGCGCCCGTCCGGCGTACTGAGGGTGAGTAAACGGTCCGGTCCGGTCGAGGTCATTCCGAGCGCACGGGCGGCCCCGGAACCCAGTACGACGACCGGGAAGCGGCTGGTAGCCGCGTCGAGGAAGCGGCCGTGCGAGACCTTCAGATCGAGGGTGCCGGTCAGATCGGCGTCGACCGCGATCAGGGCGAGTCCGTTGGTGTCGGCAACCGGTACGAGCGGCGTCCGCCGGGCGATCCAGCCGGCCTGGTAGCCGACAGCCGACAGCCGCTGTACTCCGGTGATTCGGCGGACCATTGCCGGCGATTGTGGGGGCAGCGGTGCGGGCTGGTTGTCGATGGTGTCGCCCGAGCTGACCGTGAGCAGATTGCCGTCCTGGCCGAGCGAGTCGAGGAGGGCCTGCCGGGTCGTCGCGGGGATCGCGACGACGGCAACCATGGCCGCCATACCGAGAGCGATGCCGCCGGCGCACAAGACGCTGCGCAGCGGCCGGGCTCGCAGGCCGCGGACCGCTTCAGCGAGTAGATCGAGAGGGCGCGACACGATTCACCCCCGAACCGCTGCCACGCTCGGGACGGCCGGTGTCGCGGCGGAGGACGCCGTCCCGGAGTTCGACCTGGCGCCCCGCGTCCGCGGCGACGCTGTGGTCGTGGGTGATCACGACGAGCGTCGTTCCGGCGGAGTTGAGCTCGCGGAGGAGCGCGAGGATCTGACCGCCGGTCACGCTGTCGAGGTTCCCGGTCGGTTCGTCGGCGAGGATCAGCGTCGGCGACCCGACCAGGGCGCGCGCGATCGCGACCCGTTGGCACTCGCCACCGGACAGCTGTCCGGGTAGGTGGTGCCGGCGGTGACCGAGGCCGACGCGTTCACACGCCGCTGCGGCCGCTGCCCGGCGGCTGCGCACGGTCATCGGGCGGTACAGGAGTGCGTGCGCGATGTTCGCAAGGACGTCGCGATGGGGGAGCAGGAAGAACTGCTGGAACACGAATCCGAGGTGCTGCGCACGGAATCCGGCCAGCGAGGCGTCGGAGAGCCGGCGGGTGTCCGCACCGGCGATGTGGACCGCGCCGGTCGTCGGTCGTTCGAGAGTGCCGGCGATCTGCAGCAGCGTGCTCTTGCCGGACCCCGACGGTCCGACGACCGCGACCAGCTCACCGGGATCTACCCGGAGCGTCAGCTCGCGCAGTGCGGTGGTCTCGGGATTGCCGGCGTACGTCTTGGTGACGTCGAGGAGCTCCAGCGCGGGCGTCATGAGGCCGCCACCAGGACCCGGGTGCCGGCGGTGACGCCTGTGCCGGAGACCTGCACCATCGTGTCGGTCGACAGGCCGGTCCGCACCGGGACATCGCCGCGGTTCACCACGGTGATGGCGAAGCCGCCGTCGGGTCGGGCGAGCAGCGCGGTGATCGGTACGGCGAGGGCGCCCTTCACCTCGTCGATCGTGATCGCGACCTGGACCGGGGCCGAACTGTACGGCGTCGCGAGCGACGGCCGCGCGAGCCGGATCGTGGCGTTGACGACGGCGGTCTGGGGATTCCCGTTGCGCGTGTCCTGGGCGGCGGGGTCCGGCAGCGTCGCCGCTCGCGCCAGGTCCGCGACCGTACCGGGTGAGGTCGTCACCGCGTCGGGCAGCGTCACGGTCACGGCTGCGCCGCGATGCAGGAGGTAGGCCTGGTCGACCGGGACGGGTACGGCGACCACCAGTGCGGGTGATGTTGCCGCAAGCAATGGCGTACCGGGTTGGACCGGTTGTCCGAGCTTTGCCTGGACGGCGTCCACGCGCAGGGGTAGGCGAGCGAACACCAGCTGGCCGAGGTCGACGACCCCGGTCCGCGGGAAGTGATGCGCGCGCTGCCATCGTCGTACTGCGGTCTCCGTGCGCCGGCCGTAGAGCACGCTGCCGGTGAGTGCGGGACGATAGCCGAGCCGGGCGAGCGCAGTGTTGAGCTGGGCGACGTCCGGACCGCGGAGGCCGCGGTGGAGTGCTCGCCACATCGGGCGTACCCCGGCCAGGACCGGGACAGTCCGGCCGTCGGCCTCGAACAGCGTGTCGTCCGGCTGGATCACCGCTCCCGGCGCCGGGAGCCAGGTGAAGGCCTGACCGGAGGTTGTCGCGACCAGGTCGACCGTCGGCCCATAGCCGATCGTGCCGTAGTACTGCCTGGTGGTTCGCAGGTCGGTGCGAACGACCGCGGCGGTCGAGAGCGGTGCGGCCTCGGTCGCCCCGGCGGCCGGCGCGGGGCGGAACGGAGTCCGTTGGGAGACCCAGCCGCCCGCGGCACCGGCGACGACCGAGAGGCCGACTCCGGCCAGGACGGTCCGGCGTGAAGCGCTCACTGGCCGGCCAACTTGTCCAGCTTCGATGCCTCGATCTCGACGTCGAGCAGCGTCCGGCACGCGTGGAACGCCTGCTGGACGACGGCTGTCTGTTTGTTCGCGCCCGGCGGGAGCTCGTCCGCGTTCATCCCGAACCCGTGGCCGGGGACATAGGTGGTCCGCGCGTTCGGGTCCTTCATGGCCGGCAAGCCGTTCTGGCGCAGGCAACGCGCCGCCTTCACGCCGGCGGCGATCAGCGCGGCAGGCGCCGGCGGCTGGGTCTCGGGGTTCCAGGTCGCCGCGCGCAGCTGCTGCCGGCATCCGGACAGGGCGTTCTGGAGTCCGCCGGCCGGCGCGTCCTGGAGGGAGCGGTAGTCGGTGAACACCTGCCCCGTCGCACCGAGGACCGGGTCGTTGAAGTTCTGGATGCCGTGCGAGCGGATGCATTGTGCCGCGGCGTGCAGCTTGGCGATCCGGTCGGCCGAGGTGTCGGTGGTGGTGCCGATGTCGGCGAGATTCGTCGGCTTCGTGCATCCGGTCAGCAGGATCGCGGCGACTGCGACGGCCGCGCAGGCCGATCCGAGGTGACGTCTGTGGGTCATGACAGCTCCTTGCCGGGCGATGATTGAGACCAGGACTACGCGCGGAGCCGTGACACTGCGCTAACAGGCGGGCGTTATCGCGGTGTCACCGTCGGTCGGAGACACTGCGACGGGAGGTGCTGACGTGAGATTGCTCGTGGTCGAGGACGAGGCCGTGCTTGCCCGGAACGTTGCCGATGGTCTGCGCGACGCGGGCTTCGCGGTCGACATCGCTCCGGACGGTACGGATGCCCTCGACAAGCTTGCGGTCACGACGTACGACGTGGTCGTGCTGGACCGGGACCTGCCCGGCGTGCCGGGGGACGAGGTGTGCCGCACGCTGGTCGGCAGCCGGCCGCGGAGCCGCATCCTGATGCTGACGGCGGCCGCGGAGGTCGACGACCGGATCAGCGGGCTGGGACTCGGCGCCGACGACTACCTGGGCAAGCCGTTCGCGTTCGCCGAGCTGGTCGCCCGGGTCCGCGCCCTGAGCCGGCGCCCACCGTCCGTAGCTCCGGTGGTCAGTCGGGAAGACCTGGAGGTCGATCTCGGGCGTCGGATGGTACGGCGCGCCGGAGAGCCTGTGCTGCTGACCCGAAAGGAGTTCGGTGTGCTCGAAGCCCTGGTCCTTGCGGACGGCTCGGTGGTCAGCACCGAGGAACTGCTCGACCAGGTCTGGGACGAGAACCTCGACCCCTTCAGCAACGTGGTCGCGGTGACGCTCGGGAGGCTGCGGCGCAAGCTCGGCAGCCCGCCGCTGATCGAGACCGTCGTCGGCACGGGGTACCGGCTGTGACCGCCGGTCGCGCCCGGGTGCGGCGGCTCCGCTTTCGGTGGCCGTCGTTGACCTGGCCGTCGTTGATCTGGCTGTCGCCGGGCCGGCTGCCGTTGCGGGCGCGACTGACGCTGCTTCTCGCCGCGGTGTTCGTCGTCGGGGGCGCCGTCCTCGTCGGACTGAACACCTCACAGGCGAACCGGAGCATCGCGGCTGCGAGCGCCGCCTCCGCGCCCGCGGCGGCGCAGCTGCAGCAGCAGCTGGGCGAGATCCTCAGCCAGGCGAACCAGAGGCAGAAGCCGAAGGCCGGAACGATGGCACCGCCCGACGGCAAACCGACCCTGCAGGAGCAGAGACAGACGGCGGACCTGAAGCAGAAACTCCTCGTCGCCAACGATGAATACGCGGCCGCGACCAAGACCGACGCGATCGGCCAGCTCGTCGGCAGGTCCGCTATCGGAATGGCCGCTCTGGTGCCGCTCGCCGGCCTGCTGGCGTGGTACCTGGCCGGGCGGTCCTTGCGCCCGGTGCGCTCCATCACCGCAGCCGCCCGCCGTACCTCCGCGGACCGGTTGTCCGAGCGGCTGGACCTGTCCGGGCCGAGGGACGAGATCACCGAACTCGCCACCACGTTCGACGCGATGATGGACCGCCTGGAACGCGCGTTCGACGCCCAACGCCGGTTCGTCGCCGACGCGTCGCACGAGTTGCGTACGCCGATCGCGGTGGCGGCCACCTCGATCGACGTCGTCCTCGCGAAGCCGGACCGGACGCTGCAGCAGCTCGAAGCGATGGCACACGACGTCCGGGGAGCGCTCACCCGGGTGGAGCAGTTGGTCGACAGCCTGCTCGCGCTGACCCGCAGCGAGCACCTCGATCGGGCCCGCGAGCAGGTCGACCTGGGAGTCCTCGCCGAAGACGCCCTCGACGCGCAGGGCGCGGCGATCCGGGCGCGCCGGCTCACCGTGGACGTTCGGCTGACCGAGGCCAGAACGACCGGTGACCCGGCGTTGCTCGATCGGATGGCACGCAACCTAGTCGACAACGCGGTCCGCCACAACGTCGACGGCGGGCAGATTCGAGTCACCACCGCTGCGACCGGCGGCACCGTCACGCTGACTGTCGCCAACACGGGATCCGTCATCCCGCCGGACGCGGTCGAGCAACTGCGACGGCCTTTCCACCGGCTCGACGGCCGGGCACGTACAGCGGATCACGGTCTGGGCCTCGGCCTCGCCATCGCCGACGCAGTCTGCCGAGCGCATGGCGGAAGTCTTGCCTTGCTGGCGGTGCCGTCCGGCGGATTGGAGGTGCGTGCCGACCTGCCTACAGGCTCCGATCGGTGATTGTCTCGAACGGGGTCGTCCGGGGCAGCGTCCCGAAAACCCCACCCCAGTCGCCGGCCAATCGCGACGCCACGAACGCGTCCGCGACCTCCGGAGTCGAGTGCCGGATCAGCAGCGATGCCTGCAGGCACAGGGCCATCAGCGCAGCCAGCCGTCGTGCGCCGGCCTCGGCGTTCGAAGCGTCAGCAAGC
>NZ_DASRVN010000687.1:0-2476 GCF_035655035.1 Kribbella sp. | reverse complement strand
CACGGGAAACGCACCGTACGGCCGGTCGGTGGACTCGGAAGCTGTCATGGTGGAGATCCTATCGGCCTTTACGGAGGCCCCTCCGGATAGACCGGAATCAGATCGGGGGTACGACGGCATGCCGGACGACGTCGACGAGTTCGCGCGGTTGTTCACGCGGTTCCTGGAGAGGATGCAGGCCGCCGGTGGGCCCCGGACGGAGCGGGAGAGCCTGCGGGAGCGGCTCCGCGGGCATCTCGGGGTGGATCCCGAGCAGGTGCCGGTGGTGGCGTCGTCGTACCCGTCGTACGACCTGCCGAACGTGCAGCGCGCGATCGAGGCGTGGTTCGACTCGTTCGAGGTGGTCGGGCTCGCCGGGTCGAACCGGGGCCACCACACACTGGGTGAGCTGCTGGAGCTGGCGGAGTACGACCGGTTCGGGATCGGGGCGGTCGACTACCAGCGGGTGCAGATCGACGTCGACGAGGAGCTGGACTGCGTCGCGTTCGGGTTCTACCTCGGGGTGCGCGGCTCGGACGGGTACGTCGCGTTGCTGCGGGCGGCGAACCCGCAGTACGGGCGGTCGAGCGTCGACCTGGAGATCCTGGCGGGGGAGAAGGAGGCGGGGGACCGGTTCCTGAGCGCGCTGCCCGAGTTGATCCGGGAACACAACGTGTTCCGCGGGAAGGTGGTGTCGTTCGAGGGGCACGAGTTCGGGCAGGGCGTGGGGCCGTTCCGGCTGCATCCGCGGCCGGAGCTGTCGCGTGCGGACGTCGTACTGCCCGATGGGGTGCTGGAGCGGATCGAGCGGGAGGTCGTCGGGATCGCGGCGCACCGGGAGACCCTGCTGGCGGCCGGTCAGCACCTGCGGCGGGGTGTCCTGCTGTACGGGCCGCCGGGCACCGGGAAGACCCATACCATACGGTATGTCCTGTCGCAGTTGCCGGAGTTCACGGTGGTACTGCTGGCCGGGACGAGCATTCACTTCATTGCGCAGGCGTGCGCGCTGGCGCGGATGCTTCAGCCCGCACTCGTCGTACTCGAGGACTGCGATCTCGTCGCGGAGGCGCGCGACTTCTCGCTGGGCGCGGAGAACCCGTTGCTGTTCCAGGTGCTCAACGAGATGGACGGACTGGCACAGGATGCGGACGTCGCGTTCCTCCTCACCACGAACCGGGCCGACCTGCTGGAGCCGGCGCTGATGCAACGTCCGGGGCGGGTGGACATGGCGGTCGAGGTACCGCTCCCGGACGCCGACGGTCGAGCCCGCCTGCTGAACCTCTACGGCCCAGGGCTGGACCTCTCGCCCGAGCTGGTGGACGAGATCGTCAATCAGACAGCCGGTACAACGGCCTCCTTCATGAAGGAGCTGGTCCGCCGAACCGTGCTACTGGCAGCCGAGGCGGGTGAAACCCCCGCACCGAACCACCTCCGAGCAGCGGCCGCCGAGCTCCTGTCATCCCGCGATACCCTCACCCGCCGCCTACTAGGCGCGACCGACGCCGCCCGAGGTACCGACGACCGGGACGAAGCCACAGGTCCTCAGCAGCCGGACAGCGGGCGAGGCCGCGGCGGTCCACAGCCGGGGCTGGGTTGATTCCAGCAGCATGCCGCGCGCGGGACACGAGGTGATGATCGGCCGACGCGGCGGTGGGTTGGGGCGGGCCCGGTTGCTGGAGGCAACGGCTGCGCTGGTGATCGGGATCTGGGTGGGTGGGGGAGACGTACGCGGGATGTTTCCGCGGTCAGAGGACGCGTTCGGGACGGTCCTGCCGGGCCAGGCGGAGGCTCCAGGCGGGGAACAATAGATACGTTCCGGCCCAGCTGATGCCCGCCGCGAACGTCCAGCCCGGCGCGCTGCCCATGTCGTCGAGGCCCATCAGGATCCCCGGTACGCCGACCAGCCCGAGCAGCATCACCGCACCGGGCAGAAACCCGCGGACACCGACCAGCCAGACCCCGATGAGGGCGAACCCGAAGCTCGACCACAGCCCGGCGAGATAGAAGCCGGTGACCCCGGCGAGGACGAGGACGGTGCCGAGAACCGTCAGCGCCGCGCCGATCGCCGCGAACCCGAGTAGCACGGTACGGCGCGGCCGGAGCACCCACGCGAGCGCGCAGCTGAGCACACCCAGCGCCGCGTTGCCGACATCGTTGATGGGGCCGAAGGCCGACGCCCCGGTGTAGAACACGATCAGGCACAGGCAGGTGGCGAATCCGACGACGGCGTGCGCCAGCGCCACCTGCCGCGGGGTCCGATCAGTGCTCACCCTTGGATGATCGCGCAAAGAGCTGGTTGAGGTCAGCCTGTGGGATCTGGTCGGCAGCAAAGCTGATTGTCCCGTGCGTGGCCAGTTCCTCGGCGCTCCGCCGGATGAACCCGAGCGCAGCGCGAGCGATCGACCCGCCCAGGCTGATCCTCGTCACACCGGCAGCCTGGAGGTCGGTGACGTTCAAGGTCGACGAGCCGAGACCGATCACCACGTTCAGGGGGCCG
>NZ_DASRVN010000686.1:0-2086 GCF_035655035.1 Kribbella sp. | reverse complement strand
TCCGGCTCGCCGGCGAGGCGCTGGAGCATCCGGTTGTACGCCTCGTGCGCCTCGTCGCTGTCCGGGTCCACTTGCTCGGAGCCCACCTCGGTGGAGATCACGGTACGGCGTACCGCGTCCAGCCAGCTGCCTGTCATCCGGTCGCGCTTCGCGGGTGACGTGACGACGGCGAGCATCAGCCCGACGGCAGCCCACATCATCAGGCCGTCCCCCGCCGCCCACATCAGCCCGCCGGCGGCGTGGATGTCCGACAACGCGTCGGGCGCCCAGTGCGGACGCATCTGCGTCATCATCGGGAACGGGTCGCGCGGTGCCTGCAGCAGCACGATCCCGACCACCGTGTCGGGCAGCATCGCGATCAGGAACAGCACCAGCCGCAGCCCGTAGCCCAGGCTCGTACGCAGCGGCTCCTCCCCCAGCAACGGCAGGAAGAGCAGGTACCCGGCGGCGACGTACAGCACCTGCTCGGCCGTCATCAGCCAGGGATGCATCGCCATCTGGTCCATGAACCCGGTCAGGTGGGTCGCGATGATCACCAGCGTGTAAACCGCCAGCCCGGTGGCCGGATGGGTGAGCACTCCCATCGGCCGCGAGGCCACCACCCGGCGGGCGCGGGACTGCCGGTCCGCGGGGACGGACTCGAGCGCGACCGTGATCGGATGCCCGAGGACGAGCAGGATCGGAACGACCATGATCAGCGTCAGGTGCAGCACCATGTGCATCCAGAACACCGACATCGAGTACGCGCCGATTCCGGAAGCCACGCACACCCACAGCACCGCGCAGCCGAGTACGAACGACACCACGCGCCACACGCGCACCGTCGACCGGCCGCGACCGCGCCAGCGCAGCACGCAGTACCCGCCGGCCAGCACCACGGCAACCGCGAGCCAGCCCGGCGCGACTCGCCAACTGCCCAGGAACGACGCCCAGGTCAGCGGCGCCAAGCCACCCATGTCAGCCATCGACGTCAAGCATGGCACACGGCATTTCGTCACCCGCGGGCGGAGCTCCACACGGCGTACAACTCGGCCGCGTACTCCGGACGCGCCGCGAGAATCCCGCCCGTTGCGGGCCAGACGGTGTCGTTCCCGGCATCGTCCAGGAGTACGCCGCCCGCCTCGCGAACGATCAGCGCGGCGGCGAGGTGATCGATCGGGCTGAACCGCTCGATCACCGCTCCGGCTCCGCGTCCGGCAGCCGGTCCGGTCAGCGAGAGCGTCCCCGATCCCATCACCCGGACGGTGCAGAAGCGGTCGCGCAGCGCGTCGAAGAACTCGTACATCCCGGGCCAGGCCTGGTGCCCCTGCAGCTCGGTGCTGACCATCATCCCGGTCAGGCTCGCGCCCTCGGCCGACGGCAGCTTCAGCGGTACGCCGTCCCGCGCCGCGCCGCGTCCTGCGACGGCCGAGAACACCTGCCCGTGCCACGCGTCGCCGACCACCGCCACGAGCGGCTCCCGGTCGATCGCCAGCGCCAGCGAGAACGCGGTCCACGGCATCCCGTTCGCGAGGTTCGCCGTACCGTCCACCGGGTCGACGTACCAGCACGGTGTGCCGGGCCGGGCGACGCCGCCGAGCTCCTCGCCCACCACCAGGTGACCGGGCAGCCGCTCGGCGATGACCTCGCGGACGTGCTGCTCGACCGCGACGTCGATCACGGTGACGTGGTCGGCGGCGTGGGCCTTGGTACGGATCACGCCGAGCTCGGCGCTGCTCGTGTAGTCGACGGCCCAGCGGGCCAGTTCGTGCGCGACCGTGGCCGCTGTCTCGAGCTCGTCGGTCGTGAGTAGGGCGGGTCGGGGCGCGGTGCTCCAGGATTCGGGGCCTTCGGCAACGATACGCTGCAGGACGCGGAGCCGGTTGGTCGTGACGGCGTCGGCGCCGGTGGCGAGGACCCAGCGCATCGTGTCCTCGTCGTCGACGGTCCAGCAGGCCATTCGGGCGCCTGCCGCGTGTGCTGCGTCGATGAGCGCGGGGCTGAGGAAGATGTACGCCGAGTTGACGACGTCGGGCTTCAGCTCCGCGACGAGGTCCGCGGGTGGCAGGTCGCGCCGGTTCCAGGGCAGCCAGATCCGGGCGTCAGC
>NZ_DASRVN010000685.1:0-14391 GCF_035655035.1 Kribbella sp. | reverse complement strand
CGCTTGGTCGCCAGGCCGCGGTTGACCGTCTCGGCGATCTCCGGCGCGGCCGGCTCGACGTGGACGTGCGCCGCGGCGCCCTCGCTCGCGGCGGCAGCCTCACCGGCGGCGCGTTCCAGCTTCGCGATCGCGCGGTCGACGGCGTCCCGGTCCGGGCCGGCGGTCACCTCGCGGAGCGTCCGGAGCGCGGTCAGCAGCGCGAGCGCCTCGGCCGCGGCCAGCCGCAGCGGGCGGGCCAGGTAGTCCGCGTTGTTGATGTGGATGACGCCGTCACCCTCGGCCGCCTCGATGTCGATCTCGATCAGGTCGCCCATCTGCGCACCGGGCAGCCCGCAGAACCAGAGCACCTTCAGGTCCGCGATGATCTGCTTCGGCCGGACGCCGAACTCCTTGGCGACGTCGTCGACCCGCGCACCGTCGTTCTCCTGTAAGTACGGCACCAGCGCCAGCAGCCGCTGCACCTGATCACGTGCATTGCTCATGCGCCTGCCACCGTCCGCAGCCGCCACAGCACGCCGTCCAGTACGTCGCCCGGGCCCTCGACGACCGCGTCCGTCCCGTACGAGGCGATCTCCTCGGCCAGCACCGACGAGTCGGCGTACGGGACGTGCAGCAGGTCCCAGCCCTCCTCGTACGGCTCGATGGCGTTCGCGCGGCGCCGCAGGCTCACGCACGACCCGGTCCGCGCCCGCACCTTCGCCTCGGACGTCGGCCGCGGCGGGGCCAGCTCGGTCACCAGCGACCGCAGGTCCGTCCCCTCCGGCACGGTGAACGCGCCGGGCTCCCCCACCGTCTTCACGGCGCCACCGATCCGCGACAGCCGGAACATCCGGGTCGCCTGCCGGTCGCGGTCCCGCCCGACGACGTACCACCGGCCGTGCCAGGAGACGATCCCCCACGGCTCCAGCGTCCGGGTGGTCGGCTCGGAGGCACCGCTGCGCAGGTGCTCGAACCGGACTGCCTGCCGCGCCACCACGGCCGCCCAGAGCGGGTCGAACGCCGGCTCGGACGCGCCGACGTGCGGCTCGATCGCGCTCAGCGCCGACTGGTCGGTCTGGATGCCGGCCGCCTTCAGCTTCAGCACGGCAGACGTGGTCGCCTCGGACAGGCCGGCGTGCTGCCAGACCCGCGCCGCGACCCCGAGCACGGCGGCCTCGTCCGGCTCCAGGTGCACCTCGGGCAGCTCGAACACGTCGCGGCGGATCCGGTACCCGACGTCGTCGGAGAAGAACTTGTCGATCGTGCCCATCTCGATCGGGATGCCGAGCTCGCGCAGCTCGTCCTTGTCCCGCTCGAACATCTTCTCGAACGCGTCGTCGGTCTGCCCCGCGTAGCCCTCGACGACCTCGCGGATCCGCTCCTTGGTCACGTACGTGCGCGCGACCAGCAGGCAGATGACCACGTTGAGCAGCCGCTCACTCTTCCGCGCCGACACCCGACCACCTTACGGCCTCCGGCGGCCAAAACCCGCCTTTTCACACCGGAACTTCGAACACCTCTTCGACCCGCTAGTGTCTCCGTGTGATTCGGTGGCGGGACGGTGTGGTGGCTCAGGTCGGGCGGAGCTGGGCCGGGGCGCTCGAGCTGACTGTGACAGTTGGCGAACAGGCTGTGCGCGCGTTGGCCTACCCGGAGCTGGTTGGTACGCCGGTCGCCGGCGACCGCGTGCTGCTGAACGTAGGCGCGCTGGACCGCGGTCTGGGGACGGGTGGGTACGCCCTGGTGGTCGCCGTACCGGACAGGCTGCCTGCGGACCCGCCGGAGCACGGGCACCTGGTCAAGGCCCGCTACACGCCGCTGCAGGCCATGGTGATGGGAGCGGACGAGCAGGACTCCCCCGACCACGCAGTACTACGGGACGCCGACGACCTCTTCGGTACGCCGGTAGTCGTCGCAGACCTGCACTCCGCGCTGCCGGCCGTACTGGCGGGCGTGTACGAGGCTCGGCCCACCACACGGGTCGTTTACGTGATGACGGACGGCGGTGCGCTCCCCCTGGCGTTCTCGCGGAGTGTCGCGGCGCTACGGGACGCCGGCTGGCTCAGCGGCACCGTGACCGTCGGTCAGGCGTACGGCGGGGACCGTGAAGCCGTAACAGTCCACACCGGGCTGCTGACCGCCGTACACGTGCTAGCAGCCGAGCTGGTCGTCATCACGCAAGGCCCGGGCAATCTGGGGACAGGTACGCGCTGGGGCTTCTCTGGTGTGCAGTCCGGCGAGGCCGTGAATGCCGTCGGCACCCTGGGGGGCCGGGCGGTCGCTTCACTCCGCATCTCCGAGGCGGACCCGCGTCCGCGCCACCGTGGCATCTCTCATCACAGCCTGACCGCGTACGGCCGGGTAGCGCTCCAGCCGGCCGACGTCGTCGTACCGGATCTGGCTGGTGACTTCGGCGACGCAGTACGCGACGCAGCCGAGCCCCTCAAGGCCAAGCATCACGTAGTGCGCGTAGGAGTCGACGGGCTGTACGACGCGATGCGGGGCGCCCCCGTGAAGCTGTCGACGATGGGCCGCGGTCTCGACGAGGACCGCGCGTACTTCGAAGCCGCTGCCGCTGCCGGGCGCCACGCTGCCGGGCTGGTGGACGTGCCCGCACTCAGCTGAACGGTGGGCCCAGCTCTACCTGGGCTGGGGTCGCAGCACTCCTGATCGGAAGGCGGTGCGCCGCGACAGTGGTGGTATGAACAGCACCAAGCACCGCAACCTCACGATCCACGACGTCGCCCGGCCCCAGCCGCCGCTCGCCGTCCGCGGCGCGACCATCCTGTGGCTCACCGCCGTCGGTGCCGGTGTCGCCGAGTCCGTCCTCGGTGCCGCGGGCGCGATCGCCGACGGCACCTCGCTGCTCGGCCTGGTGATGCAGATCGCGTTCCGGGCGATCGTGTACGGCGGCCTGTTCGTCGTCGTCGACCGCTACTTCCGCCACGGCGTCGGCTGGTCCCGCTGGCTGCTCACCGGTCTGCTCGGGACCGTCGGCATGGCGTCGCTGGTGGTCGGGCCGATCGGCTGGCTGCTGCACAACGGCGACTTCGGGACGCTGCACTGGACCGCCTCGTTCATCGCGTTCAGCGCGATCCGGTGCGTTCACATCACCGCCGTGATCACCGCGATCCTGCTCAGCTTCCAGCCCGACGCGAACCGCTGGTTCAGCCACCGCACCGTCCGCCGCACCCGCTGAAACGCGGAAGGACCAGCTCCCGCAGTGGGAACCGGTCCTTCGGCTACTTGCAGGGTCTACTGGCCCGTCTGCTTCGGGGCCCGGAAGGCCCACACCCAACCCGGCCGAAGGCCGGTGCACTTTACTGCCCGGTCTGCTTCGGGGCCCGGAAGGCCCACACCCAACCCGGCCGAAGGCCGGTGGACTTTACTGGCCTGTCTGCTTCGGGGCTGGGAAGGCGTTCAGGATGTCGATCACGGCGAAGGCGTTCACCGTCTTACCGGCCTGGTCCTTGGACGCCGGGAGCTCGACCAGGACGCGGCTACCGATCGGAACGCCGGCGAGGCCGTCCAGGGCGCCGGTCTGACCGTTCGGCCCGGGGCCGACCTGGAGCTGGTCGGTCGGCGCGGCCGGCTGGGCGGCACTCTGCGCGGTGGCAGGCTGCGGGTCCCAGGTGCTGGCCTGCTTCTTGCCGGTGTAGTCGTACACCACGTAGCGCCCGATCAGCTGGCTCGACTTCTCGATCGGCTTACCCTTGCCCAGCGCGAACACGATCGGCTTGCCCGGCTTCGCCGGCGGCTTGGTGCCCGGCGCGACGGTGACCTTCGGCTCGGCGTTCAGCGGGCCGGTGACGCTGACCTTGGTCGGCGACGACGGAGTCACCGGTGCGCCGTTCAGCGGGGTGTCGTTGGCGGCCGCGCCGACCAGGTCGACGACGAAGATCAGCGTGTCGTCGCCCTTGATGCCGGCCTGCGAGTTGCCCGCGGACTTGTAGCCCTTGTCGGACGGGATCGAGAGCAGCACCCGGCTGCCGATCTTCTTGCCGACCAGACCCTCGTCCCAGCCGCTGATCACGCCGCCGACCCCGATCGGGAACGACGACGGCGCGCCGCGGTCGTAGGAGTTGTCGAAGACCTTGCCGTCCCGCCAGATCTGTCCCAGGTAGTTCGCGGTGAGCAGCTCGCCCTTCTTCACCACCGGGCCGTCGCCCTCCTTGAGGACCTCGGTGACCAGTTGCTTCTCCGGGTCGCCCTGGCGGTGCGTGATGGTCGGCTTCTGCCCGAAGTCCGACGTCACCTTGACCCCGGCGGCATCGAATTCGTTCTTCTTGCTGCCTGATCCGCACGCCACCAGGGAAGCCCCCAGCGTCGCGACAACGACCAGACTCAACAGCTTGCGCACGAAACCAGCACCTCGAACCATCCCGGCGCCGATGTGCGCCGCTTGCCTCCGGTCAACGACGCCGACCACCCTAACCTGCGGATTCAACCGGACGGCCGGCCGCCCGAGTCACCTTTGCGTCACACCACGCACAGTCACAACGCTCAGAAACCCACGGCGTTGTGCGGGGCGCGATCCGGTCGCAGCAACGCGTCCAGCCGGGACACGGCTCCCCGTGTGTGCTCGCTGACACGGTGCGAGTAGGCGAACTCACTTGCGCGTACGCCGCCGAGGTACAACGACCCCAGCTCGTTCACGCCGAGGGTCAGGTCCGCGGCTCGGTCGGTGGCCGTACACGTAGCCCCGTCCGGCCCCGCGTCCAGCAGCCACCGTGCTGCCTCTACTTCGAGTACCAACGCGTCCATGGCGGCGTATGTCCGTGCCTCCAGCGCGGCCGGTACGTCGAGGATCCGCAGCCAGAGGTTGTCCCGGGTACGGGTGAGCTTGAGCGCCCGCGGGTTGTTCAGCATCCACCGCAACGGTTCGTCCACGGGCCTGCGGGCGGCTACTACCCGCTTGGTCAGGTCGAAGTCGAGCAACAGGCCCCACAGCGCTCGGTAAGCGTCGGCCGTCAGCGCTTCGAACGCTTCCACCTGCAGTACGCCGGCCTGCGCCGGATCCGGCGACCACGGCAGCCGGAAGAGGGCAGCACCGTCGACTGCACCGGATGCATTGTGGTGTACGAGGTGGTGTGCCAGGCCCGAGCCGTCTGCCGGGAGCGTGTCCAGTCCAGACCACTTACCTGGCAACGGGCTGATCTCTCCTACGCGCTCAGCCCGCACCTGCTCGTGCAGCACCGGCCACACGTCAGCGGCCGTCGCAGCGTCGACCAGGTCGAGCGCACCGGGGTCGTGGGAGTCGTCCCGGAACGCAGCGTCGGTACGCCGGACCTCCCAGCGGTGCTGGAACGTGGCCGGGGAGAACCCGTACCGCCCGTAGATGGTCCCCTCGCTGGCGCTCAAGCCGGCCAGGAACTCGCCCCGCGCCCGGCAGTCGTCCAGCATCGCCGCCATGATCTTCCGTAGCAGCCCACGCCGCCGGTACGTCGGCAGCACGGCCGTGGACGTGACGCCGCCGAGCGCGACCTGCCGGCCGCCGGGGACGGTCAGCTGGACGGAGACGATCGCCGATCCACCGGCGATCTTCCCGTCCACGAACGCGGCCTGCGGGCGGAACCAGTCCGCCTGCAACTCCTCGGCGTACCGCTGCACGTCAGCATCAGTCTTCGGGACCTGCGGCGGCCAAGCGGCGCTACCGGCGTACCAGGCCGAAGGCTCCGGCTCCTCCTGCGGAAACCCGTTCACGTACGGCAGCACACGCAGGTACTCCGGTGTCTCAGCAGGTGTCACCGGCCGGATCTCGATCGTCATGCGCCCTTTCTAAGCAGCACACAACGACCTAGCACTTCATTTAGCTCGGCCCTACATGCTGGCGATGAGCTTCTCTACTCGCCCGTCGTGGGCGCCCCGCACATCTTTCTTCCCTTACATGCTGGCGATGAGCTTTTCGACTCTTTCGTCGTGGGACTTGAAGGGGTCTTTGCAGAGGACCGTCCGTTGCGCCTGGTCGTTCAGCTTCAGGTGGACCCAGTCGACGGTGAAGTCGCGGCGGCGTTCCTGCGCGCGCTTGATGAACTCGCCGCGCAGCCGCGCCCGGGTGGTCTGCGGCGGCACCGACTTGGCCTCGAACACCCGCAGGTCGTCGACGACCCGGGTGACCGCGCCCTTGCGCTCGAGCAAGTAGTACAGCCCGCGCGGCCGGTGGATGTCGTGGTACGCCAGGTCGAGCTGCGCGACCCGCGGGCTGGCCAGGCCGAGGTTGTTCTGCGAGCGGTAGCGCTCGATCAGCCGGTACTTGATCACCCAGTCGATCTCGCGCTCGATCCCGGACAGGTCGCCGGACTCGATCGCCTTCAGCGTCCGCTCCCACAGCGACAGCGCCCGCTCGACGGCCGGGGTGCCCAGCTCGCGGCGGTCGACGAAGTCGCGCGCCTTGGTCAGGTACTCCATCTGGATGTCCAGCGCCGACGCCTCGCGGCCGTTCGCCAGCCGGACCTCGCGGCGGCCGGTCATGTCGTGGCTGATCTCGCGGATCGCCCGGATCGGGTTGTCCAGGGTCAGGTCGCGCATCACGATGCCGGCCTCGATCATCCGCAGCACCAGGTCGGTGCTGGCCACCTTGAGCAGCATCGTGGTCTCGGACATGTTCGAGTCGCCGACGATCACGTGCAGCCGGCGGAACCGCTCGGCGTCCGCGTGCGGCTCGTCGCGGGTGTTGATGATCGGCCGGGACCGGGTGGTCGCACTGGACACCCCTTCCCAGATGTGCTCGGCGCGCTGGGACACCGAGTACACCGCGCCGCGCGGCGTCTGCAGCACCTTGCCGGCGCCGCAGATCAGCTGGCGGGTGACCAGGAACGGGATCAGCACGTCGGCGAGCTTGGCGAAGTCGCCGTGCCGGCTGACCAGGTAGTTCTCGTGGCAGCCGTAGCTGTTGCCTGCCGAGTCGGTGTTGTTCTTGAACAGGTAGACGTCGCCGAAGATGCCCTCGTCGTGCAGCCGCTTCTGCGCGTCCACCAGCAGGCCCTCGAGGATCCGCTCACCGGCCTTGTCGTGCGCGATCAGGTCGGTGACCGAGTCGCACTCGCCGGTGGCGTACTCCGGGTGCGAGCCCACGTCCAGGTACAACCGGGCGCCGTTGCGGAGGAAGACGTTGCTGCTCCGTCCCCAGGACACGACGCGCCGGAAGAGGTACCGCGCGACCTCGTCCGGGGTCAGTCGCCGCTGCCCCCGGAACGTACAGGTGACGCCGTACTCGTTCTCGAGACCGAAGATTCGCCGGTTCACATCACCCACACTACGGCGCCCCTCCGACAACCGTGCCCTGTCTCAGGCGCGCCGTCGCGCCCCGTTACCCCTTTGATGCCCGGTGAGCTCTCCACCCGGGGCTGGAAGTTGGGGTGGAGATGCCTGCGAACGAGCTGACGCCGGCGGGGGCGGCTGGGAGCGTCGGGGCATGAGACGACGTGCCTTCCTTACCGCCGCTGCCGCGTCCGCCGCCTCCGTGTTGGGCGGGGTGCAGGCGGCGTCCGCAGTCACCGACCGCACCCTGCGCCTTCCCGCTCCGACCGGGCCGTGGCCTGTTGGTACGGCGACGCGTGCCCTGACCGACCGGACACGCTCTGATCCGTGGGACGGGGCCCCTACTCGTGAGATCGCGCTGACGGTCTTCTACCCGGCAGCCGTCGTACGTGGGTATCAGCGCGCCCCGCAGCTCGCACCTGCGGCTGCTGAGGTGTTCAAGCAGTTGGACGCCGGTCTGCTGCACCCGGAGCTTCCCACGAGTGGTGTGGACTGGGCAGCAACGCTGACCCACTCCTACATCAACGCACCCGCCCTGCCCGGCCGATGGCCGACCCTGCTCTACAGCCCGGCCGGTGCGGACCCGCGGACCGTCGGTACGTCGCTGGCCGAGGACCTGGCCAGCCATGGGTACGTCGTGATCACGATGGACCACCCTGGCGAGGCCAGCGAGGTCGTGTTCCCGGACGGGCGGCTGCGGGTCATTGAGATCAGCCCTGCCGTACAGACGGACCCGGTGCAGTCACGGTTGATGATGAACACGCGCTTCGCGGACATGCGGTTCGTACTGGACCAGCTGGAAGGGCCCGTAGGTGTGTACGGGCACTCGGCCGGCGGGGCCACTGCCGCTGTGTCGTTGGCGCATCCGAAGGTCCGCGCAGCCATCAACCTGGAGGGCTACCTCGACACCCTGGACGGTGAGCTCTACCCGATCGCCAAGAAGCCCTTGCTGCTCGCAGGTACCGACGGGTTCCGTGACGCTCGCTTCGACCGCACCTGGTCGGCTGTGATGTCCCAAGGCGGTCCCGTACGCCGAGTGCAGCTGTCCGACGCCAACCACTGGATCTGGACGGACTACGCCGCGCTCGCACCCCAACTGCAGACAGCCGGCCTGATGACCGCAGCCGCACGCGCCAAGCTGATCGGCACCTCCTCCTGCGGCGTTCCCGAAGTACGGCGACTGGTCCGAGGATTCTTCGACCAACACATCAAGCACAGAAGGGATGCACTGCTCTACGGAGAGTGACTTGAGTGGCTGGTGACACTGGAGTCACCAGGCGACCAAGGGGTAGAGCGTGACCCGGACCCGAGTGGCAATTGCGGACGTGATCCGCCAGGAACGCGGTCGCTGATGGCCCGGCACTACCCCGGCGTCGCCGGACGGGTGGTGATCGCCAGCGGACTGCTCATGGTGCTGGTCGGCTCCGGTTTCGCCGTACTGCTGGTGTCTGTGCAAGGCCTGCGTACGTCGGAGCACCAGGCGCAGCACACCGCCGCAGTACTGACAAGCGCACACCAGGTGGATCGGCTGGTCTCTGACCTGGCCACAGGGCAGCGCGACTTTGTCATAACAGGTCAGAAGAAGTTCTTGCAGCCATGGGAACAGGCAGCCGAGGCCCTGCCCGCACAGACCAAGGCACTGCAGCAACTGGTGGCCGGCAGCCCTGCCGAGCTCGCCCGGGCGCAGCAGGCCGGACAGAGCATCACGTCGTTCCTGCAGAACTACTCGCTTCCGCAGATCGAGGACGCCCAGAAGGACCCGGACTCGGCGCGGACCGCGACAGCCATTGCCGAAGGTACCCAGCGGGTCACCGCGATCCGTTCGGTACTCGACGCGCTGATCACCTCCGAGCAGCAGCTGTCCACGACCCAACAGCAGCAGACGGACACCATCGCCGACCGTGCGGTCGTCGCCGCGACGGAAGGGCTGGCCGGTTCGGTGGTCCTGGTCCTCGGGTTCACGATCTACCTGACCCGCGCGATCGTCCGGCCGGTCCGGGTGACCGCCGAGATGGCGAACCGGCTGGCCGCGGGCGACCTCGCGGTCCGCGTGCCGGAGACCGGCGTCGGCGAGATCCACACCCTCGAGCGGACCTTCAACACGATGGCCGCCTCGCTCGGCCGGGCGAGCTCCGACCTGGCCGCGTCCCGGGCCCGGATCGTCCGGTCCGCGGACGAGACCCGGCGGCGGATCGAGCGCGACCTGCACGACGGCATCCAGCAGCGGCTGGTCTCGCTCACCCTCGACATCCGCGGCCTGCAGGCGGACAGCGCGACCCGCGAACTTGATGGGGTGGCCAACGGTCTGACCGCGGCCCTGGACGAGCTCCGGGAGATTGCCCGCGGCATCCATCCGGCGATCCTCACCCAGGGCGGGATCGCGCCGGCGGTCCGGATGCTGGCCCGCCGGTCGACGCTCCCGGTCGAGGTCACGATGGACGTACCGGCCCGGCTCCCCGAACCGGTCGAGGCCGCCGCGTACTACGTGGTTTGCGAGGCGCTCACCAACGCCGCCAAGCACGCGGACGCGTCCGCCGCGGTGGTCGACGTACGGCTCGATCACAACCGGCTGCGGCTCTCGGTCCGCGACGACGGCCGCGGCGGGGCGGATCCGGCGAAGGGTTCCGGCCTGGTCGGGCTGGCCGACCGGATCGCGACCCTCGACGGCACGCTGAAAGTCGAAAGCCCTTCAGGTAAAGGCACTACGCTGTCCGTCACGCTGCCGCTGTAGTACAGGCAGCAGGAATGCGACCGGTGCGCCGACGCTGCGATGCTGGTGCCATGCGGTGCGTGATCGTCGACGACAGCCGGCGCTTCCTGGACGCGGCCCGGGGACTGCTGGTCCGCCAGGGCGTCGTGGTCGTCGGTACGGCGACCACGACCGCCGAGGCCGCGGTACTGATCGGGCAAGTCCGGCCGGACGTCGTCCTGGTCGACATCGACCTCGGCGGCGAGAGCGGGTTCGAACTGATCACCCGGCTGCGCGCGGCCGGTGAGTCGGTGCCGATGATCCTGATCTCCAGCCACGCCGAGCAGGACTACGCCGACCTGATTGCGGCCAGCCCGGCGATCGGATTCGTCGCCAAGACCAGCCTCTCAGCCGGAGCTATCCGCCGCCTGCTCAACCGCTGATCATGCGGTCTTGCCGCGGCGTACGACGGCGTCGAAGCCGGCTGCCAGCAGCAGGACGGCACCGGTTACGACCCACTCGTACCCGGACGAGTTCGAGCCCTGGATCAGGTCGCTCATCCCGTTGATGATCACCGCCACCACGAGACCGCCGAGGACCGCGTCGATCATCCGCCCGCGGCCGCCGAACAACGACGTACCGCCGATCACCGCGGCGCCGACCGCCAGCAGCAGCGTGTTGCCGGCACCCGCGTTCGACTGCACCGACTGCAGCAGCGACGCCGCCACCAGGCCGGAGACCGCCGCCATCCCGGAGCAGATCACGAATACCGAGATCCGGATCCGGGAGACCGCGACGCCGCCCCGCCGGGACGCCTCCTCGTTGCCGCCGACGGCGTACACGTGCCGCCCGTACCGGGTCCGGCTGAGGGTGAAGTGCCACACCACGAACAGCACCGCCAGCAGCACGACGACCCACGGTTCGCCCTGCGCCTTGCTGCTGAAGAACGCGTTGCTGATCAGGTTCCGGTTGATGCCCATCTCGTACGTGAACACAACGCCGAGCAGGGCCACGCCGACCACCTTCGCCACGATCACCACGACCGGCGTCGCCGACAGCCCGTTGCGCCGCCGCGACTGCGCATCGGTCAGCTTCACCGCGGCGTACCCGAGCACGAACACGCCCAGCAGGACCCAGCCCAGCCACAGCGGGACGAAGCTGTTCTCCAACGAGATCAACGGCGTACCGGCCGGCAGCGTCACCGAGCCCTGGCCGCCGATCAGGATCAACGTCAGGCCCTGGAACGCCAGGAACGTCGCCAGCGTGATCACGAACGACGGGATCCCGGCCCGCGCCCGCAACCAGCCCATCACGAACCCGATCGCCAGCCCGACCGCGAGACCGGCCAGGATCGCCAGCCACCAGTACCAGCCGTGCCGCAGCATCAGCACCGCGGTGATCGCCGAACACAGGCCGCCGGTGGTCCCGGCGGACAGGTCGATCTCGCCGAGCAGCAGCACGAACACCAGGCCCATCGCCATCACGATGATCGGCGCGGCCTGGATCACCAGCGCCTCCAGGTTGTACGCGCTCAGGAACCCCTGGTGGACGATCGCGAAGAACGCCGTGATCACGATCAGCCCGACGATCGCCGGCGCGGATCCGAGCTCGCCGCCGCGCAGCCGGGCGAGGTAGTCACGCAGATAGGCGCTCAGCGCGGCCGCCTCCCGGTGCCGAGGCGTCTTTCCGTGCCGTTGCGTGTCGTCGGCAACGGTCGTGTTCATACGGCTCCCGCCAGTCCCAGGTCGCCCGATCGTCCGGACGTGATCAGCTCGACAACCTGCGTCTGCGTCACCTCGGACCGCCGTACCTGGGTCGCCATCCGGCCCAGGAACAGCACCGCGATCGAGTCCGCCACCTGCATCACGTCGTTCATGTTGTGCGACACCAGTACGACGGCGACGCCGCGGTCCGCGAGCCGCCGTACCAGCTCCAGCACCTGCTCGGTCTGCGCGACGCCGAGGGCCGCGGTCGGCTCGTCCAGGATCACGATCTTCGAGCTCCACAGCACCGACTTCGCGATCGCGACCGTCTGCCGCTGACCACCGGACAGGCTGGCCACCTTCTGCCGGACCGACCGCACCGTCCGGACCGACAGCGACGCCAGCGTCTCGGTGGCCAGCTGCTCCATCGAGTTCTCGTCGAGCGTGTGCAGCCGGCCGATCCGCTCGCGGCCGAGGAACATGTTGCCCACGACATCGAGGTTGTCGCAGAGCGCCAGGTCCTGGTGGACGATCTCGATCCCGAGGTGCGCGGCGTCCCGCGGCTCGTGCAGCTGCTGCGCCGTACCGTCGACCAGGATCTCCCCGTCGTCGATCCGGTAGATGCCGCCGATGCACTTCACCAGCGTCGACTTGCCCGCGCCGTTGTCCCCCACCAGCGCGGTCACCTCCCCGGCCTCGGCGCCGAAGTCCACCGACGTCAGCGCCCGCACCGGGCCGAACGACTTGCCGATGCCGTGCAGTTCCAGGGTCCTCACGAGGTGTGGATCCCGTTCTCGGTGCAGAGCTTGACCAGCGCGGCCGTCGGGCAGACCGACTTCGCCGGCACGTACCCGTCGGTCACCGGCAGCGCCACGTTCTTCTTCGTGATGATGGTCGGCGACGCCAGGTACGACGGGACCATCCGGCCGCTCGCCGGGTCCTTGATCGTGGCCGGAGCAGTCGGCTTCTGACCGCCCAGGATCTGACCTGCCAGCTTGATCGCGACATCCGCCTCACCGGCGACCGGCTTGTAGATCGTGAAGCACTGCGTGCCCGCCATCACGTTGTCCAGGCCGCCCGCGGTCGCGTCCTGACCGGATACCGCCACCTTGCCAGACAGGTTCTGCGACTTCAGCACGTTGATCACCGACTGCGCCATGGTGTCGTTGGCGACCATCACCGCGCCCAGGTTCGGGTTCTTGCCGAGCATCGTGGTGAACACCGCCTGCGCGGTCGCCGGGTCCCAATTGCCGGTCTGGTCGCCGAGCTTCGTCCAGCCCTTCTGCTTGGACAGCACCGAGTTGTAGCCCTCCGCGAACAGCGTCGCGTTGTTGTCGGTCGGCGCGCCGTCGATCTCGACGTACCCGACCGCGCTCTTCCCGGCGACCTGCGGACAGGCGGTCAGCGCCGTGCCCTGGTCCTGGCCGACCTTCACGCCGTCGAACGAGACGTAGTACGCCGCGCTGCCACCGGCCGTCAGCCGGTCGTAGTCGATCGTGACCACGTTGTGCTGCTTGGCCAGCGACTCGATCGCCTTGCCGGACCCGGAGTCCAGGTTCGTCACCAGCAGCACGCCGACGCCCTTGTTGATCAGCGCCTGGGCCT
This sequence comes from Kribbella sp., assembly GCF_035655035.1. Lineage (GTDB taxonomy): Bacteria > Actinomycetota > Actinomycetes > Propionibacteriales > Kribbellaceae > Kribbella. Next base: position 1,155 of record NZ_DASRVN010000685.1, on the reverse strand, counting down.
GCGACTCCATGTTCGTCGCGCTGCCGTTGGCGTTGTCGATGTAGCAGGTCAGCTTGTTGTCGCTACACTGCTTGCGCAGTTCGTTCGGGTCCGCCGAGACCCAGCGGGGCGAGGTCGCGGTGTCCGGCAGCAGCACGCCGACCTTGGCGTTCGCCGGCGGCGCGGAACTGCCGCCGTTCGACGAGTTGTTGTTGCTGTTGCCACAAGCAACAAGACCGGCCAGCAGTACCACCGTGGTCCCGGTCAGCGCGACAGCTCTGGATGATGTTCGCATCGGTGCGTCCTTCATGATCGCCGCAGGGTTCTCTTCCCGCCAGCATGCGGTCCGGTACGCCGCCGCGTCCTTGCTGCAGGCCGGAACACCGCCGTACCTGCTAGCAGGGGGGCTGATCTCCAGCCAGCGTTACTGCACCGCTCGCCGACCGGGGCGATGGTGCGGTTATGGCCACTTCCATTGCGCATCCCTCGACGGAGCGGAACCGGCCCGGACTGCGACGAGAAATCGGTTTCGTCGGCCTGATCTGGGCGTCCGAGGGGTCGATCATCGGTTCCGGCTGGCTGTTCGGCGCCCAGGGCGCGCTGGCGACCGCCGGCCCCGCGGCGATCATCTCCTGGGTGATCGGCGGGGTCGCGATCCTCATCCTGGCGCTGACCCACGCCGAACTCGGCGGCATGTACCCGGTCTCCGGCGGTACGGCGCGGTTCCCGCACTACGCCTTCGGTGGCGCGGCCGGTGCGTCGTTCGGCTGGTTCTCCTGGCTGCAGGCGGCCACCGTGGCGCCGATCGAGGTGCTCGCGATGATCACCTACGGCACCCACTACTCGTTCGCGAAGGGCTGGGAGCGGACCAGCGCCGGCGAGCACATCCTCACCGGACCCGGAATCGTGGTCGCCGTGCTGCTGATGGCCGCGGTCACCGCGATCAACTTCCTCAGCATCCGGCTGCTCGCCCGGACCAACAGCGTCGCGACCTGGTGGAAGGTCGGCATCCCGCTGCTCACCATCTTCGTGCTCGCGATCGCGCAGTTCCACGGCAGCAACTTCACCGCCGCCGACGGCTTCAACCCGGGTGGGGCGAAGGGCATCCTGTCGGCGGTCTCGACCAGCGGCATCATCTTCGCGCTGCTCGGTTTCGAACAGGCCGACCAACTGGCC
>NZ_DASRVN010000684.1:0-5351 GCF_035655035.1 Kribbella sp. | reverse complement strand
TTCCACGCTCGGCAGCGTGGTGGCTGGGCACCTGGCGGCGCAGCCCAACTGGCGGTTGGTCGGGCTGTTGATGGTGTGTGTTGTCGGCGGGGCCGTGATCAGCAGCGCCGGCAAGATCATCTGGGTCGGCGTCTCCGATCGGGTCGAAGGCCGGCTCCGTGAGGACGTCCTCCAGGCCGCCCTGCGACAGCCCCTGGCCGTTCTGAACGAGCAAGCCGTCGGCGAGATCCTGGACCGGGTCGACGACGACACCCACGAGGCCGGCAACCTGCTGCGTTCGCAGCTGTGGACGCTGGCGGGAACCCTTTTCGGGACGATCCCGATTTGGATCGTCGCCGGGGTGACCTGGTGGCCGGCGGTCGTGCTCTTCCCGGTGCTGGCCGTGATCACCTGGTTCGCCATTCGCAAGCTCCTGGCCGAGGTCGCCAGACGGAAGGTCGTCGAGGAGATCGCCTGGACCGATCAGACCGCCGCGCTCGAGGAAGGCATCGCCGGCCGCGACGATCTCCGGACGAGTCTGGGCCAGGCCCACGTACTGGTCAGGGTTGCCCGGCTCTCGGCCGTGGTGCACGAGACGTTCAAGTCGAGGGTCACCGTGGACAGCCGGATCGCCCGTCGGGTCGGGGTGCTGTTGCATGCTCTGCTGGCGGCGATCGGCGTCTCCGGGATCGCACTGGTCGTCGACAACCACCTCACCGTGGCGCGGTTGGTGACCCTGTTCCTCGTCACCTCGACCTTCGTCGGACAGATCGCGACGGTTGCCAACAACCTGCCCGGTCTCCAGGCGGGACTCGGTGCCGTCACCCGGCTGCGCCAGATGCTCGCCGCCGAACCCGAGCCGGCGGGCGGGTCCGAGCTGCCGTTGGACGGACCGGTGGACCTGGAGCTCCGCGACCTGGATTTCTCGTACGCCGAAGGCACCTTCGCCCTCCACGACATCAACCTGCGGGTACTGAACGGGCAGACCATCGCCCTGGTCGGACGCACCGGCTCCGGCAAGTCGACCCTGGCCTCACTGATCTCGCGAGCAGTCGAGCCGCCACCGGCCAGCGTGTTCCTGGCCGGTCACGATGTCTGCGATCTTGATCTACAGAAGCTGCGCGCGGCGGTCGGTGTCGTCACCCAGAGGACGGAGATCCTGGCCGGCAGCCTGGCCGAGAACATCGCCCTGTTCAACGACGATCTACCGAGGTCGGTCATCGAGGCGGCCGTGGTGGAACTCGGGCTCGGTGACTGGGTCGCGGGCATGCCGGACGGTCTCGACACGCTGCTCGGCCCGGGTGGCATGTCGTTGTCCGCGGGCGAGGAACAGTTGGTGGCGTTCGCGCGACTGCTGGTCCGCGACGTACGAGTGGTGATCCTGGACGAGGCGACCGCCCGGATGGATCCGCTCACCGAACGGCTCGTGATCGCCGCGTCGGACCGATTGCTTTCCGGCCGTACGGGCGTTTTGATCGCCCACCGGCTGTCGACGATCGCCCGAGCGCCGCTGGTCGCCGTCCTCGATCGTGGCCGGGTCGTCCAGCACGGAGTTCGTGCTGAACTAGCGGTCTCCCCCGGCCCGTTCCGGGAACTGTTGCGGGCCGGCGGTTCCGAACCCGCAGACGACGGTCATGATCACCACCACGAGCCGGACTCCGATCGTACGATCACTCCCCCGGCCGAGGCGGTCGGTGGTCGGCGCCGGATCGGCGAACCGCCCGAACAGGCCGAGGTCGGCACCGGACCGAGTCTCGCCCGCGGCGTCGCGCACACGCTGCTGATCCGTCCGGAGTGGAGCGTGATCGGCGCGCTGATGTTCCTGTTCGCGGGCCTGACTGGCGCGCAAGGAGCGGTGATTGGTCTGGTCTGGGGTCATATCGTCGAAGCCCTGCAACACGGGCGGGCACCGTGGTGGCTCACCGTTGCCCTCGCGGCGACCCTGCTCGCTACCCCGCTGGTGTTGGCCGAAGGCCTCCGGCGCTATCCGCGCCGATGGGCCGAGGTGATGCTGCGGACGCGGATGTCGGTGCTCTTCGGTCAGACCAGACAGCACCGACTGCCCCGTACGCCGCCGGGCGAGGTGGTCGCCCGGTCCATGGATGCCGACCGGATCGCTCACTACGGCGACCGCTGGGTCGACTTCGTCAACGCCATGGTGATCGCCGTCGTCACCGCCTTGCTCGGTGGCACCTGGTTGGCAGGCGCCGTACTGCTGGCCGTGATGGTCTCATCGGCACTGGCTTCGACCGTCGGCCGTCCCGTCGCCGGTCGATCGGCGGCCGCGGCATCGGCAGCCCGAGCCCGGTTCGGCCGCGCACTGGTGTCCGCGCTGGACGCGGGCCGGACGATCAAGTTGGCCGCCGCGACGCCGCAGGTGCACGCTCATCTGCAGCGCGTGGACGGTGGTCGGGTGGACGCCGCGGTACGCGAACACCGGGTGCAAGCCTGCCTGGACGGCATCCCGGTCGTGATGGTGCAGGTCGGCGTGGTGTCGGCCTGGGCGGCGTACATGGGAAACATCTGGACCCTGGCCACCGCACTGCTGGTCGCCAATGCCGTCAACGGTTTCGACTACTTCGGACGAGTCGCCAGTACGGTCGTCACCGACGCGCCGGGCACCCGGGCCTGGCAGACCGAGACCAGCCGCTTCGCCGGCGGCGCCGACCTGATGGACCTGCCGCCCGGTGTCGACCTGGTCGCCGGCATCGCGCCCGGACCCGAGCCGGTCCCCCGGACTCCGCTGCGTCGGCTGGAGCTGGTCGACCTCAGCGCGGTCCACGACGACGGCACGATCGGCGTCTCCGGCGTCGACCTGACCGTCGAGGCTGAGGAATTGGTGCTGCTGGTCGGTCAGGTCGGTTCCGGTAAGTCCAGTCTGTTGTCCGCACTGGCCGGACTGATCGATCATCGCGGTCAGATCCGCTGGAACGGCGAACTCATCGACGACCCGCAACTGTTCCTGCGTCCTGAGCAGGTCGCGCATGTCGCTCAGGTGCCCCGGGTGCTGTCGGGTACCTTCGCCGACAACGTACGGCTGGGGCACGCCCGCGCGTTCGAGGGTCCGGTCGTCGGCGCCCGGCTGGATGCCGACGTCGCCGACGCTGGTGGCATGGACGCACTGGTCGGCCGTCGCGGCGTACGACTCTCCGGCGGCCAGGTGCAACGCCTCGCGCTCGCCCGCGCTCTGGCCACGGACGCGGAACTGCTGCTCGCCGACGACGTCTCCAGCGCCCTGGACGCCACCACCGAGATCGAACTGTGGAAGACGCTGCGGGAACGGCACGCGACGGTCATCGGCGCGACCTCGAAACGGGCTGCTCTCGCCCAGGCAGATCGGGTGGTCGTACTGGTCGAGGGCGAGGTCGCCGCGGTTGGCCCCTGGTCCGACCTCTCCCCTCGCTGGTCCCACCTGGCCGGCTGATCCCCGTCATAGTCCGCAGTGTGTCGGCGGGAATTCGGTACGGCCGGATTTGCGTGTATCGCAACTGGACGCATTTCGCTGGCCGCAGAAAAGGGACAAACCTGTGACGGGTAGAAAAGCGCGCAGCTAGAGTGCTCGGCATGGATCGTCATGTGCTCGTCACCGCGGACACCTCGTCAACTCCTGAGAACGCTGACGAATTCGGCCGCATCCTGCAGAAGTTCGCGCACGCGTGCCGAGCTGAACCGGGCTGTTTGTCTTACGAGATCTTCCGCTCGGTGGATCAGCCCGAGCGGTACCTGAGCATCGAACGGTACGCAGACAAGGAGGCTTTCACCACACATCGATCCTCAGCGCACTTCCGCCAGATCGGTCTCGGCGAGGTGCTGCCGCTCGTGGTCGCCCGCGATATCCGGATGTACGACGCACCTCTCGATGTCCCACCGATCCAGTAATGCATGACATCCTCGTCCGTCAGACGAGGATGGCTCGGGCCGCCTCTAGTGCCTCGGCTGCGATATCGCGGACTTTCTTGCCGGTGGACAGGACTTCGAAGTCATCCACGGCGGCTGTGTCGAGTATCCGGTCCAGTTCACCTGCGCGATCGAGATGCCAGGCCATTGCGTCCGGCTCATCGGTGTGACGTGCGCGGAGGCGCCGGCTGAGTTCGGGTCCACTCGCGCGAAGGCGACACACTTGAAGCGGTACGCCCAGCGCTTGTCGGTACCGCTCCCGGTCTGAACGCGTCTCCACGACTCCGGAGACGAGCAGCCACTCGGCCTTCGCTGCGAGGTAGTTCGCGGCCACCGCGTGCAGGTTGGCGAGCGTGACGCTGAGGTTGAACGGATCGCCGATCGGCGCCGGCCAGATCTGAGCAAGGGCGTCTAGATCGATCACAGCGTGCGAGATTTGATCTCTGGCAAGCGATTCTCCGGCAGCGGCCGCGACTGACGTCTTTCCAGCGCCGACAGTCCCGTTGAACAACAGCGCGCGCGGAGTCGTTGGGTGCATATCGGTGATCGTATTGATCAGCAACTCTTCGAGTCGACCTCTTTAGGGGCGTGCCGCCGGCGTCTCCTACAACGCCTCCCGTGATCGAGGCACTGTCGACCGGTTGTTGGCCGCCTAGTTCGTCGTGGGCGAGCCAGCTCAGTGCTGTCAGGGCGACCTCGGTGGCTGTCAGGTTTGTGGTGTCCAGGCGGAGGTGGCGGTGTTCGGTCAGGAATGCGTCGGCCGGGGTTGGTGTGGATACGGTTGGGTCTGTGTTCAGTTGGTGGGATTCCATCTCGCGGACGTTGCTGTCGGACCATTCCACATTTCGTTTGCTCGGTTTGGCGGCTAGGCGAGTTTCGGTTCGGTTGCGTGTGAGGCGCGTTTCGAGGTCGGCGGTTAGTTCCAGGACGAGTACCTCGCCACCGGACTCCTCGAACGGAGCGACGAGTTGCTCGACGTACGCCGTGTCCGCTGGGTTCTGCAGGTCCCAGACGAGGGTGAAGATCAGATCCATTCCGTTTCGTGCGGCTTCTTCTATCACTCGCCGACGGAACTCGAGGTTCAAGACGTTGAACGGCGCGGTGCCGTAGCCGAAGATCTCAATCAATGGCTCGATGGTGTGATGGTTGTGAAACAACCTGAAGTCGCTCCGCGCGGCGATCTCCTGGCCCACGGTCATCTTGCCGACGGCCGGTGGTCCGATGATCAGAAGCAGCCTCATTGAGAGTCTCCTGTTGTGATGCACGGACGGAGTTTGAAGAGCAGGATGCCGAGGTATTTGTTCATCCACGTCTGCTTGTGCGGGTAGCGGCGTCGGGCGTCCTCGGATAGTTGAGGCTCGAGTGCCGTCTCGATCCACAGGCCTGCTGCGCTGAATACGTTGATCAGGTCGGAGATGGTGTAGGGCCGCTTTGTCAGCGCGATCTGGTCGTTCCAACCGCTGGTGTAGGAGAAC
>NZ_DASRVN010000683.1:0-6683 GCF_035655035.1 Kribbella sp. | reverse complement strand
ACGGGGCCGCCCAGCCCATCCGGGGGTTCGCCGCCAGGGCGGCCTTGGTGGCAGGCACCTTCATCGCGCCGGACAGCAGGAACAACGCGGCGAGTACGCCGGAGATGATCCAGGCGGTGAGGTTCATGCCGCGACCGGTTGGGCGGTGCGGACCTGGCGTAGGGCACCGGCCCAGGACTCCAGTTGGTCGAAGAGGACCGCGGCCTGGTCGGCGTACTGCGGGCCGGGCTTGAAGGTGCTGAAGTTCTCGAAGTCGGTGAAGAGGGAGAACGACAGCTGCTGACGTACGTCGGCGAGTTGGAGCTCGGCGCTGATCGCGCGGAGGTGCTCGATCGCCCGCGCGCCGCCGAGCGAACCGTACGAGACGAAGCCGGCGGCCTTGTTGTTCCATTCGCCGTACAGGTAGTCGATCGCGTTCTTCAGTACGCCGGACGTCGAGTGGTTGTACTCCGGCGTGACGAACACGAACCCGTCGTACGCCGCGATCGTCGCGGCCCACGCCTTCGTGTGCTCACCGGCGTACTGCCCGGCGGCCGGCGGGACGGCCTCGTCCAGGTGCGGCAGCGGGTGGTCGAGCAGGTCGATCAATTCGTAGGTCGCGCCGGTCCGCTGCTGCGCCTGGGCGAGGACCCAGTCCGCGACCGCCTTGCCGTTCCGGCCGGGGCGGGTGCTGCCGAGGATGACCGCGATCTTCAGGTCGCTCATCGCGACGACTCCTTCAGGAAGAGGATGACTTGAAACTTCAAGTAAGACGATAGAGCGATTGACATGAACATTCAAGTCATCGGTGAGCTTGGCTATGCTGCAGGCATGGGGAGTGAAGCGGTCGAGCCACGGTGGCTCCAGGCTGACGAGCTCGAGACCTGGAAGACCTTGCAGCTCGCGATGGCGCTGCTGACGACGGCCCTCGGAGAGCAGCTTCAGCGCGATTCCGGTCTGAGCTTCCTGGAGTACTACGTCCTCGCCGGCCTCTCGGACCAGCCCGAGCACACGATGCGGCTGAGCAGTCTCGCGATCCTGACCAACTCCGAGCTCTCCCGCCTCTCCCACCTGATCCGACGCCTGGAGGATCGCGGCCTGGTACGCCGTGAACCCGACCCGAACGACGGCCGCTTCACGAATGCGATCCTCACGCCGGACGGCCACGCGGAGCTGGTGAAGGCCGCGCCCGGTCACGTCGAGCTGGTCCGCAAACTGGTCTTCGATCCGCTGACCGGGACCGAGCGGCGGGCGTTGCAGAAGGCGATGTCCAAGCTGCTGCCCGGACTGCTCGGCGACTGTTAGCGGTTCTTCCAGAGTTCGGCGGAGATCGACTCCTGGGCGAGCAGCCGGAGGGACGCGATCACGGTCTCGCCGAGGATCGTGCCGATCACGACGGATTCGGTCAGCTGGTCGCGGGTCGGGTTGGCGGTGACGGCCTCGACCTCCAGGGCGGTGAAGGCCTCGACGGCGTCGGCGTACGTGTCGAGGTGGGCGATCAGGTTGTCCTGGCCGAGGCTGTGATATGCGGCGATGGTGTCGATCAGCGTGGCCAAGGCGGGCGCCTCGGGATCGACGGACCAGCCGCGGTCCTCGATCAGCTTGGTGACCCGGGCGGTCGCGGCGGCGCGGGCGTCGTCGGAGGCGGACAGCCGGCGCGTCGGGGTCAGGGCGCGATGGGCGCGGCCGATCTGCTCGTGCAGCGGCTCGGTGTCCGCGTCGAGTGATTCGAGGATCTCCTTCACGGTGGCCACCGGTACCTGTGCCAGCTCGATCAGCGCGCGGATCAGGCGCAGCCGGCGGATGTGCGCCTCGCCGTACGACGCCTGGTTCGGACTGCTGAGTTCGCCGGCCGGGAGCAGGCCCTCGCGCAGGTAGTACTTGATCGTCGGCACCGGGACGCCGGTGGCCTTGCTGAGTTCCCCGATTCGCATCGCTTGCCTTCCTCGTGACTGTCATGGATAGTATCAGTATCCATAAGCGGATACTTGTACTATCCATAAGGAGGCGAGTCGGATGATCCCGCTCGTACTGATCCTGGGCGCCGTCGGCTTCCGGGCGTTGGGTGCGCTCGGCGTCCGCCGGTTCACGACCTGGCCGGTCGCGGCGGCGCACGCGATGGCGGAGATGCTGGTGCTGACGGCGAGCGCGCACTTCGTCCCGGCGAGCGTGACGGTGATGCCCAACCACGCCGACATGGTGCGGATGGTCCCGCCGTTCCTGCCGTACGCCGACGTGCTCGTCTACCTGACCGGCGTACTCGAACTGCTCGGCGCCGCCGGTCTGGTGGTCACCGCGACCCGCACCGCGGCCGGCTACGCCCTGGCGGCGCTGTTCGTCGCGCTGGTCCCGGCCAACATCCACGCCGCGGTCGCGCACGTACCGTTCGCCGGCGGCGCGGCGTCGCCGCTCTGGGAGCGCATCCCCGAGCAGCTCCTGTACCTCGCCGTCGCGCTCTGGGCGGCGCGATCCGCAACCACGAAACCACTCGTCGAAGAAGAGGCCCTCGTATGACCGACGCGTCCCGCACCATCGCCGGCGTCATCTTGCTCACGATCGTGACGATCCAGTTCGGCGGCTACTTCATGACCCGGGTCGTCCGCGGTCAAGTCCCGATGACCGACTTCCAGAAGTCCTTCGCCCGGGCCGGCCACGCGCACGCCGGCGTGCTCGTCATCCTCAGCCTGGTCGGCCTGCTGTACGTCGACCACACCGGGCTCACCGGGTTCTGGTTGTGGGTCGCCCGGCTCGCGATCCCGGCCGCGGCGATCCTGATGTCCGGCGGCTTCTTCGCCTCGTCGGCCGGCAAGGACCGGACCACGCCGAACCAGTTCCTCTGGATCCTCTGGCTCGGCGCCGCGTCACTGGCGATCGGGGTCCTGACCCTCGGGATCGGCCTGATCGTTGCCTAGCGCAAAGGCTCGCGCGAGCCGCTCGCCGGTTGCACTGATCAGTGCGGCCGTCTCCGGTGTCGCCTGGTCGACGGTGAACGGGCCGAGGGCGGCGAGTGCGGCGACCTGGGTGAGGAGCATGCCCGGGGTGTCGGCGCTGAAGCGGACCCTGCACGAGGTCTCGGTGAGAGGCGTGACGATGCCCCGGACCACCCCCTCGAAGGTCGAGGTCACCGTCGACGCGGCGGCCTCGACGGTCAGCTCGACGGTATGCCGGTACTGCGCCGAGACGAACGACTCCACCAGGTACGACGGGCCGTCGATCACCCGCGGCGTGAAGCGATGCAGGACCGGATCCACCGAGGAGATCCGGTCGACGCGGAAGATCCGCCAGTCGTCGCGGTCCGGGTCGAACGCGAGCAGGTACCACCGCCAGGCCAGCGTCAGCAGCTGATGCGGCTCCACCCGCCGCCTGGTCGTCGCGCGGCTGCGTCCGTTGTAGTCGAAGGCCACGAGCTCGTGGTTCCGGCAGCAGCGGGCGAGTACGGCGAGCACGCCCGGGTCGACCTGTGGAAGACCGGGCCGCGGGATCGCCTCCGCGGCCGACCCGACCGCCGCGAGCTGCGGGCGCAACCGCGCGGGCAGGACCTGCTCCAGCTTGGCCAGTGCGCTCATCGAACTGTCCGCCATCCCGCTGACGCCGCCGCCGGCCGCACCGACCAGGCCGAGAGCGACCGCGATCGCCTCGTCGTCGTCCAGTTGCAGCGGCGGCAGGTGCGTACCGGAGCCGAGCCGGTATCCGCCCGCGGTCCCGGTCGTGCCGGTGACCGGGTAGTCGAGCGCCCGCAGCCGTTCGACGTCCCGCCGTACCGTCCGCTCGGTGACGCCGAGGCGGTCGGCCAGCTCGCGGCCCGACCACTCGCGGCGGCTCTGGAGCAGGGACAACAGCCGCAGGAGACGGCCAGGCATGTCGCTCATGAGCCCATGATCCCTTGCGGACAAGATGTGTCCGCAAGGGCTTCTAGCGTGAGTCGCATGATGCTGACGACGACAAGCACGGGGTACGACGACGCGCGGCTCGGGTTCCAGCGGCGGGACCCGCACCGGCCGGAGGTGATCTTCCCGGTGACCAGCGCGGACGAGGTGCAGGAGGCGGTCCGGTACGCGATCGCCCACGACCTGCGGATCGCCGTACAGGCGGCCGGGCACGGGGTGATCGAGGGGATCGAGGGCGGCGCGCTGATCGCGACCGCCGGCTTCAACGGCGTGAAGGTGGACGCCGAGCGGCGGACCGCGTGGATCGAGGCAGGCGCGACCTGGCGGGACGTCCTGACCGCGACCGCGCCGGACGGGCTCGCGCCGCTGTCCGGCAGCGCGCCGGGTGTCGGCGCGATCTCGTACACGCTCGGCGGGGGACTGGGGCTGATGGCCCGGCGGTACGGGTACTCCGCGGACCACGTCCGGCGGATCGAGGTGGTGACCGCGGACGGCGGACGGCGGAACGCGGAGGACGACCCGGACCTGTTCTGGGCGCTCCGCGGCGGTGGCGGGAACTTCGGGGTCGTGACCGGGATCGAGATCGACCTGTTCGACGTGCCGACGATCTTCGGCGGCAGCCTGTACTTCGACCTCGCCGAGTACCCGGACGTGCCGGAGGTCTGGCGGGACTGGACCCGGACGGTGCCGGAGGACGTGACGTCGGCGATCGCGATCCTGCCGATCCCGGACTTCCCGCAGGTTCCGGAGGTGCTGCGCGGGAAGTACATCGGGCAGGTCCAGCTCGCGATCCTCGGCGACCGCGGCGCGGAGCTGATCGCGCCGCTCCGCGCGATCGGTACGCCGGTACTCGACACGGTCGGGGAGCTGCCGTACGTCGACTCCGGGCGGATCTTCGCGGAGCCGGAGCGCCCCGACAGCTACACCTCGCGCAACGTGCTGGTCAGCAACCTCGACGCGCTGAAGACCCTGCCGGGCCCGGACGCGCCACGGATGCACGTGATCGGCATCCGGCACCTCGGCGGAGCGCTCGCCCGGCAGCCCGAGGTCCCGAACGCGGTCGGCCACCGCGAGGCTGCGTACTCGCTCACCGTGCTGACTCCGGGCGAAGCTGCCACCCCGCGCGACGTCCTCGAACCGTGGCGCGAGGCAACTGTTGGCCGAGCCCTCAACTTCACCTTCGAGAAGCTGACGCCCGACGAGATCGCGGAGGTATACGACGACTACGACCGCCTGGTCGAGCTCAGGCGCCGCTACGATCCCCAGTGCCGCTTGTGGGCGAACCACCAGATCTAGCGATCAGCTCCTCGACCAGTGCGCCCTTGCCGGAGACGTAGGCGCCGCGGTCGGTGCTGAGGAGGTGCGCCAGCTCGCGTTTGCGGGCGGCGTACCGCTCGCGGTCGGCGGCGTCCGCGCGCAGGTGGTCGCGGAGCAGTACGTGGTCCCGGTACGCCTTGTTGCCGTCGACAACGACGTACAGGTGGTGGTAGTGCACCGCGTCGGGCGGTAGCGCGAACGCCTCCCGACCGGCGATCCCCTGGTCGCCCTCGTGCAGGTAGCCGGCCGCGGCCAGCCGCGCGATCGCGGTCGGTACCAGGTCGGCCGACGGTACGACGATGTCCACGTCGATGATCGGCTTCGCGACCAGACCGGGTACCGCCGTACTGCCGACGTGCTCGATCCGGTGCGGAAGCCCGGCCAGGAACGGCCCCAGCCGCCCGCGGATCTCCGCGAACCACAGCGGCCAGCGCGGGTCGTACTCGACCACCTCGGCCGGAACGATCACAAAGCCGCCGTGACGTCGATCTCGACCAGCTGCCCCGCGAACCCGAGCTGGGCGACGCCGAGCAGCGTGCTCGCCGTGGTGAAGGCCGCCGCGATCGGCGACGCGTTGAGCTGGGCCCAGACCGCGCCGAGGTCGGCCTGCTCGGAGCTGGCGACGTAGATCACCGTACGGACGACCTGGTCAGGCGTCGCACCGGCGGCTGCCAGCGCGGTGCTGATGTTCGTGATCACCTGCGCGGTCTGCCCTTCGAGACCGCCGGAGGCCAGCTCGCCGGACGGCTGCAACGGGCACTGCCCGGCCAGGTACACCAAGGTGTCCGCCTGGACCCGGGTCACGTGGTGATACCCAGGCGTCGCATGCAAGCCGTCGGGGTTGCTTCGCTCGATCGTCACACCCTGAGCCAACGCGATCCCTCACGCCCCGGTCAACAGATTTAGCACGTACCGCCGCTGCCACGGCGTTTCCACGGCGTGCTTGTCGTAGTGCTGCCGGACGTAATCAACGGCCCGGTCGGCCGGCATACCGTCCAGTACGGCGAGGCACGCGAGCGCCGTACCGGTGCGTCCGCGGCCGCCGCCGCAGACCATCTCGACCCGCCCGGTCGCCGTCTGCTCCAGCGCGTCGCGGAACGCGGCCAGCGCCTGGGGACGATCGACGGGGAGCCGGAAGTCCGGCCACTTCACCCAGTGCGCCTCCCACGGCACGTCTGGCGGTTCCTTGCCGAGCAGATACAGGCCGTACGTCGGGAACGGCGCTGCCGCCGGGCCGTGCCGCAGACCACGTCCGCGGACGAGCCGACCCGACGGCAGCTCCATCACTCCTGGTGCGTCATTCTCCCAGAGGCCCACAGGGCCAAACTACAAGGAAAGAACCGTTGGGGCCGATCAGACTACGAGGCGCTCCTCGGTGGAGGTGGAGAACAGGTGCAGCTTGTCGGGGTCGGGGGCGAGGTAGACCTCGACGCCCTTCTCATTGTGCAGGCGGGTGCCGATCCGGGCGATGATCTGCTGGTTCTCGGCGTGGTCGGCGGA
>NZ_DASRVN010000682.1:0-7611 GCF_035655035.1 Kribbella sp. | reverse complement strand
CGTCGTAAGCTGGATCGGTGCCTTCGACATCGGATGTGGCGGCGGTGGTGGCGCACGATCAGGCCGTCGGGCGGCTGCGGGAGTCGTACCGGCGGATCCCGAACGGCGATCCCGTCCGGCTCGCGAAGCGCAGTTCGAACCTGTTCCGGCCGCGCGCGGACACCGAGCGCCCGGGGCTGGACGTCTCGCAGCTGACCGGCGTGATCGCCGTCGACCAGGCCGCCCGGACGGCCGACGTCCAGGGCATGTGCACGTACGAGGACCTGGTCGCCGCGACCCTCCCGTACGGGCTGACGCCGATGGTGGTGCCGCAGCTGAAGACGATCACGCTCGGCGGCGCGGTCACCGGCCTCGGCATCGAGTCGTCGTCGTTCCGCGCCGGCCTGCCGCACGAGTCGGTGCTCGAGCTGGACATCCTGACCGGCGCCGGCGACCTGGTCACGGCCCGCCCGGACGGTGAGCACGCGGACCTGTTCCGGATGTTCCCGAACTCGTACGGAACCCTCGGCTACGCGACCCGGCTGCGGATCGAGCTCGACCGGATCTCGCCGTACGTCGCGCTCCGGCACGTCCGGGTCGGGCTCGACGCGCTCGCTCCGGCGATCGACGAGATCGTTGCCTCAGGCACGTACGAGGGCGAGCCGGTGCACTTCGTCGACGGCGTCGCGTTCAGCCCGTCGGAGGCGTACCTGACCCTCGGGCGGAACAGCGACGCGGCCACCAGGACCAGCGACTACACCGGCCGGCAGATCTACTACCGGTCGATCCGGCAGCGGCCGACGGACTTCCTCACCGCGCACGACTACCTGTGGCGCTGGGACACCGACTGGTTCTGGTGTTCCGCCGCGTTCGGCGCCCAGCAGCCGGTCGTACGGCGGCTGTGGCCCCGGCGGTGGCGGCGGAGCGACGTGTTCCACAAGATCGTCGGCTTCGAGAACCGGCACCACTACGCGGCCCGGCTGAACCAGCGGCGCGGCCGCCCGGACCGGGAACGCGTCGTACAGGACGTGGAGATCCCGGTCGCCCGGCTCGCCGACTTCCTGCGCTGGTTCGACAAGGAGGTCGGGATGCGGCCGGTGTGGCTCTGCCCGCTCCGGCTCCGCGGCTCCGAGTCCTGGCCGCTCTATCCACTCAAACCTGGCGAGACGTACGTGAACGTCGGCTTCTGGGGCACCGTACCGATCGCCCCCGGCGCCGCCGACGGCGACGTCAACCGCCGCATCGAACAGGCGGTCGGCGACTTCGGCGGCCACAAATCGCTGTACTCCGACGCGTACTACGACCGGGACACGTTCGACCGGCTCTACAACGTCCAGGCATTGACCAAGGTGAAGCAACGCTACGACCCAGACGCCCGCCTCACCGGGCTCTACGAAAAGGCGGTGACGCGACGATGACGACGGTCGCGACCCAGGTATCGATCGCCGAGGCTCTGACGACCGTGATTCCGGACGGGCTGCCGTTCCGGTTCACGGCGTACGACGGAAGCGCGGCCGGGCCCGAGGACTCCCCGATCCACATGCACCTGGCCTCCGAGCGCGGGCTGTCCTACATCCTCACCGCGCCGGGGGACCTCGGGCTGGTGCGCGCGTACGTGATGGGCGACCTGGAGATCACCGGCGTCCACCCGGGCAACCCGTACGAGCTGATGCGGCTGATCCTGGACCAGTTCCACTTCCACCGCCCGAAGGCCGCCGACGCGCTGCGGATCATCCGCGGTCTCGGCTGGAGCCACCTGAAGCCGCCGCCCCCGCCGCCGCAGGAGCACCTGCCGAAGTGGCGCCGGACGTTCGAGGGCCTGCGGCACTCGAAGGCGCGGGACAAGTCCGCGATCCACCACCACTACGACGTGTCGAACACGTTCTACGAGTGGGTGCTCGGCCCGTCGATGACCTACACGTGCGCGGTCTACCCGACGGCGGATGCTTCGCTGGAGGAGGCGCAGTTCGAGAAGTACGACCTGATCGCGCGCAAGCTCGACCTCCGGGCCGGTCAACGGCTCCTCGACGTCGGGTGCGGCTGGGGCGGGATGGTCCGGCACGCGGCCCGCGAGTACGGCGTACAGGCGCTCGGCGTGACGCTGTCGGAGGCGCAGGCCGAATGGGCTTCCGCCGCGATCAAGGCCGACGGGCTGGAGCACCTGGCCGAGGTACGGTTCCTGGACTACCGCGACGTCCCCGAGCGGGACTTCGATGCGATCAGCTCGATCGGCCTCACCGAACACATCGGCGTCCGCAACTACCCGTCGTACTTCGCGTTCCTGCACGACCGGCTCCGCCCCGGCGGCCGGCTGCTCAACCACTGCATCACCCGGCCGGACAACCGTTTCCGCAGCACCGGCGCGTTCATCGACCGCTACATCTTCCCCGACGGCGAACTGATCGGCTCCGGCCGCATCATCGCCGAGGCCCAGGACGCCGGCTTCGAGGTCCGCCACGAGGAGAACCTCCGCGAGCACTACGCCCTCACGCTGGCCGCCTGGAACGACAACCTCGTCGCCCACTGGGACGAGGCCGTCGCCGAGGTCGGCCCCGCCACCGCCAAGATCTGGGGCCTCTACCTGGCCGCCAGCCGAGCCGGCTTCGAACACAACACCATCCAGCTCCACCAGGTCCTGGCAGCCAAACTCGACGACCGCGGCAACGCCCACTTCCCCCTCCGCCCCACCTGGGGCAGCTGACCGCGCCGGCCCGCTAGCTTGGTGGCAGGCCAGCGAAGGAGAGACGGACGTGTGGGGTAGAGCTGCGGCGGTGATCGTCGCGTCGGCTTTCGTCGTGGGGTGTTCCGAGTCAACGCCTAGCAGCTCCGCCTCGTCGTCGGCTCCCGCGACGGTTGCGGCTCCGGTTGAGTTGACGGTGGCTTCGACGGTGGTTTCCGGGGTGGAGGTGCCTTGGGGGCTGGGGTTTCTGCCGGACAAGAGCGCGTTGGTGACCGAGCGGGATGCGGGGAAGATCGTGCGGGTCGTCGGCGGGCGGGCCGTCGAGGTGGGGGTCGTGGACGGGGTGAAGGCCTCGTCCGAGGGAGGGCTGCTGGGGCTTGCGGTGGATCCGGGGTATCCGGGGAGGCCGTACATCTACGTGTACTACTCCGCCGCGAGCGACAACCGGATCGCGCGGATCACCTACCAGGACGGGAAGTTGTCCGACCAGCAGGTGATCCTGGACGGAATTCCGGAAGCGGCGATCCACAACGGTGGGCGGTTGCGGTTCGGGCCGGACGGGTTCCTGTACGCCGGTACCGGCGACGGCTCGGAGCAGCCGAACTCGCAGGACGACAACTCGCTCGGCGGGAAGATCCTGCGGATCACCACCGACGGGAAGGCCGCGCCGGGAAACCCGGACGGCCGGGTGTGGATCACCAAAGGGCACCGGAACGTGCAGGGCCTGACGTTCGACGGCAGCCAGTTGTACGCCTCCGAGTTCGGGCAGAGCACCTGGGACGAGCTGAACGTGATCACCCCGGGCGCGAACTACGGCTGGCCGGCCGCCGAGGGGATCAGTCACCTGGACGGGATGACCGACCCGATCGCGCAGTGGCCGACCGCCGACGCGTCGCCGTCCGGGATCGCGTTCGCCAAGGGGTACGTCTTCATGGCGGCGCTGCGCGGCCAGCGGCTCTGGGCGATACCCGTTGCAGGAGGCAAGCGAATCGGCGAGCCGAAGGCGTTCTTCACCAAGCAGTACGGGCGTTTGCGCACCGTCGAGCTCGCTCCGGACGGCTCGCTGTGGGTCACCACGTCGAACACCGACGGCCGCGGTCAGCCCCGGGCCGGCGACGATCGCATCCTCCGCGTGACGATCAGCACGTCCTAGACAGTCAACCGTTTCGCCGCTTGGGTCGTCTGGTACATGTTGAACAAACCACGACCTGAGGAGGAGATCGGTATGCCGACCGGCCAGGCGTCTGGCGTCCCCAGCAGTGTGATCGCATCGGTGAGCAACTTCGCGGACGCTCAGCGAACAGCGCAGTACCTGAGAAGCTACGGGATGGACGCGACGAGCCTGGACATCGTCGGTGCCGGCCTCCGGCAGGCAACAAGACGGCCGCGAATCCCGGTCGTGCGGCTGACCGCGACCGGCGCCCTGCAAGGCGCGTTGGTCGGCATCCTCGCGGCGGTCTTCGTCACGCTGGTCGCGCAGACCACACTGACCAGCTTCGCGGTCGTGCTGTGGGGCTTCGTGTACGGCCTGCTCGTCGGCGCGCTGTGGGGACTGTTCCGCGGGCTGGTCCGCAACCGGCCCGAAACGGTCACCACCGAGACCCTCCCGACGTACTACGAGCTCCGCTGCCCGGCCGACGAACTGTCGGTCGCGCAGACCCTGCTCGCGGACGCGGCCGAGGTCGAGGTCGACAGCCACGTCGAGCACGACGTGACCGCCGACGCGCACCCCGAGGAACACCGCGACGCCGCCTGAAAAAGACTGAAGTGCCGGACCCTGTGCAGCGGGGTCCGGCACCTCAGGAGAGCGTCAGATACCCAGCTTCTCGTTCAGCAGCTGGCGGACCTTGGCCGCGTCGGCCTGACCGCGCATGTCCTTCATCACCGCGCCGATCAGCGCGCCCGCTGCGGCGGGCTTCCCGGAGTTCACCTTCTCGACCACGTCCGGGTTCGCCGCGATCGCGCGGTCGATGGCCTCGAGCAGCGCCGAGTCGTCGGACACGAGCGCCAGCCCACGCTTCTCGATGATCTCCGCCGGCGTACCTTCACCGGCGAGCAGACCCTCGAACACCTGCCGCGCGAGCTTGTCGTTCAGCGTGCCGTCGTCGACCAGCTTCTGCACCTCGGCGACCTCGGCCGGTCCGACCTGCAGGCTGTCCAGCTCGGTGCCGGCCTCGTTCGCGGCGCGGGCGAGCTCGCCGAGCCACCACTTCTTCGCCGCGGCCGGCGTCACCCCGAGCTCGACCGTCGCCACGATCAGCTCGACCGCGTTGCCGTTCACCGCGTCGCGCATCTCGAGATCGGTGAAGCCCCAGTCCGTCTGCAGCCGGGCCCGCCGTACCGACGGAGCCTCGGGCAGCGTCGCGCGCAGCTCCTCGACCCATTCGCGCGACGGCGCCACCGGCACCAGGTCGGGCTCCGGAAAGTACCGGTAGTCGTCGGCGTCGGACTTCTCCCGGCCGGCCGTCGTGATGCCGGTGTCCTCGTGCCAGTGCCGGGTCTCCTGCAGGATCTTCCCGCCGGACGACAGCACTGCCGCCTGCCGGGTGATCTCGTACGTCACCGCGCGCTCGACCGAACGGAACGAGTTCACGTTCTTGGTCTCGGTGCGGGTGCCGAGCGCGGTCGAGCCGGACGGCTTCAGCGACACGTTGACGTCAGCGCGTAGCGACCCCTGGTCCATCCGGACGTCCGAGACGCCCAGCGAGAACAGCAGGTCGCGGAGCATACTCACATACGCACGAGCCACCGCGGCGGCCTTCTCCCCCGGCACCTCGATCGTCTTGGTGACGATCTCGATCAGCGGGATGCCGGCCCGGTTGTAGTCGACCAGCGAGTGCGTGGCGCCGTGGATCCGCCCGGTCGCGCCGCCCACGTGGGTGGCCTTGCCGGTGTCCTCCTCCATGTGCGCGCGCTCGATCTCGATCCGGTACGTCTCGCCGTCGACGGCGACCTCGGTCCAGCCGTTGAACGCGATCGGCTCGTCGTACTGCGAGGTCTGGAAGTTCTTCGGCATGTCCGGGTAGAAGTAGTTCTTCCGGGCGAACCGGCACCACTCGGCGATCTCGCAGTTCAGCGCCAGGCCGATCTTGATCGCGGCCTCGACCGCCTTCGCGTTCACCACCGGCAGCGCGCCCGGCAGACCGAGGCAGACCGGGCAGGTCTGGGTGTTCGGCGGCGCGCCGAACTCGGTCGGGCAGCCGCAGAACATCTTCGACTTCGTGTTCAGCTCGACGTGCACTTCCAGACCCATGACCGGGTCGTACTGCGTCAAAGCATCGTTGATCTCAAGCACATCGGCGGTCATCGGGTCACCTCCAGCTCCGGAGCCTTCGTCATCAGTACGCCGCCCCACTGCTCGGCGAGCGCCGCCTCGAGCGCGCCGCCGACCTTGTACAGCAGGTCGTCGCGCATCACCGGCGCCATCACGTGGAAGCCGACCGGCAGCCCGTCCTCGTCGGCGAGACCGCACGGGAACGACGCGGCCGCGTTGCCGGCCAGGTTGGACGGGATCGTGCACAGGTCGTTCTTGTACATCGCGATCGGGTCGTCGATCCGGTCGCCGATCGCGAACGCGGTCGTCGGCGTGGCCGGTGAGACCAGGACGTCGACCTGCTCGTACGCGTTCGCGAAGTCGCGGGCGATCAGCGTCCGCACCTTCTGCGCCTGGCCGTAGTAGGCGTCGTAGTACCCGCTGGAGAGCGCGTGCGTACCGAGGATGATGCGGCGCTTCACCTCGGCGCCGAAGCCGGCCTCGCGGGACAGCGCGGTGACCTTCTCCGCACTGTTCTCGCCGTCGTCGCCGACCCGCAGCCCGTACCGCATCGCGTCGAACTTGGCCAGGTTCGACGAGGCCTCGCTCGGCAGGATCAGGTAGTACGCCGGGAGCGCGTACTGGAAGTGCGGGCAGGACACCTCGACCACCTCGGCGCCGAGCTTGGTGAGCAGCTCGACCGCCTCGTGGAAGCGCGCCTCGACACCCGGCTGGTACCCCTCGCCGCCGAGCTCCTTGACGACACCGATCCGCAGCCCGGCGACGTCGCCGTTGCGGGCCGCCGCGACCACCGGCGGGACGTCCTGGTTGATCGAGGTCGAGTCCATCGGGTCCCAGCCCGCGATCGCCTCGTGCAGCAGCGCCGCGTCGAGCGTCGTTCGCGCGCACGGACCCGGCGTGTCCAGGCTCGACGCGAGTGCGATCAGCCCATACCGCGAGGTGCCGCCGTACGTCGGCTTGACCCCGACCGTCCCGGTGAACGCCCCCGGCTGGCGGATCGAGCCACCGGTGTCGGTGCCGATCGCCAGCGGCGCCTCGTACGCCGAGATGGCCGCGGACGAGCCACCGCCGGAACCGCCTGGGATCCGGGCCAGGTCCCACGGGTTGTGGGTGGTGCCGTACGCCGAGTTCTCCGTGGAGGAACCCATCGCGAACTCGTCCATGTTGGTCTTGCCGAGGATCACGATCCCGGCGGCCTTCAAGCGCTTGACGACGGTCGAGTCGTACGGCGGCTTCCAGCCCTCGAGGATCTTCGAACCGGCCGTGGTCGGCACGCCCTCCTGGGTGAGCACGTCCTTCAGCGCCAGCGGCACGCCGGCCAGCGGGGCGAGCTGCTCGCCCGCGGCGCGCTTGTCGTCGACCGCCTTCGCCTGCGCCAGCGCGCCCTCGGTGTCGACGTGCAGGAACGCGTGCACGTCACCGTCGACGGCGGCGATCCGGTCCAGGTGGGCCTGGGTGATCTCCACCGAGCTGGCCTGCTTGGACGTCATGAGCTCCGCGAGCTCGGCCGCGGTCTTCCTGGTCAGGTCGGTCATCGTCAGTCCTCCTCCAGGATCCGCGGCACCCGGAAGCGCTGCTCCTCCGCGGCCGGCGCGCCGGACAGCGCCTGCTCGGGGGTGAGGCACGGGACGTTCTCGTCCGCGCGCATCACGTTGGTCAGCGGCAGGGCGTGCGAGGT
>NZ_DASRVN010000681.1:0-9647 GCF_035655035.1 Kribbella sp. | reverse complement strand
GTGATCGGTACGCCGGGCTACCTGGCGCCTGAGCTCATCGAGGGCGAGATGGTGTCGCAGTCCGCCGACTGGTGGGGCTGGGCAGCCACCGTGGCGTTCGCTGCAACTGGACGCCGCCCGTTCGGCAAGGGACCGTTCGAGGCGGTGCTGGCGCGTGTGCACTCCGGTCAGGCCGACCTGGACGGGCTGGACCCGCGGCTGAAGTCACTGCTCGCTGCCGCGCTCTCTCCCGACAAGGCCGACCGGCCTACGCAGGACGAGATCATGACGGGCCTCAGCCGGTACGCCGAGGGCCGCGACGCGCTCCCGCCTCGTACGGAGAGCAACGCGGATCCGACCGTGGCCGCAGCAGCGCCGACGCGGCTGGTGACGAAGCTGATGCCCACCGAGGCCCCACCGGCCGAGGGGCCGACGCCGGCCCAGGTGGCCGAGCTGGTGCCTTCGGTGATCCCGCCGTTGTCGGCGTTCGCCCCGATCCGGGACAAGCTCCGCGAGGTCTCCACCAAGCCCCCGGTCGCGGAGCCCGTGCCGTACGCGGCCGCGCCGTACGCCCCGGAGCAGTTCGGTCCCGCGCCCTACGCGCCTGCGCCGTACCAGAGCGGTCCGCCGGTTCCGTACCAGCAGCCGTCACAGCTCGTGCCCGTGCAGCCGTCGCAGCCTGCGCCTGTGCAGCCCGCGCAGCCGGTCAAGTCGCCGCCGACCGGTCGTCGTACGGCGGTCATCATCGGCTTCTTGTTCGCGCTGGCCGGGCTGACCGCGTTCACCCCCGGTTTCGGTGCTGCCGTCGCGATCATCCTGCTGGTGCTGGCCCGGACCGTCGACCGGTCGAGTACTGCGCTGATGCGGCGCCGTCAGGTCCGCGGCCGGTCCGGCAAGTCCGACGGTGTCATCGCGGCGGCAGCCAGCCCGCTGCAGTTCGCGACCGCGGCACTGATCACGCTGCCCTGCCTGATCCTGCCGCTGCTCACCTCGGTCGTCGTCGGTGGCATCGTCACCGGCATCGCCGCGTCGTCGTACGGGCTCGACTGGAAGCCGCTGTCCGCGGTCGGCTTCGGTACGGCGGCCCTGACCGCGCTGTTCTGCAGCTGGTGGGGCCCCGGCGGCAGCTCGTTGCGCCGCGGTGCACACATCACGGCCCGCAACACGTTCCGGGCGCACTGGCTCTCCGGGCTGATGGCCGTCGTCCTGCTCGCGATCGGCGCGTTCACGTTCTACCAGGCCACGCAGGGCAAGGGCGCGGCCTGGGCACGGCAGCCGATCCAGACGCCGAACATTCACCGGCCGACCCTCGGCGACCTCCGCAACGCACCGTTCATCCGCAACCTCCCCATCATCGGCAACTAGCTTCCGCGACGGGGAGGCCGGCGGGTCGGCTTACAGCTGGACGATCTGGCTGCGCTCCGGGCCGACGCCGATCGCGGAGATCCGGGCGCCGCTGAGCGACTCGACCGCGCGCACGTACGTCTGCGCCTCCTTCGGCAGGTCGTCGAAGGAACGGCAGCCGGTGATGTCGTCCGACCAGCCGTCGAACTCCTCGTAGACCGGGACCGCGTGGTGGAAGTCGGTCTGCGTCATCGGCATCTCCTCGTGGCGGACACCGTTCACGTCGTACGCCACGCAGACCGGGACCCGTTCGCGCCCGGTGAGCGTGTCGAGCTTGGTCAGCACGAAGTCCGAGACGCCGTTCACGCGGGCGGCGTACCGGGCGATCACCGAGTCGTACCAGCCGCAGCGCCGCGGACGGCCAGTGGTGACGCCGAACTCGGCGCCCTGGGTGCGCAGCCATTCGCCGTCCGCGTCCAGCAGCTCGGTCGGGAACGGGCCCTCACCGACGCGCGTCGTGTATGCCTTGACGACCGCCATCACGCGATCGATCCGGGTCGGCGGGATGCCGGTGCCGGTGCAGGCGCCGGCGGAGATCGCGTTCGACGAGGTGACGAACGGGTACGTGCCGTGGTCGACGTCCAGCAGCGTCGCCTGGCCCGCCTCCATCAGCACGGTCTTGCCTTCGTCGAGCGCCTGGTTCAGCAGCAGGCCGGTGTCCGCGACCATCGGCCTCAGCCGGTCCGCGTACCCGAGCAGCTCGTCGAGGACCTCACGGATCTCGACCGCGCGCCGGTTGTACACCTTCACCAGCAGCTGGTTCTTCTGCTCCAGCGCGCCGGTGACCTTCTGCTCGAGGATCTTCTCGTCGTAGAGGTCCTGGATCCGGATCCCGATCCGATTCATCTTGTCGGCGTAGGTCGGGCCGATCCCGCGCCCCGTCGTACCGATCTTGCGGCTGCCGAGGAACCGCTCGGTGACCTTGTCGAGGGTCCGGTTGTACGGCGGGATCACGTGCGCGCTCGCACTGACCAGCAGCCGCGACGTGTCCACCCCGCGCGCCTGCAGCGCGTCGAGCTCCTCGAACAGCACGCTGAGATCGACCACGACCCCGTTGCCGATCACCGGCGTGACGCCCGGTGTGAGGATGCCGCTCGGGAGCAGGTGCAGCGCGTACTTCTCGGACCCGATCACGACCGTGTGGCCGGCGTTGTTGCCGCCGTTGAACTTCACCACGTAGTCGATGACCTCGCCCGTGTTGCCGAGCAGATCGGTCGCCTTGCCTTTGCCCTCATCGCCCCACTGGGCGCCGACGAGCACGATTGCGGGCATCTCAGCCCTCCTCTTCACGCACCAACCTCACACCCCGTGGCGGCCGGTGCTGGAAACGGTGAAGCCCGGAGACGTTCACCGGACGTTCATCCGGCAACGCATCCAGGCTCTTGCGACCAAAGCCTACCGGAACGGGGCGTGTGCGTTTCGGGCCTGTCCACAACCTCCGAAGTCTTTGTTCCCTCAACTGACGGGTTGCCATTTTCAGTGATCGCGTGCACACTCTTAGTCAGCGGCCCGCCGAAACTGCCGCAGGGGACGGTTCCGGCGGGCCGCTTCCTCATTTACTGAAGTTCTCCCGGATTGCTCGCCAGCCACTCCTTCACCCGCCGGTCGGCCTCCTCCGGAGAGACGTCCTCCACCTTCGTGAGGATCGCCCAGCGGTGCCCGAACGGGTCGATCACCGTGCCGAACCGGTCCCCGGTCATGAACGTCTGCACCTTCTCGACCGGCTTCGCCCCGGCCTCGACCGCCTTCGCGTACGTCGCGTCCACGTCCGGCACGTAGTGCACCAGCGACGAATGCACCCACTCGCCGTTCGGCGCCCGCAGCCCGATCTGCGGCATCTGGTCGCTGAGCTGCAGCATCGAGTCGCCGAACTTCAGCTCGGCCTGTCCGAGCCGGCCGTCCGGCATGTCCTGCCGGCTGATCACCTCGGCGCCGAAGACCGCGGTGTAGAACTCGATCGCCTTCGGACCGTCCGCGACGGCGAGGTACGGGGTGAGCGAGTGATAACCGTCGGGGATGGGGTTTACCGTGTTCGTCGTCATGCCCTCAGTAGATCCTCGGGGCTCTCCACAGGTCTTGTAAGAAAGCGACAGGGAGCGTTGACTCAACCACCCGACAGCGAGAAGGGCATCCTGCACCCGCGCGAGCAGGCCCGGCACCGTTCGCTCCACCGGCTCGCGCCGGGGCCGGAGGCCGGGCGGTTCGTGGAGTGGTACTGGATCGTCGAGTGGAACCTGGACGAGCCGTACACCGCCGAGGTGCTGCCGTTCCCGGCCGTGAACGTGACGTTCGAGCAGCCGGGCGGCGCGTTCGTGAACGGCGTCTGCACGCGGAAGTTCGAGCGCGAACTGTCCGGGCGCGGGCGGGCGTTCGGGGTGAAGTTCTGGGCCGGCGGGTTCGGCGCGATCACCGGGCTGGACGTCGGCTCGTTCCGCGACGAGGTGCTGCCGCTGACCGCGGTCTTCGCCGACGGCGACCGGCTCGCGGACCTGGTCTTCGAGGCCGAGTCCGACGTACGGCGGCGCGCGGTGTTCGAGGCGTTCCTGCGTGATCACCTGCCCCCGCCGGACCCGTCGTACGAGCTGGTCCGGGCGATCGTGTCGGCGATGGCCGCGGACCGCTCGGTCGCTCGCGTCGACGAGATCACCGAGCGGTTCGACGTACCGATCCGCACCCTGCAGCGGCTGTTCCGGCGGTACGTCGGCGTCGGCCCGAAGTGGGTGCTGCGCCGGTACCGCCTGCACGACGGCGCGGAGCTGCTGGCCAAGGGCGACGTCGCCGAGCTCGCGGAGCTGTCCGCGTCGCTCGGATACTTCGACCAGGCCCACTTCTCGAAGGAGTTCAAGCAGCAGATCGGCCTCACGCCGGCCGAGTACGCAGCCCGCGCCGCCGCCGAACGCCAGATCAGCTACCGCTGACCTTCACCGTCACCGCCATCACCAAGGCGCACGTAGCAGCGGCCAGGGCGACCAGAAAGCCGTACTGCGCGCTGTGCCCGTCGACGATCCACCCGGCGAACGCGGACCCGAGCGCGATACCTGCCGCACCGCCGGAGTTGATCCAGGTGAAGGCCTGCGTCAGGATCGCGGGCTCGACCGCTGACTCGGTCAGCACCGCCGACAGGGTCTGGAACGGCGCGATGGCCAGGCCGGGCAGGGACAACGCGAGCGCGGCAGCCAGTGGCGTGTGCACCATCAGCAAAGGCAAGCAGCTGACGGCCAGCCACACGAACGCAGCCACGAACTGGGTCTCCGGTGCAGTGCGCCAACGCCTTGCACCGTAGGCGAATCCGGCAACCAGACTGACCAGGCTGGTGATGCTGTAGAGCGGTCCGGCCAGACCAGGTACGCCTCTGGACACCGCGAAGGCCGTGACGGACACCTGCATGCTGCCGAAGAACAGGCCGATGCCGACGTTCGTACCGACCAGCCCGACGAACCGTCTGTGCAGCAAGCGCTTCGCGCCCTCGTGCTGACCAGGCGCGGTCGGCGGCGGCGCCGTACCCCGCTGCATAGCCAGCAGGAATCCGCCGGCCAGCAGGAGACCCGTCGCAAGCATTGACCCGGCCGCCGGGCTTGTTGACGAGCTGATGATGCCGACGAGCCCCGGCCCGACCATGAACGCGACACCGACGCTCAGCGCCTCCAGCGCGAACGCCGACGACAGCAATGGCGTCTCACGGAGCGCATACGCCCAGCGGGCACCCGTCTGAGCGCTCAGCTGTGGCAACGATCCGCCGGCCAGAACGCCTGTGAGGACCAGCGACCACAGGGGTGCGCCGGTGATCGTGAGGCTGATGAGCAGCGCCATCATCATCGCGTGCGCGAGCAGCGTGATCGGCAACATCCGGGTCTGACCGAATCGGTCGATCAGCCGCGCGACCTGCGGTCCGGCGACCGCCTCGGCCACCGCGAAGCCGCCGGTGACGCTGCCGGCCGCGGCGTACGAACCGGTCGATCCGTGTACCAGCCAGACGATGCCGAGACCCGTCATCGCGATCCCGATCCGGGCCGGGGCCGCCGCGAAATAGAACTTCCAGGCGCCAGGTGTACGCAGTACCGCCGCGTAAGTGGGCGCGCCGATCCGTCCGGTGAGAGCCGGCACGGTGTGACCTTCCGCTGCCCGTCGGGGCGGGGACCCGACCGTGGGCGTCCAGCTTCGCCGGTCTGTCCGTCCGCCTAGAACCGTCCATGTTCGGCAAGAAGCGGGGACGCTCGCCACCTGCCGGCACTGTCAACGGGCAGAAACCTCGTGTGGTTCAGGTTGACCGGAACAGTTTACCGTCCACCAGCACCGGCACGACATCGCTTTCGTCCACCTCGGCCGCGACCGCGACGTCCGCCGCGAAGCCGTACTGCGTGAGCTCCCGCCCGCCGGCGCATTCGTGCAGGTACTCGGGCAGCTTGTCCTTTGTCGCCTCGTACGCCGCCACAGCTGCCCGAGCCTCCGGGGACAGGGCGTCGCTGAGCAGCGCGCTGAGGAACCCGCCGGCGCCCCACAGATCCTCGACGGCGGGCCGCAACGAGCCGTCCGGCCAGCGTTCCCCCGCCGCGATCGCGACGACCTTCGGTCGGCGACCGTCGCCCCCGCCCCGCGCGGCCGGCACCTGCTTGCGGACCCAGTCCGCGGCTGCCAGCCGGTTACGCAGCGACACGGCGATCACCGTCGCGCCGGTGCCGCTCAACTGCTGCGCGATCGTCGACCCGTTCGGCGACGGCAGTACCAGCCGGCGCACGCCCTCCGCCCGCCGGATGGTGACCGGCGACAGGCTCACGTCTCCCGGCCCGGCCTCGGACCGGCCGACCGCCAGCGTCGCGCCGTACTGCTCGGCATATGCGACCGCCGACTCGTCCCGCCACCGGTACGGGTAGACGTCGATGCCGCGATCCGCGGCGACCGTCACGGCCGTTGTGAAAGACAACACATCGACCACCGCGACGATGTCCCCGGCAACGACCTGCGCCCCTGAGAGGCCCCAGTCGAAACCGACGCCGAAGCCGGACTGCGCGTAAGGGCTGGTCACCCGGCAGATCATTCCGCCGGGGAACCAGCCCGACAAGCAGGTTTCAGCTCAGCTCGTCGGCGGCCGTCGGGGACGAGTCGCGCAGGAACGTGACGCAGCGCTCGGCCTCGTCCTTCTCGTCGATCAGCGCCGCCGCCTTGCCCAGCGCCGCCAGCGCGCGCAGGAAGCCGCGGTTCGGCTCGTGCTCCCACGGGACCGGGCCGTGGCCCTTCCAGCCGTTCCGCCGGAGCAGGTCCAGGGCCCGGTGGTAGCCGGTCCGCGCGTACGCGTACCCCTCGATGGTCCGGCCGTCCGCCAGCGCGCCCTCGGCGAGCACCGCCCAGGCCAGGGATGAGGTCGGGTGCTTGGCGGCGACGTCCGCCGGAGCGGCCCCGTCGGCGAGTTCCGCCGCGGCCGGGTCGACCGGTAGTAGTGTCTCGGGTGGACCGGACAGCAGATTGTTCAATTCCATAAGCACATCTTCGCCGATCACGCCGCCGTACCGGCACGTGACCGTCTGACGAAATCCGTTGACCGTTCACCCGGCGGCCACGGATGCTTGAGACCCTGCATCAGCCGCCGTGGTTCCCAGCTACGGCCGGAAGGAGGCACCGGATGAGCGTCATAGTCCTGAACGCGTCGTACGAACCGCTGCACACCGTCTCGATCCAGCACGCCATCCGGATGCTGGTTCGCGAGGTCGCAGTGGTCGAAGAGGCGCACGGAGAGCGAACTATCGGCCCTTTCCCGGTCCCTCGCGTCCTCCGCCTGGTCCGCTATGTCGTCACGCACTGGCGCTACGCGGCCGGCCGGATGAAGTACAGCAAGCACGGCGTCCTGCGGCGGGACAAGTTCCGCTGCGCGTACTGCGGCCTCGACAACGCCGACACCATGGACCATGTCCAACCCAGGTCCCGCGGCGGCCGCACCGAGTGGCTGAACGCCGTCGCGGCCCATGCCTCGTGCAACGAGCGGAAAGGCAACCGCACCCCGTCCGAGGCCAACATGCCGCTCCTCTGGCAACCCTGGGTACCAACCCGCGCCGAGCTCGTCATAGACACATGACGAGCATTTTTTATGCCCATTTCCCTCCCGTCGGGCCGAATCCTCGAGATCACCACCGTCGCTGACCGCCCGGATCTCGCCCATGCCGACATCGACGTGGGCACCTGGCCCGTCTTCATGCGGCACAACCGCGTCTCCGAGGCGTACTTCCCGCAGACGGTCACCACGTTCCCGTCGACCTGCCTGATCGCGACGTCCGACGGCCGTCCGATCGGCGACGCGCACGCCGTCCAGCTCTCCACCGCGGGACGCGATCCCTTCCCTTCCGGCGGCTGGGAACAGGCAGTCGTCTGGGCCTTCGCCGATGCCCGCAACAACGTCCGACCGGACATCGCCTGCGCTCTCAATATCAGCGTCGCTCGTGACTTCCAAGGTGAAGGCGTCGCTGCCCTGCTCCTGGCCGCTCTCCGCGAGGGGGCGGCCGGGCTCGGCCTGTCGGCGTTGGACGCTCCGGTACGCCCGACCGACAAGCATCCCTCGCTGCCGATGGCCGAGTACGCCGCTCGCACCCGCCCGGACGGCCTGCCGATCGATCCCTGGCTCCGTACCCACGTCCGCGCCGGCGGCCGCGTCACCGGGATCGCGCCCGCGTCGTGGGTGGTCGCCGGTTCGTTGGCCGAATGGCGCACCTGGACCGGCCTGCCGTTCGACGCCGACGGACCGGTCGTGGTCGAGGGCGGGCTGGTGCCGGTGGAGTGCGACGTAGCCGCCGATCGCGCCGTGTACGTCGAGCCGAACGTCTGGGTCCGGCACGAGTTCTCCACAGATTGAAAGTCAGCGGTCGGCAGGGGCCCGAAACGCGGCAAGTTCTTGGGCATGAATCCTCAACTTGCCGTGATGGCGTCGATCCGGGGCGGTGTCTTCACCCGGGCCGACGCGCGTGCTTGCGGATATGCCGACAGCGACATCGACGCCCTGCTGAGATCCGGTCAGTGGCGCCGGATCCGCCGCGGCACGTATGCCGCCAGACGATCCCTCATGCTCGTCACCGACGAGATCCTGCACCTGCGCCGCACCTACCGCGTCCTGCGCTCCGGCGGACCTGACGTCTTCGCCAGCCACCAGTCGGCCGCTGCCCTGCATGCCTTACCTGTCTGGGGTCTCGACCTGACACGAGTGCACATCACCGCGCCCGACGGCCGTTCCGGACGATTCCGCGGCGTCCATCGACACATCCGCGATCCAGTGGGCCCCGGCCTCCAACTGTGGAACACCTTGCAGATGGTCTCACCGGCCCGCGCGATCGTCGAGGTGGCAGCGACCGCGCCGTCCGTCCCCGCGGTCGTGCTCGCCGACGCCGCGCTCTACACCGGCACGGTCGACCGCCGCGCGCTGGACCAGGCGATCACGTTCCTTGACCACGGCAACAACCGTGCCCTCAAGGTCCTCGACCAGATCACGGGCGCCGCCTCGATCGCCGAGTCGCGCCTGCGCCACATCCTCGCCGACGCCGGCCTCCCCACGCCCAGCCCGGCGCCACCACCCGACACCGATCAACCGGACCCCGACGACCCCGCCGCCGAAGCACTGTGGTTCCCCGACGAACGCACGGTGGTCGAGTTCGAGCCACGTTTCCCCTTCTACACCGAGGATCCCGACCCCGAAGACCAAACCACGCCTCCAGCGAACTCCGACGGTCCCCAACCCGTAGAGCACTGCTGGATCTCCTGGACCGACCTCAACGACCCGGCGACCGTGGCCGACCGCATCCGAACCACGTTCACCCGAGCAGCCCGCCGCACCGGCATCCGCCACTTCGACCTGGCCCGCGTGCGATAACGAGAGGAGTCACCGACCATGACGCCAGAACGTGGAGCAGGCCCGACCGGAGAAGTCCCCGGGACGGGCCTGCTCAGAAAGCCTCGTGGAACGTCAGGCGTTCAGGGAGGTGCCGGTGGAGCGGAGGTTTTCGCAGGCTTCGCCGACGCGCTTGGCCATGCCCTCTTCGGCGGCCTTGCCCCAGGCGCGCGGGTCGTAGGCCTTCTTGTTGC
The DNA here is from genome assembly GCF_035655035.1 of Kribbella sp. Lineage (GTDB taxonomy): Bacteria > Actinomycetota > Actinomycetes > Propionibacteriales > Kribbellaceae > Kribbella. The sequence goes on along the minus strand of NZ_DASRVN010000681.1, from coordinate 206 downwards.
CGACCTCGCCGTCGACCTTCAGCACACCGTCGTAGTTGAGGAACATGTGTGCCGCCGCCGGGCGAGTGAACGCGTACTGCGTGTCGGTGTCGACGTTCATCTTGATGACGCCGTTGTCGACCGCGGCCCGGATCTCCTCCAGCGTCGAGCCGGAACCACCGTGGAACACCAGGTCGAACGGGCGCTCCTTGCCGACCTTGGCGCCG
>NZ_DASRVN010000680.1:0-6180 GCF_035655035.1 Kribbella sp. | reverse complement strand
GCGAACGCCGCCGGCGGCACCGGGTGCGCGACCCTCAGCTACCCGCTGTGCGCGCGTTCCGTCGCGTCGGCCCAGGTCGTGGACGGCTCGATCGCCGAGATCGACCTGAACGCCGCCGTACGCGACAAGCTCAACAAGCCGGCCACCGGCGAGGCCGGCCCGGCCGGACCCGAAGGTCCCGCGGGCCCCGCAGGCGCAGTCGGTGCGGCCGGCAAGGACGGCGTCTCGGGCCTCTCGGTGGACGGCCCGCAGAAGACGGTGCCGAAGGGCTACAGCACCGTGACGCTGACCTGCGCCGACGGCAAGAAGGCGATCGGCGGCGGCCTCAAGTGGGACACCGGCAGCACCACGGCCGCCGACGTACTGCTGAACGGCTCCTACCCGAGCGACATCACCGCGGTCAACGGTGTGTCGACGGCCTCCTCGTGGACGGTCGCGCTGACCAACAACGACCCGAAGGGCCAGATCACGGTCCAGCCGTTCGTCACCTGCGTGACCGCCGACTGAGTCTGCTGCACGGCAAACCCCGGTCGCACCAGCGGCCGGGGTTTACTCTGCCCCAGGGGCAGAGGGTTTGATAGCTGCGTGTTGACGATCAGTGAGTTCGGGCGGCGCGCCGGGCTTTCGTTGAAGGCCTTGCGGCTGTACGACGTGTCCGGGCTGCTCGCCCCGGCCGAGGTGGACCCGGACAACGGATACCGGCGGTACGACGAGACCCAGCTGGAGCGGGCGCGCCGGATCAGCGTGCTACGGCAGCTGGACATGCCGCTGGCCACGATCACCGAAGTACTCTCCGGCACCGACGAGTTCGCGATGATCCGGCTCGACCGCTGGTGGGCCGCCGAGGAGGCGACCACCTCGGCGCGACGCGCGACGTTCGAGTACCTGCGCGACCGGCTCGCCCGATCCGGTACGCCGGGACTCACACCGCGACCGGTACACACCCGCGACGTACCGGCGACCAAGATCGCCAGCATCCGCGAGGACACCGACCAGCAGCAGCTGATCGGCGTGATCGTGACGTGCACCGACGAGATCCTGACGTACCTGCGGGCCGCCGGGGCGAGCGCGACCGTCGGGTCGTGGGTGATCTACCACGGCGCGGTCACCCCCGAGGGCGAGGCGACGGTCGAGGTGTGCGTCCCGTTCGACGGGCTGGTCGACCCGGCCGGGCGGATCGGGATCCGGGTCGAGCCCGCGCACCGCGAGGCGTACTGCACGATCACGATGGACGAGTGCGTGTACCCGCGGATCATGCTCGCGTACGACCTCGTCAACGACCACGTCCGCGCGCACGGCCTGCCCGAGGCCGGTCCGCCGCGCGAGGTGTACCTCCCCGACTGCCACCTGCTCCCGCGCGACCAGCCGGCCGTCGACATCGCTCTGCCCGTTCTCGAAAGGACTCTCTGATGGACTACGCGATCCAGAGCCGGTTCAGCGACCCCGGCGTACACGCAGGCCTGTTCGACGCGCTGCCGGACGACGTTGCCGGCATCGCGGCGGTGGTGCGCAACCTGGTGATCCACTACCGCGGCGGCGGCATCGACTTCACCGGCGAGCGGCTCGCCGAGATCGACAGCCGCTGGGTGTCGGCGATCCTCGACACCGACCAGAAGCGCAACGGTACGCCGCTCGCGGCGCCGCGGGAGCCGGTCGACCGGGTGGTCGGGTGCTGCCGCGACCACACGTTGCTGTTCGTCTCCGTCCTGCGGCACAAGGGGATCCCGGCGCGCAGCCGGGTCGGGTTCGCGAACTACTTCACCGAGGGCTTCAACAACGACCACGTGGTCGCGGAGTACTGGGACGGGGACCGCTGGGCGATGATCGACACCGAACTGGAGCCCGGCACACACCCGTTCGACGTGGCCGACATGCCGGCCGGGCCGTTCAAGTCCGCCGCCGAGGTCTGGCTGGGGTACCGGGCCGGGGAGCTCGACGGCGATCTGTACGGCGTCGACCCGAATCCCGACGCGCCGCTGAAGCTGCACGGCGGCTGGTTCATCCGTACCTACGTGCACTTTCAGCTGGCCCACCTCAACGGCGACGAGCTGCTGCTGTGGGACAACTGGGGCAGCATGTCAGGCACCCTGGACGGCGCCGACGTCGAGGGCACCGACCGGATCGCCCGGCTGATGGTTGCCGCCGACAACGGAGACGAGGCCGCCGCGAAGGAGGCCGACGAGCTCTACCGGACGGATCCGGCGCTCACCTTCACCGGCCGCGCGTTCGTCACCTCCCCGGCATCAGGCGGGGCGTTCTCCTGGCAGGACCTCAGCCGCTGAACCCGCTTGCGGCGTGCGAAAACGCCCCCGCCTGGTGAGGCAGGCGGGGGCGTGTCTTTTCTGGTCGGGCTCAGAACTCCGAGCCGGCGGGGAGGTCGGGGGTGCTGGGGTCGTCCGGGTCGGACGGGCCGGCCGCGAGGCCGAGCTCGGCGACCGACGCGAGGCGCGGGTGGTTCGGGACGACGCGGACCGTGTAGCCGAACGGGCCGGTGCGGTCGAGCTTCAGCTCGCCCTCGTACCGGTGCCGGTTGCCCTCGTACGTCTCGGCCAGCGACAGCATCGTGCGGACCGGGTCGGTGATCTCGTCGTTCGTGTCGACGCGGCCGTGCAGCACCTCGACACAGATGTCCGACGGCTCGAGGTCGCCGAGCGCCGCGAAGGCGCGCAGCCCGACGGTGGTACCCAGCTGCGGTACGTCGCCGAGGCCCTGGAGCTCCACGTGGTCGACCCGGATCTGCGGCCACGCCGCCCGGACCTTCTGCTTCCACGCGGCCAGCTCGCGGGCACCGTCGTACGTCGAGTTCAGCGCCCGCGACGACTGCGCGGCCGGCACGTACAGCTGCTCGACGTAGTCCTTCACCATCCGGGTGGCGAGCACCTTCGGGCCGAGCTCCTTGATCGTGTGCCGGAGCATCTCGATCCAGCGGCCCGGGACCGCACCGTCGTAGAACCGCGGCGCGACCTGCTTCTCGATCAGGTCGTACAGCGCGTGCGCCTCGAGGTCGTCGCGGCGGTCGGTGTCCTCGATCCCCTCGGCGGACGGGATCGCCCAGCCGAACTCGTCGTCGTACCACTCGTCCCACCAGCCGTCGCGGATCGAGAGGTTCAGCGCACCGTTCAGCGCCGCCTTCATCCCGGACGTGCCGCAGGCCTCGTACGGCCGCAGCGGGTTGTTCAGCCAGACGTCGCAGCCCGGGTACATCGGCTGCGCGAGCGCGATGTCGTAGTCCGGCACGAACACGATCCGGTGCCGCACCTCCGGGTCGTCGGCGAAGCGCACCATCTCCTGGATGAGCTTCTTGCCGCCCTCGTCATGCGGGTGCGCCTTGCCGGCGATGACGATCTGCACCGGACGCTCCGGGTGCAGCAGCAGCGACTTCAGCCGCGCCGGGTCGCGCAGCATCAGGGTCAGCCGCTTGTACGACGGGACCCGCCGCGCGAAGCCCATCGTCAGTACGTCCGGGTCCAGGATCGAGTCGACCCAGCCGAGCTCGGCGTCGCTCGCACCGCGGTTGATCCAGGACTGCCGCACCCGGGACCGGGTGTCGTCGATGAACCGCTGCCGGAGCAGCCGCTTGGTCTCCCAGATCTGCGCGTCCGTGGTCTTGTCCAGACCCTCGAACACCGAGTCGCCGTCGGCGGTGTAGTTCGCGTACGTCAGGTCGTGCACCTCACGCGCCACCCAGGTCGGCGCGTGCACGCCGTTGGTGATCGAGGTGATCGGTACGTCGACCGGGTCGAAGCTCGGCCACAGCCCCGCGAACATCCCGCGGCTGACGACACCGTGCAGCTTGGACACGCCGTTCGCGCGCTGGGCCAGCCGCAGGCCCATGATCGCCATGTTGAACAGCGCCGGGTCGCCGCCCTCGAAGTCCTCGGCGCCGAGCTCGAGGATCCGCTCGATCGGGACCTCCGGGCCGAACACGTCGGCGGAGAAGTGCTGCTGGATCAACTCGACCGGGAACCGGTCGATACCGGCCGGGACCGGCGTGTGCGTGGTGAACACGGTGCCGCCGCGGTTGACCTCGAGCGCGGTGTCGAAGTCCAGGTCCTTCTCGGCGGCCAGCTCGCGGATCCGCTCGATGCCGAGGAAACCGGCGTGGCCCTCGTTGGTGTGGAACACCTCGGGCGCGGCGTGACCGGTGATCCGGCAGTACGTCCGGACCGCGCGGACGCCGCCGACGCCGAGCAGCAGTTCCTGGAGCAGCCGGTGCTCGGTGGACCCGCCGTACAGCCGGTCGGTCACCTCGCGCTCGGACGGCTCGTTCTCCTCGATGTCGGAGTCGAGCATCAGCAGCGGCACCCGGCCGACCTGGGCGACCCAGATCTGCGCGTGCAGCTCGCGGTTGCCGGGCAGCGCCAGCGTGATGGTCGCGGGGGCGTCACCGTCCCGGAGCAGGCTGATCGGCAGCCCGTCCGGATCCACCAGGGGGTAACGCTCCTGCTGCCAGCCCTCACGGTTCAGCGACTGCGCGAAGTAGCCGTGCCGGTACAGCAGACCGACGCCGATCAGCGGTACGCCGAGGTCACTGGCCGCCTTCAGGTGGTCACCGGCGAGGATGCCGAGACCGCCGGAGTACTGCGGCAGCACGTGGGTGATGCCGAACTCCGGCGAGAAGTACGCGACCGCGTCGAGCGGTGAACCGCCCGCGGTCTGGAACCACCGGTCCTCGGTGACATAGCTGTCCAGGTCGGCTACCGCCAGTTCCAGCCGGCTCAGGAAAGCGTGGTCGTTGGCCAGCTCGTCGAGCCGGGCCGCCGGTACCTCACCGAGCAGCTTGACCGGGTCACCGCCGGTGCTCCGCCACAGCTGCGGGTCGACGGCCTCGAAGACGTCCTGCGTCTCCGGGTGCCAGGCCCAGCGGAGGTTGTTCACCAGGGTGCCCAGACCGGTCAGCGGCTCGGGCAGGACAGGGCGGACGGAGAATCGTCGTATCGCTCGCACCGGGACACCGTACCGGGCCAGGGTGCGCAAGACACCCTCGGGATGCATCGATCTTGCAACGCGAGCAAGATTTTGCAGCTGTGCATGTCACAGAGCAGGGGCGGGAACCGATACGGTCAGTGTTACAGGAACTACGTCCATCCGCCGGATCCGCAGCATCACGGAAAGCGAAGGTTCGTCTACGCCATGACTGGGCGCATCCCGATCACCGATGTCACCCCGACCGTCGACGCCGGAGCGTATCCGGCCAAGGCAGCCGTCGGCGAGACGTTCACGATCGCGGCCACGGTGTTCCGCGAGGGACACGACGCGGTGAACGCGAACGTCGTCCTGACCTCACCGTCGGGACAGACCAGACGGATGCTGATGGCCCCGGGCGCGCCCGGCACCGACCGGTGGAGCGTCGACGTGACGCTGCAGGAGCAGGGCGCGTGGACGTTCGCGGTCGAGGGCTGGAGCGATCCGTACGGGACCTGGCGGCACAACGCCGAGATCAAGGTGCCGGCCGGGATCGACGTGGACCTGATGTTCGCCGAGGGCGCCGCGTTCTTCGACCGGGCGGCCGCCGGCGTACCACCCGCCGTACGGGCGGACCGGTCCACGCTGAGCGACGCGGCACATGCCCTGGCGAACGGCGCGCTGCCGCCGGAGGCGCGGCTGGCCGCGGGGATCTCCCCGCAGGTCCGGGCGGCCCTCGGGCGGTACCCGGTGCGCGAGCTGATCACGTCGTCGGAGACGTACCCGGTGTGGGTGGACCGGACCCGCGCGCTGTACGGCAGCTGGTACGAGTTCTTCCCGCGCTCCGAGGGTGCGACGTACGACGAAGAGACCGACACCTGGAAGTCCGGCACCTTCCGTACCGCGGCTCAGCGGCTCGAGGCCGTTGCGAAGATGGGCTTCGACATCCTCTACGTGCCGCCGATCCACCCGATCGGGCACTCGTTCCGCAAGGGGCCGAACAACACCCTCGACCCGAAGCCCGGCGACCCGGGCTCGCCGTGGGCGATCGGCTCCGAGGAGGGCGGCCACGACGCGATCCACCCGGAGCTCGGCACGTTCGAGGACTTCGAGTACTTCGTCGGCCGCGCGCGCGAGGTCGGCCTCGAGGTCGCGATCGACCTGGCGCTGCAGGCGTCGCCGGACCACCCGTGGGTCAAGGAGCACCCGAAGTGGTTCTCGGTCCGCGCCGACGGCTCGATCGCGTACGCCGAGAACCCGCCGAAGAAGTACCAG
>NZ_DASRVN010000679.1:0-5689 GCF_035655035.1 Kribbella sp. | reverse complement strand
TGCGCTACTACTACCAGCACGACGCGGTGGTGCAGGAGCTGCTCCACAAGCCCTCCCGCGCGGCAGAGGTCGCTGCGCTCGAGAAGGAGCTGCTGGAGATGTACGCCGACCCGCGGCTCGACGAGAAGCCCGCACTGCTCGAGAAGCGCGGCGGAGCGTACTACTCGGAGGCCGCCGTCGCGCTGGCGTCGTCCTTGCTCAACAACACCGGCGACGTACAAGTGGTCAACACGCTCAACAACGGCACGTTCCCGTTTCTCGCTAACGACGCTGTGATCGAAGTACCGGCCACGGTGAACGCACAGGGCGCTCAGCCGCTGGCAGTGTCCCCGTTGGAGCCCTTGTACGCAGGGCTCGTCGCACACGTGACGGCGTACGAAGACCTTGCTCTGCAGGCAGCAGTACACGGTGGAGCCGACCGCGTGTTCCAGGCGCTGCTGGCGCATCCACTCGTCGGGCAGATCTCAGTCGCCCACGAGCTCACGGACAGGCTGCTGGCACACAACAAGGCGTACCTGCCGTGGGCGCGCTAGTCCCAGGCGGCGTACTCGCCTTCGACGCCGGTAACAGCAAGACAGACGTCGCACTGGTCGCCGCAGACGGCACAGTGCTCGGTACGGCGCGTGGCGGTGGGTTCGAGCCGCAGAACATCGGCCCTGACGCCGCAGTGGACCAACTGGAGCCCCTGGTGCGGGCAGCGGCCGCTGCAGCCGGGCTGAGCGTTGGCGACGTACCGCTGGTGCAACAGCTGTCGGCGTGCCTGGCCAACGCGGACCTGCCGATCGAGGTCGAGCAGCTGACGGCCGTGTTCGAGGAGCGCGGCTGGGCGGAGTCCGTGTACGTCGCCAACGACACGTTCGCGCTGCTGCGGTCCGGTGTGGACGAGCCGCGGGGCGTTGCTGTCGTGTGCGGCGCAGGAATCAACTGCTCCGGGATGCTGCCGGACGGCCGTACGGCGCGGTTCCCGGCGTTGGGGAAGGTGACCGGCGACTGGGGTGGCGGCGCACAGCTGGCCGAGGAGGCGTTCTGGTCGGCGTCACGGGCCGAGGACGGGCGCGGACCGGCGACCGCACTGGTGACCGCGTTGTGCACGCACTACGGCAAGCCGTCGCTCGACGCGGTGATCGAGGCGTTCCACTTCGGTGAGCTGCCGCCCGATCGGCAGCTCGAGGCGGTGCCGGTCCTGTTCCAGGTCGCGGCCGCCGGCGATACCGTTGCCCTGGGCATCATTCAGCAGCAGGCCGAGGAGATCGTCGCGATGGCGTTCAGCGCGCTCCGGCGGCTCGACCTGCTCGCCGAGCCGGTCACCGTGGTACTCGGCGGCGGCGTCCTCACCGCCCGGCACCCGGTACTCCTCGACCGGGTCACCCGGCTGCTCGCCGACGTCGCGCCGAAGGCTGTCCCCCGGGTGGTCGACGTACCGCCGGTGGTCGGCGCGGCGCTGCTCGGGCTTGATCACACGGCGGCCGGCACGGCGGCGCAGGAGCGTTTACGCGCAGCGTTCGCGCCACCGCCCGCCGCTTGATATTGCAACCGTGTTGCGGGGCAAACTCCCGGGTGCGATGTGGCGTCGTACTCAGTGGAACCACATCCACTCGGGAGGTCGATGATGATTCGAAGGATCATGGGTCTTGGCGCCACGACGGCTCTTGCGGTGACCGCACCGCTCGTCCTCACAGGCGCGACGCCGGCCAATGCCGGCACCACAACCTCAACCTCAACCGCCAGCTGCCGGGGTTCGGTGGCCGGTGTTTCCGCGGCGACGTACGCCGACCGGCTCGTCCGCGCCTGGGGCAGCGGCAACACGGCGGCCGCCGGCTGCTATGCCTCAACGGCCACCACCCGCACCCTGTTCGGGCAGGCCTCGCCGGGCGGGATCCACTGGCGGCGCACCGGTACCGAGGGCGCGGCCGGGACGATCTACGTGACGTACCACGACGACGCGCGCGGCGGGAACCTCACGATCGGCGTACAGAACGTCGGACTGCGCGCGGGGAACGGCTGGCACGCGGCGTACACCGCGAAGTTCGCCGGTGAGCCCAAGGCGTGGAACGCGGTGCAGTGGTCGGACAACCTGGTCCGGGCCTGGGCGCGCGGCGACAGCAGGTGGACGGGGTACTACGCGACACCTGCCGCCGTACGGGAGCTGCACCGGGTGCCCGCGGCCAACAGGTCGCACTGGACGCGGATCGCCTCCGAGGGCGCGGCCGGTACGACGTACGTGACGTACCGGAACGACGTCACCCGGCACACGCTGGTGATCGGGGTGTCGAACGTCGGCCTGTCGCAGGGCGACGCGCACGCCGTCTACACGGTGCGGTACCACTGACCGCTTGAGCTCGGGCTGTAGTGGTGTAATCATGATTACATGAGTACGCAGACCGAGCAGGAGAAGGTGCGGGGCTGGCTGACCGGGCGGTTGCCGGGCGACTGGTTCGAGGGTGAGACCGAGCTGGCGATCGACCGGGACGAGATCCTGATCGTCGGCCGGATCCCCGCACCCGAGCAGAACAAGGACGTGAGCGCCGCCGAACGCTCCGCCGCCGAGGACGGGCGGATCAAGCAGTTCCGCGAGGACACCCGCGAACGCCGGATCGAGATCGCCCGCGAACTCGAACACGCCGCCCGCCGCAAGGTCGCCTGGGGCGTCCACTGCGGCGACACCACGACCGTCTTCACGTCGCTGTCCGCCCCCGTGATGACCCGCCTCCGCCAGCCCGAACGCCAGGTCCTCGACACCCTCGTCGACGCCGGCGTGGCCCGCTCCCGCAGCGACGCCCTCGGCTGGTGCGTCAAACTCGTCGCCCAGCACAGCGAAACCTGGCTGACCGACCTCCGCACCGCCATGACCAAGGTAGAAGAAGTCCGCAAGGCCGGTCCTGACAAGAGCTGACAGGCGACGGGCGGCAACCCGGTTGGATTGCCGCCCGCCTGACAGTTTCTGCAGTTACTGGATCACTGGCCCTGCTGCCAGTTGCCGTTCTGCGGGTTGCCGGTGCCGTTGGACCAGGTGCCGGCGGAGTGGGCTGCCGGGTGCTGCTCGGGCTGCTGCTGGTAGCCGCCCTCGTAGTTGCCCTGGTAGCCGCCCTGCGTCGGGTAGGCCGCCGTACCGTTCGAGCCGGTGGCGTTGGGGTCGGTCGCACTGGGGTCGGTGGCCGGCTTGTTGAGGTTGTCCTTCGAGAAGACGTTGCTCAGTGCGCGCCCGGCCATCTCGCGGCCCCCGAGACCGAAAGCGAGGCCGACGGCGAGTGCGGCACCCGCGAGGACGATCAGCAGCGTGTTGCCGGTCAGCTGGACCGCTACGCCGAGCTGGGTGAGTGCGGCGAACGCGGCGTACACCAGGACGGCGTACCGGGCCACCTTGGCCAGGGTCTCGTTGCCGGTGGCACCGCGGATGATCGCGGCCAGGAAGTTCGCGAACAGCGCCGCCAGGCAGACGATCACGATCGCGGCGAAGATCCGCGGGATGTAGCTGAGCATGTCGCTCATGAAGTTCGAGATCTCCGGTACGCCGAGCGCGGAGGCGAACATCGTGAAGCTGATCAGGAACACGAACCAGAACACGACCTTGCCGAGCATCGCCGACGCGGTCAGCCCCGTGCCCGACCGTTGCAGCACGCCGGAGACGCCGGCCCGTTCCATCCAGTTGTCGAACCCGACCTTGCCGAGAAGTCTGCCGACGAGATTGCCGATCACCTTGGCGACGAAGTAGCCGATCACCAGGATGACCAAGCCGCCCAGCAGGTTCGGGATGAACGACAGCAGCTTGCTGAACGCGTTCTCGAACGGCTGGGTGAAGTTGATCGCTAACGCTGACATCGGATGAACCTTTCAGGACTGGCCCGCATCCGCTGTCGGCGCATAACTGCCCCAACCCCGGCACGGGCGGATGCAGTGGTGTCCAGTATGACTGGTACCCGCTGATGCCTGAGGCAAACAACACTCCCCGGCGAGGCGACCAATGAAAAGTGTTTGCGTAAGGCAATCACCATTGCGGTACTTCGGTCCTTACCCCACCGGCTGAACCGTTTCAGCCGTTTGCGATCCTGGACCCATGAACGACCTCGTGATCCGCCGCGCCACCGCCGCCGACGTCGCCCCGATCGTCACGATGATCGCCGACGACCAACTCGGCGCCACCCGCGACTCGACCGCCGACCTGACGCCGTACCTGGCCGCGTTCGAGCAGATCGATGCCGACCCCAACCAGTTCCTGGTAGTTGCTGAACGCAACGACGAGGTGATCGGCACGCTGCAGCTCACGTTCATCCCCGGGCTGTCCCGGCGCGGCTCCACCCGCGGCCTGATCGAGGCCGTCCGGGTAGCCCGCTCGGCCCGCGGCGCCGGCCTCGGCAGCACGCTGATCCAATGGGCCGTCGAGGAGTCCCGCACCCGCGGCTGCACCCTCGTCCAACTCACCTCGGACAAGTCCCGCACCGACGCCCACCGCTTCTACACCAACCTGGGCTTCGAAAACACCCACGAAGGCTTCAAACTCAAACTCCCGTAACGCTCCGGCCAGTTGAACTGCCTTACGGACGGATCAGCTGACCCTGGCGGCGGGGGCGGTGAAGGTGTTGCAGGTGGCCGGGGAGGTCGAGGTGAAGGCTCGGGTTGTCCAGTAGGAGTGGTTCTTGCGGGAGCCGTGGTCGCGGACCTTGCTGTACTCGTCGCCGACGTGGCTGACGATGTAGCGCCAGTAGCGGAGGCGGGTGCCGGACAGGGCGAAGGTGCGCTTGTTCGCGCCGAGGAAGGCGGCGCCGAGGCAGCTGGCCTGGAGTTCCTTGCGGCGCATCACCTCCAGCTGGCCGGCGGCGGACTTGCCGCGCATCAACTCGTCGTACAGCGTGAGGATGCCGACGGAGTACTGGACGTGGTGGCCGTACTCGTGCGCGATCAGCTGCTCGAAGTTGACCAGGTTGAACTCCTGGTCCTGCGAGTCGAGGTAGAGATCGGTGTCGAAGCAGATCTTCCCGGTGAACCCGCCGAAGTAGTAGAACGCGTCGGCACTGACCGGCGGGTCCGTGCAGGCGGGCGTGGCCTTCGGGCGGCGCGCGCTGTACGGGATCAGCTCGACCGACGCCTGTACCGCGTCCGCCTTCTCGACGAGCGGCGCCCACGCGCGGCTCATGCAGTCGACCAGGACGTTGCCGTACGCAACCAGCCCGGCCGTTGTCGTCAGCCGGGGCCGTGGCAACGCACACCGCACCACTGGCACCCGGCCCGCCGTGTAGAGCTTGTTGTGTACGACGCCCGTGGTCATGTCGATCGTGATCGGATCCGACGGCGTCGTCACCTTCAAAGGCGTCCTCAAAGGCGTCGGTGAAGGCGTCTTCAAAGGCGTCGGCGTCCCGGACGGAGTCGGTACGGCGGCAAGCTCCGGACGCGCGCAGCCGGTCGCCGCCAGTACGACGAGCAGCGCCGCCGCGCCGAACCGCCGCATCAACTGACCTTGGCGGCAGGGGCGGTGAACGTGTTGCAGTCCTTGGGGTTGGCGGAGTCGAAGGCGGGCGCGGACCAGGCCCAGTTGCTCTTGCGGGAGCCGTGGTCGCGGACCTTCTTCGGGTTGTACTCGTCGCCGGAGTGCGACGCCTCCCACTGCCAGAGCTTCAGCTTGTTACCGGACAGCCCGAGCGACTTCTTGTTGGCCCCGAGAAAAGCCGCACCGAAGCAGGTCGCCTGGAGTTCC
>NZ_DASRVN010000678.1:0-1692 GCF_035655035.1 Kribbella sp. | reverse complement strand
CGCGCGGTCCGTGCGGTGATCGGGCCGGACGCGCCGCTGATGGTGGACGCGAACCAGGCGTTCGGGTACGCCGAGGCGCTGCGGCGCGGGCGGGCGTACGAGGACCTGGACTGCCGCTGGTTCGAGGAGCCGCTGCCGGCCCGGCGACACGGACGGGCACGTGCGGCTGGCGGAGAAGCTGGACATCCCGATCGCGACCGGCGAGAACCGGTACGGGCAGGCCGCCTTCCGGGACCTGATCGCGCGCGGCGGCGTCGGCGTCGTACAGCCGGACCTGCGCCGGGCCGGTGGGGTGACGGACTGTCTCGAGATCGGGCTGATGGCGGCCGGGTTCGGGGTGCCGTACGCGTCGCACGGAGGCGGGGCGCACATCCACGTCCTGGCGGCGCTGCCGAATACGATCTACGTGGAGAGCGGGCTGCTGCCCGAAGGTGTTCAGCTCGTGGACGGCTGTTATCCCTTGCCCTCGGCACCGGGACTGTCGGCTAGTTGGTGACCGTCATCGGGAATCCACGGTGAATTTGTAACCGAGACCTTGTGTGTTACTCACGGGTCAGCGAAGGTGACGTGGAGTACTTCATACGCCACCCTCAGCTCCCAAAGGCGGTCCGCCCATGAAGTCCATCGCCAGTCTGCTGTCCGCTGCGGCCCTCGGCGCCGCAGCCCTGCTCGTCCCCGGGGTCGCGCACGCCGCGGCCCCGAACTACGTCGCGATGGGTGACTCGTACGCCTCCGGCGTCGGCACCCGCACCTACATCTCCTCCAGCGGTTCCTGTCAGCGCTCGACCAAGGCGTACGCGTACCTCGACGCCGCCCGGATCGGCGCCAACCTCAACTTCGTGGCCTGCTCCGGCGCGAAGGTCGCCGACGTCACCGCGAACCAGCTGCCGTCGGTGACCAGCTCGACGAACATCGTCTCGGTGCAGGTCGGCGGCAACGACGCCGGCTTCTCCTCGGTCATCACGACCTGCGCGGAGCCGTCCTGGCTCGGCGACTGCACGAGCGCGGTCGCAGGCGCCCAGTCCATCATCAATAACACGCTGCCCGGCCGGCTGAACACGCTGTACGCCGCCATCAAGAGCCGGGCCTCGTCCGCGAAGGTTGTCGTGGTCGGGTACCCCCGGCTCTTCAACGGCATCGACTGCAACGCCGCCACATTCTTCAGCCCGACCGAGATGACCCACCTGAACGCGACCGCCGACCTGCTCAACTCCAAGCTCGCCGCCGCCGCGAGCGCGGCCGGGTTCACCTTCGTGAACCCGACGTCGGCGTTCATCGGGCACGCCGTCTGCGGCAGCCCGGAGTGGATCAACGGCCTGTCCAACCCGGTCAGCGAGTCGTACCACCCGAACGTCACCGGCCAGGCGAACTACGCGAACCTGGTCCAGCCCGCACTCTGAGTCACCCCACAACTGCCGTCCCGGACGTCCGGGACGGCAGTTGTGCGTTCGGAGATGCGGAACCGGCGAGTTCGTGGTGTCATGCAGAGGTGGCGCGGAGGTCCGTCGACTGGTTGCTGGCGGCCAGGATGCAGGCCAACTGCCTAGCGCGTCCGGTGAACGAGGCCGGCCCCGGAGGGGTGGCCGACGTCGTGCGCCGGACGGGGGGACTGCAGGCCCAGACCTGGCGCGGTGCGGCGTACGCCGTGCGCGCCCGATCCACCGCCACCACCCTCGCCGACGTGACGCACGC
>NZ_DASRVN010000677.1:0-3311 GCF_035655035.1 Kribbella sp. | reverse complement strand
AGCCCAGTCGAGGTCGCGTTCGCCCAGTTGCGCCTCGGCCTGCGGACGCTGCAGTACGACGGTGTGCTCCGGACGGTGCGACGCGATCGTCAGCGCCTCGTCGATGATCGGCTTGTACTCGACCACCCGGGACGGCTCGATGCCGCAGGACGCGGCCACGATCACCTTCGGCCCGGCGTCTTCGATGCGAGCCGCCAGCTCTCGTGGGGCGAAACCGCCGAAGACAACGGAGTGGATCGCGCCGAGGCGGGCGCAGGCGAGCATGGCGACGACTGCTTCCGGGATCATCGGCATGTAGATGATGACCCGGTCCCCCTTGCCGACCCCGAGAGACGACAGCGCACCGGCGAACGTAGCCACCTGGTCGCGGAGCTGGATGTAGGTGAAGGACGCGCCGGTCCCGGTCACCGGTGAGTCGTAGATCAGCGCGGTCCGGTCGCCGTCGCCGGCGTCGACATGCCGGTCGAGGGCGTTGTACGACGTGTTCAGCTCGCCGTCGGGGAACCAGCGGAAGATCGGTGCCGCGCTCGCGTCGAGCGCCTGGGTGGGCGGCCGCGTCCAGGAGATCGCCTCGGCTGCCTCCAGCCAGAACCCGTGCGGGTCGTCCAGGCTCCGGCGATAGCTCTCGTCGTACGCGCCCATCTGCAGGCCTCCCAACCGTCGGCTGTCCCCATCGTGGCAGGGTTGGGGCATGCGGGCCTCCCAACCATTGGCTCTTCCCATCGTGGCAGGGTTGGGGCATGACGGTAAGTGTTGATGACGTGCGGCAGGCCGCGCAGCGGATCGCCGGACGGGTCCGGCGGACCCCGGTGATCGAGGTGGCGCCGGGCGTCACGTTCAAGCTCGAGCTGCTGCAGCACACCGGGTCGTTCAAGCCGCGCGGCGCGTTCAACCGGTTGCTGACCGCGAAGGAGAACGGCGAGCTGGACGGCCACGGCATCGTCGCCGCGTCCGGCGGGAACCACGGGCTGGCGGCCGCGTACGCCGCGCGCGAACTCGGCGTACCGGCCCGGATCTTCGTGCCCGAGACGACCCCGGCCGCGAAGCTCGGCAAGCTGCAGACGCTCGGCGCGGACATCGTCCAGGTCGGCAGCGAGTACGCCGAGGCGTACCAGGCCGCCCTCGCGGCACAGGAGAAGACGGGCGCGCTGCTGGTGCACGCCTACGACCAGCCGGAGATCGTCGCCGGCCAGGGTACGGTCGGCCTGGAGCTCCTCGACCAGGTCGACGGCTTCGACACCGTACTCGTGGCGGTCGGCGGCGGCGGTCTGATCGGCGGCATCGCGACCGCGATCGGCGACCACGCCCAGGTCGTCGGTGTCGAGCCGGCCCTCGCTCCCACGATGAACCGAGCCCTCCACGCCCAGCACCCCACGGACGGAGCAGTCGGCGGGGTCGCGGCCGACTCCCTGGGCGCCCGCCGCCTCGGCGACCTCGCTTTCGAAGCAGCCCAGGGCCATCACGTGCAGTCCGTCCTGGTCGACGACGACTCGATCGTTGCCGCCCGCAAGCAACTCTGGAGCACGTACCACCTGGCGACCGAGCACGGTGGCGCCACGGCGTACGCAGCCCTTGTCTCCGGCGCCTACAAACCAGAGGCCGGCGAGCGAGTGGTCGTGGTCGTCTGCGGAGCCAACACGGACCCGAGCACGCTCAGGTAGATCGCGGCTGCTGAGGCTTGTCGTCCGCCAGCACCCACGCCGCGAACAGTCCGGCGATGCCGCCGCACAGGTGCCCCTGCCAGGAGATCCCGTCCTGCGGCAGCAGGCTGGTCAGCAGGGCGCTGCCCCACACCATGATGACCAGGATCCCGACCAGCACCTGACCGAGCCGCCGGTTGAACAGCCCGCGGACGATCAGGTACGCCGCGTACCCGAACACCAGGCCGCTGGCGCCGATCGTGATCACGTTCGACGGTGAGACCAGCCAGGTCCCGAACCCGCCGAGCACCGTCACGATCGCGGTCACCGCGAACAGCCGGGCCGCGCCGCTGACCGCGATCAGCGCACCGAGCGTGACCAGCGGCAGCGTGTTCGAGATCAGGTGCCCGAATCCCATGTGCAGGAACGGCGAGGTCAGGATCCCGACCAGGCCGCGCGGCTGCCGGGAGATGATCCCGTACTGGTTCAGGGCGCCGTTCGTCGCGGTGTCGATGACCTCGATGAGCCACATCAGCCCGACCAGCGCGCCGAGCAGCTTCAGCCCACCGCCGATCTTGGCAGTGTCCACGCTCCGCCCGGTCCGCTTCGCCGGAGTCTGGTAGCTCATACCTCCACGATGCCGCATCCGCCCAAGTCTCAGGACCGTGACAGGCGCGGCGACAGCGGAACGTGACGTCTGCGATACTGCGAGTGGCACTCGTCGAGTGAGGGGGAACGATGCCGATCGCCGTCTATGTCCTGGGCCTGAGCATCTTTGCGCAGGGCACCTCGGAGCTGATGCTCGCCGGGCTGCTGCCGGAGCTGGCCACGGACCTGCACGTCTCGATCCCGCAGGCCGGGCTGCTGATCTCCGCGTTCGCGGCCGGCATGCTGGTCGGCGCCCCGGTGCTCGCGGTCGTCACGCTCAACTGGTCCCGGCGGACCGCGCTGCTCGTCTTCCTCGCGATCTTCGCGCTCACCCACGTCTCAGGCGCCCTGACCACCAGCTACGGCGTACTGCTCGCGACCCGCGTCGTCGGTGCGTTCGTGTATGCCGGGTTCTGGTCGGTCGCCGCGGTCACCGTCGTCGCGCTGGTCCCGTCGAACGCCCGCGCCCGCGCGATGAGCGTCGTCACCGGCGGGCTCACGATCGCCACCATCATCGGCCTGCCGCTCGGCACCGTCCTCGGCCAGCACCTCGGCTGGCAGTCCGCGTTCTGGACCGTCGCCGGCCTCTGCGTGCTCGCGATGGCCGGCGTCGTCACCACGGTCCCCGCCGGCCGCCCCGACCCGGCCACGGCCCCACGCCTGCGCGAGGAACTCCGAGCCCTCCGCAACACCCGCCTCTGGCTGGCCTTCGCGACCACGGCATTGCTCACCGCAACAATCCTGATCGTCTTCAGCTACCTGGCCCCGCTCCTGACGACCACCATCCACCTCCCTTCATCGGCGGTCCCAGGTGTCCTGGCCCTGTACGGTCTTGGCTCCTTCATCGGGATCACCGTCGGTGGGCGCTTCGCCGATGCTCTCCCGTTCCGCACGCTCTTCATCAGCATCACCGGGCTCGTCACGCTGTCCGCCGTACTCGCCCTCACCGCTCACGTTGCCGTCGTGGCGATCGTCGTCATCGTGTTCCTGGGCGGCTTCGGCTTCGCCGCGAACCCGGCCCTG
>NZ_DASRVN010000676.1:0-15397 GCF_035655035.1 Kribbella sp. | reverse complement strand
CAGACGTTGCGGCTCACCCGGGACCGGGTGACCGCCTCGGACGGGATGACGTCGGACTCGTTCGGCTGCAGCAGTACGTCGTCGAAGGTGAGGCCGAGGACGGCGAACTTGTCGGGAACTCCAGCGGGGGTGATGTCCATGAGGAAAACGTGCACCTTTGTACGGCGAGAACGGAACCCCATCCTATCCGCGCCGCGACCGGGCCCCGAATCCGCCGTCCACAGGCACCGCCCGCCACGGATGCGCGGCGGGCGGTGACCCGGTGTTACTTCTGCGTCTCGGTCGGTACGTTGATGATGCCGAGGATCTGCAGCAGGCTGGACTCGTCGGTGGAACCGTGGGTCCGGGCGATCGCGGCGTGCTTGCCCTCCGCGTAGTGGCCGGTGGAGTGCTTGCCCTTGGTGTAGGCCTTCCGGACCGAACCGGTGCTGACCTTGCCGCTGGAGTGCTTCGCGGACTCGGTCCCGGCCGGCTTGCCCTTGGCCTTCGTCTTCGCGTGCGCCTTCGCCGGGACCTTCGCCATGGCCGGCTCGGTGACGGACTGGGCGGTCGCGTCGGCCGGGCCGAAGTACTGCTGGGCGCTGTCCAGCGTCGGCAACTCGCCGGTCGGCGTCGGCGGTACGTCGACGGGCACCGCACCGAGCGCGCTGTTCAGCAGGCCGTCGATCACGCCCGGGACGACGGTCGCACCGGCCCCCGGCGTGGTCGTCGTACCGGACGGCGTGGTGTCCGTACCACCGGTACCCGTGCCGCCGGTCGTCCCGGTCCCCGTGCTCCCGGTACCACCGGTGGTCCCGGTACCAGTCGAACCCGTACCGGTCGAACCCGTGCCGCCCGTCGTACCGCTGCCGGTGCCGTCGGTCGTACCGGTCCCCGTGCCGCCCGTCGTACCAGTGCCGGTACCCGCGCCGTCGGTGGTGCCGGTGCCGCCGGTTGCGGGCTGGCCGGTGCCGGTGCCGTCGGTGGTACCGGTGCCGGTGTCACCGGTCGGTGCGGTGGTCGGTGCAGTGGTCGGGTCGGTGGACGAACCGCTCGAACCGTTGCCGCCGGAACCGTTGTCCACGGTCGCCGGCGGCGTCGTGGTGGTGTCGGTCGGGGGCGGCGTGGCCGTACCGGTCGTGTCGGGCGGCGTCGACGGCGGATCCGTCGGACCGCCGGTCGGCTGGTCCGTCGACGTACCGCCCGGCTCGTTCGTCTTGCCGTCCGACGGCGTCGTGGTCTTGGTCCCGGACGGGTCCGGCGTGGTCTTGAGACCGCCCCCGTCGGTGGCCAGGGCCTGCGGCTTCTGCTCGGTCTGCAGCGGCAGGACCAGCGCCTTGTCGCCGACCGGCGGCGAGATCAGCGGCGGCGTGTTGGTGTTGTCCTGCGCCTGCGGCGCGTCGGTGCCGGAGTTGCCGGTGCCGTTCGAGTCGGCGTGTTCCGCGCTCGCCTTGGCCTGGTAGTCCTTGCCGACCTTGACGATCTTCTGCCGGTCGACCACCGGCAGGCCGTTCAGGTCCTGCTTCGGGAAGCTGGTCTGCGGCCGGACCGCGTCGACCATCTTCTCGATGACCTTCTCGTACGGCGACAACGGGTCCCCGGTGACCGCGGCGGCCACCCCGGACACCGACAGCGCGGCGACCGCGGCCACTCCGAACGCCAGACCACGGGTCGCCACCTTGCGGGCGAACGGGTCGGTGATCGGGTTCAGCGCGGCGCAACGCGCCAGGAAGCTCTCCGGATCGTCGATGGTCTCCACGGGGAGTTCGTCCTCGACCTCCACGGCCAGCCGCAGATCGGCCAGCAGCGCGACGGCCGGGTCGTGCTCGCCGGCCGCGCGGGCGGACTCCCCACCGGCGGCAAGCAGATCGAGCAGCGCGTCATCAGCCTCGATCGCGTCCAGGTCGAATCGGTCAGCCATGATGCCCCTCCCCTGCTCTTCCTCGTTCCGACTGTGCTTCATGCCCCACGAACCCCCTGAGCGTGTGCAACGCCCGATGCTGTGCGACCCTCACCGCCCCCGGTGTCATCCCCAGTGCCCGGCCGGTCTCCTCGGCTGACAACCCCGCAACGACGCGCAGGCGCAGGATCTCGCGCAGCTTCTCCGGCAGCTTCTCCAGCAGGCCCATGATGTGCTGGACCTCGGAATGCCGAACCGCACGCTCCTCAGGCGTCGGTGACTCGTCCGCGCCGTCCGGCAGGTCCGGCGTCGAGACGTCGGCGACCGCGAACGCACGCTGGGCATCGGCGACCTTGCGGGCCGCGATGCCGTAGACGAAAGCCTCGAAAGGCCTCCCCTCGTCGCGGTACCGGCCGAGCGCACCGAACACCGCGACGCAAACCTCTTGAGCGACGTCGTCGACCATGTCGGCGCCGCCGGGATAGGTCCACAGACGGGACCGTACGTAACGGTGCGCCACAGCGCGCACCCTGGTGAGCAGGTCGTTGAGAGCTGCACGGTCCCCGTCGCCGGCCAGCGCGGCAAGATCCCTGAGCTCGACCCGGTCGTGGGTGTCAGGCACTTTGACCTCTGTCACCCCTCGCCCCCTCGTAGTTTCAGACCGGTCAGCCTGCAAGATGCTACGGCCCTCATCTCTGGTTGCCTAGTGGCAAGTCGCAGTCAAGCCCTTGTTTTGATCACAATCTGTCACTACTGGCGGGTCACCACTCCGCTTGCCGGGCGCGGGGCCGCCGGGGCGGCCCCGCGCACCGAGCTACTTCACGACCGGTTGGGAGTCCACGATCCGGGTGGTCATCGAGGCCGAGTCGACGATCTGACCGGCGTGGAAGCCGGGCAGGTGCCGGCCGGAGCCGACGACGACGGACTGCTCGCCGATGTAGGCGCCGTTCGTGCCCGAGATGACGATCTCGGTCCGGATGTCCTTGTCGAGCAGCCCGATCGCGCGGCCGGTGCGGCCGTTCATCGTGACGTCGTCCAGGAGCTGGATACCGGGGATCCTGGCCGCGGCCCGGTACAGCGCCGCGCGCAGGTCGGACGGGACGAGGCCGCTGTGCAGGACTGTCGACAGGTGCTCGAAGGCGCGGACGTCCGGCTGTACACCGTCCTCGGTCCGGCCGTCGCTCGTGCGCAGAGCGGCGAGCAGGGCGCCGGGGTCGCGCGGCTGGCGGGCGAGGAATTCGGCTGTCGGCGTGCTCCAACCTGCCTTGCAAGGGCCGCCGGGATCCACGGTGCACGGGCTGAGGCCGAGCGTCGCCTTCGGACGGTTGAACAGCCCCGGATCGACCTTCCGGGCCGCGTCCCGGGCTGCCGCGGACGGGAACTCGACCTTGGTCACCTTGTTCGTGCGCCGGACGAACCGCTGCGCCGGCGTGGCCGGGATCCAGGTGTCCGACCGGGAGAAGAAGGTCACCACGTACGTCGGGTTCTGCGTGAAAGCGTTGGTGAACGACGACTCCAGGGTGACCTGACGGAAGTGACCCGGCGGGATCGGGGCGTCCGGGGTGGTCCGGCCGGCCGCGTCAACGAGAAAGGTACTGGCATCCGCGGTGGCGCCGATCGGCTTGTCCTTGGTGAGTACGTCGGCGGCGAGGAAGCCGCCGGCCAGGGCGAATGCGAGGGCGCCGGCGAGGACCAGGCGGGGGCCCTTGCTCCGCCGTACCACTGGCTCGGGGGTGAGGAGCCGGGCGCGAGCGAGGGTGAGCGGGTCGGGGTCGGCGACATCGGGACGTGCGCGCTTGAGAAGGTCGATCTCGGTCATGACAGGTTCTCCTTGAAGTCCGGGCCGAGGGCGGAGCGGAGGGCTCGACGCGCTCGATGCAGGCGGGAGCGGACCGTGCCGACGGGCAGGTCCAGGGCTTGGGCGATCTCGGCGTAGCTGAGGTCTTCCCAGGCGTAGAGCAGCAGGACGTCACGCTCGGCCTGCCGCAGTTCGGCGAGGACGCCGTGCAGGATCCGGGACACCGCCTCCGCGTCGACGCGCGCGGCGACGTCGGTGGCGAGCAGGTCGACGTGCGGTTCGGTACCGGCGGGTTCGGCGCGCGAGTAGGCGCGGTACTGCCGGACCTCGTCGCGACGTCTGCGCCGGATCAGGTTCGTCGCGATCCCGTACAACCACGGGAGCGCGCCGTCCGCCGTACCGCCGTGCTTGTCCCGGCCCTCGAAGGCGATCAGGAAGGTCTGCCCGACCAGGTCGTCGGCCTCGCTGCGTCCGAGCCGGCGCGCGATGTACCGGTGGATCGTCACCGCGTGGCGGTCGAAGACCCGCGCGAACTCGTCGCGCTCGTCGCCGACCGGCACCGTCGGCCCGTCCCGTTGAACAACTGAGAGAGGATGCATACCTGGATCTGCCCGATGCCCCGCTACAGGTTCCGGGTGGGTGCGGTGAACCGGATCAGTTCGGTGGCGTGGGTGCCGCCCCAGTCGATCGGTGTGCGGCCCGCCTCGGTCCAGCCGGCCCGGCGGTACAGGTGTACGGCGGCGCCGCGGTTGTCCACCACCTCGAGCGACAACTCGCGGCCGAGCTGTGCCGCCGTACGCACACAGTGCTCGAGTAGTTGCCGTCCGATGCCCCGCCCGGTCGCGAGCGGATCCACGAAGAGCCGCTCGACCTCGGCGCGGTCGTCCACGGCCGTCAGGACAACATGTCCGGTGACGGTCCCGTCACGCACCGCGACCCAGCAGCCGAGCGCGGTGTCAGGCGTCAGCCAGGCGGCCGGGTCCGCGGGCCAGTTGATCGGGTAGCCGGCCTTCTCGTGGACAGCCCGCAGGAGGCCGACGCAGACGGGCAGGTCTTCGGGGCGGCGTTCACGAATCACCCGCACATATAAGCACCGCCCGGCAGCGTTGCTGCCGGGCGGTGCTGGTGTGCTGTGCTGTCGAACTACTGCCTGAGGATCAGTGGCCGTGACCGTGGCCGTGACCGGCCGCCGGGGCTTCCTCTTCCTCGGGCTTGTCGACCACCAGGGTCTCGGTGGTCAGCAGGAGCGCGGCGATCGAGCCGGCGTTGGCGAGCGCGGACCGGGTCACCTTGACCGGGTCCAGCACGCCGCTGCCGAGCAGGTCGCCGTACTCACCGGTGGCCGCGTTGAAGCCGTTGCCGGACTCCAGCTCGGACACCTTGGCAACCACGACGTACCCCTCGTAGCCGCCGTTCTCGGCGATCCAGCGCAGCGGCTCGACGACCGCCTTGCGGACGATCTTGACGCCGGAGAGCTCGTCGCCCTCCAGGTCCAGGCCGTTGTCCAGCACGGAGGCCGCGTGCACGAGGGCGGAGCCGCCGCCGGCGACGATGCCCTCCTCGATCGCGGCCCGGGTCGCGGACACCGCGTCCTCGATCCGGTGCTTCTTCTCCTTGAGCTCGACCTCGGTGGCCGCGCCGACCTTGATCACGCAGACGCCGCCGGCCAGCTTGGCCAGCCGCTCCTGCAGCTTCTCGCGGTCCCAGTCGGAGTCCGTACGCTCGATCTCGGACTTGATCTGGCTGACCCGGCCCTCGATGTCCTCGGCCTTGCCGGAACCCTCGACGACGGTCGTGTTGTCCTTCGAGACCACGATCCGGCGCGCCGAACCGAGCACCTCGAGGCCGACCTGGTCGAGCTTCAGCCCGACCTCGGGGGCGACGACCTGCGCGCCGGTGAGCGCGGCCAGGTCCTCCAGCATCGCCTTGCGGCGGTCGCCGAAGCCCGGCGCCTTGACGGCGACCGAGGTGAAGTTGCCGCGGATCTTGTTGACCACCAGGGTCGACAGCGCCTCGGCCTCGACGTCCTCGGCGATGATCAGCAGCGTCTTGCCGGACTGCACGACCTTCTCCAGCAGCGGCAGCAGATCCGCGATCGCGGAGATCTTGCCCTGGTGGATCAGGATGTACGGGTCCTCCAGCACCGCTTCGCCGGCCTCGGCGTCGGTGATGAAGTACGGCGAGATGTAGCCCTTGTCGAACTGCATGCCCTCGGTGAACTCGAGCTCGGTACCGAAGGTGTTCGACTCCTCGACGGTGATCACACCGTCCTTGCCGACCTTGTCGAACGCGTCCGCGATCAGCGCGCCGATCTCGGCGTCGCGGGCGGAGATGGTCGCGACGTGGGCCATGTCGCCCTTGTCGTCGACCGGCTTCGCGGTGTCCACCAGCTTGGCCGACACGGCCTCGACGGCCGCCTCGATGCCGCGCTTCAGACCCATCGGGTTGGCGCCCGCGGCGACCGCCCGGAGGCCCTCGTGCACCAGTGCCTGCGCCAGCACCGTCGCGGTGGTGGTGCCGTCACCGGCGATGTCGTTGGTCTTGGTGGCGACCTCCTTGGTGAGCTGCGCACCAAGGTTCTCGAACGGGTCGTCCAGCTCGACCTCACGCGCGACGGTGACACCGTCGTTGGTGATGGTCGGGGCTCCCCACTTCTTGTCCAGGACGACGTAGCGGCCCTTCGGGCCCAGCGTCACCTTCACCGTGTTCGCGAGCTTGTCGACGCCGCGCTCCAGCGCGCGCCGCGCGTTCTCGTCGAACTCGAGGATCTTCGGCATGAAGAAAACCAGTCCTTTTCTGAATATCTCTCCGGTTGCAGGCCCGAACCCGCTGTGTCCAACTCCCCCGCCCCACCGCCCCGGCCGGGGGCCATGACCCACTCCGCCCCGGTGCCAGAGGCCCCGGGGCGGTGTCAGTCAGGAACAGCGGGCGGACGTCACTTGCTGACGACTGCGAGAATGTCGCGGGCGCCCAGGATCAGGTAGTCCTGGCCGTCGTACTTGACCTCGGTGCCGCCGTACTTGGAGTAGATGACCTTGTCGCCGACGCTGACATCCAGCGGGACGCGGTTGCCGTTGTCGTCGATCCGGCCCGGGCCGACGGCGAGGATCTCGCCCTCCTGCGGCTTCTCCTTGGCGGTGTCCGGGATCACCAGACCGGACTTCGTGGTCTGCTCGGCTTCGAGCGGCGCGACGAGGACACGGTCCTCGAGCGGCTTGATCGTGACCGACACTTGCTGACCTCCACGGTCGAATTCGCTTGTCTGTGGCATGTGGTCGCGCTCCCCTGCCGTCGCGGGGGTCAGAGGCCGGACCGCTGGCACCCTCCCACGGAGAGTGCCAACACCGAATCTAGGCCGCGATTAGCACTCGGTCAACTCGAGTGCCAAAGGAATCTCGGCGTCGCCCCTCTAAAGTTGCCGGGTGACTGTCACCGCGCTGCTCGACGGACCGGGCGAGGAGGTGCTGGCCGCCGCGTGCGCCGAGTTCCGCCCCGGCGGCGAGCTGCAACTCGTGGAGAAGCTCAGACGCCGGTACGACGCTGCACTGGTCACGACTGCGGTCACCCAAGCCGCCCTGCGCCACCGGGCCGCCGCGAAGTTCGGCCCGGACGCGGAGCGCATGTACTTCACCCCTGACGGCTTGGAACAGGCAACCCGCACCACAGTCGCCACCCACCGCGCCGAACGGCTGGCAACGGCCCTGCCCGGCGCCAGCGTTGTCGACCTGGGATGCGGCATCGGCGGCGACCTCATCACGGCTGCACGCGCCGGTCTACGAGTCACCGGCGTAGAACGCGATCCGGAGACGGCAGCCACCGCCCGCGCGAACCTGTCCGCCCTGGGCCTGCCGGGCGACGTACTGGTGGGCGAAGCCGAGTCGACCGACCTCACGCCGTACGACGTGGTGTTCGCGGACCCCGCACGACGGGCCGACGGGCGACGGGTGTTCGACCACCACGCCTACTCACCGCCCTGGTCGTTCGTGACCGGGCTGCTGGAGCGGACCGCGTGCGTGAAGGTGGCGCCGGGCATCCCGCACGACGCGGTCCCGGACGGCGTCGAGGCCGAGTGGATCAGCGACGCCGGCGAGGTGAAGGAGGCGGCGCTCTGGTCCGGACGGCTCTCCACGGGCATCCCTCGCCGCGCCACGCTGCTCCCGGGCGGCGCGACCGTCACGGACGCGCCCGAGGTGGACGCCGGCCCGGTCGGGCAGTACATCTACGAGCCGGACGGTGCGGTCGTCAGGGCCGGTCTGGTCACCGCGGTCGCCGCGGCCGTCGGCGGGTGGCTGCTGGATCCACGGATCGCCTACGTGACGGCATCGCAGTACGTCGCGACTCCGCTGGCGTCGGCGTACGAAGTACTGGAAGAACTGCCCTACAAGGAGAAGGCGCTCCGTGCGTGGGTCCGCAGTCAGGGAATCGGGACGCTGGAGATCAAGAAGCGCGGCGTCGACCTGGACCCGGCCCAGCTGCGCAAGAAGCTCGGACCGAAGGGATCCACGTCGGCGACGCTGATCATCACGCGGATCGGGCGGGACGCGGTCGCCTATTCCTGCCGCCGGATCAGTACAGGACTTGCGCTCGACCTACATTCGAACATATGATCGATCTCGCGAGCGGGTCTCCGGGTGACTTGCCGGCGGGCGAGGTGCTGCGTCCGTTGCTGCGCTCCCCGGAGGCCCGCCACTAAACCGTCACCGCGCGTTCATCTGCGGTGGTCAGGCTGGAGTCCGGAACCGGTTGGCCGCTGACCGTTTACCTGGGGAGCAAGCGGTGCGCATCACCCCCAGGCCTCTGTCCGGAACCGTTCCCGCACCGGCAGCCGGACCAGCGACGTAGCGACCCCGGCGAACGCGGACAGTGCTTGAGGGACCGCCGAGACGAAGCCGGCGCCGAGGGCCGGCAGTAGCTCGTCGCCACCGGGCGCCTCGCCGCGCACGAACTCAGCCACCAGGCGGTTCCAGTCCTTCGGGCGGCGCAGCATCGCGTGTCCCTCGCCGGCCAGCGCGTACGTCGTCACCGTCACCCCGGCGTCCCGCAGCCGCGTCGCGTACGCCGTCGTACCGGCGGGCGAGGTGATCGTGTCCTCGGTCCCGTGGACGAAGGTGACCGGCGGGCGGAGCGCGACGAGCGGCTCGTCGTCCGGCAGCCACGGGGCGAGCGCGAGCACCCCGGCGACCCGGGCATGGTCGCCGGCGGCAACCACCGCACGACCGCCCATCGAGTGCCCGATCAGCAGCACCCGGGTGATCACCGGCGGCAGCTCGTCCAGCACCGCCCTCAGGTCGGCGGCCGGGTCGCCGTCGTCGTTCCAGCCCCGGAAGCGGTACCGCGCGAACCCGATCGCGGCGTCCGGCGCGGCCGACCGGGCCACCGCGGCGAACGGCCACATCCGGAGCAGCGCGGGACGCCACAGCTGCGGGTCGGCGTGCGAGTGTTCCTCGCCGCCGTGGGCGATCAGGACCAGTTCGGTCGCCCCCGCGGGGTGCACGACGAGGTCGACACCCGGTCGCCTCACGGGCGTGCGTACAGCTCGGCCGGCTCCTTGCGGATCGCCATCATCCGGCCGGGAGGTGTCTCGGTGAAGCCGTACGAACGGTAGAGCTCGTGCGCGTCGGCCGTCGCCAGCAGGATCTGCCGCAGGCCCTTCAGGTCCGGGTGTTCGAGCAGCGTCGACACGACGAACCGCCCGAGCCCGTGGCCGCGGTGCGTCTCCAGCACGAACACGTCGGCCAGCCACGCGAACGTGGCCCGGTCCGTCACCATCCGCGCGTACCCGACCATCGCGCCGGTCGCGTCGTACACCCCGAGGTTCAGCGAACCCGCGATCGCCCGCTGCACCACCTCACGCGGGATGCCGGCCGCCCAGTACGACGTACTCAGAAAGCCCTGCACCACCGCGGGATCGATACGCTCGGCGTCGTCATCCGCCTCGAAGCCGTCGGGACCTGTCCACTTCATCAGGGCATACCTCGCACTCCCACATCGTAGCGAGTGCGAGGTATGCCCTCAGTTCAGCACCTCCGTGATGGGCATCGAGGAGTCGGCGGGGAGGTCCAGTGGCGACGGGGCGCGGCCGGCGCGGACGAGTTCGGAGCCGAGGGCGGCGACCATCGCGCCGTTGTCCGTGCAGAGTCCGGGGCGCGGCACCCGGACGGTGATCCCGGCCGCGGTGGCGCGCTCCTCGGCCATCGCCCGGAGCCGCGAGTTCGCCGCGACGCCGCCGCCGATCACCAGGTGCTCGAACCCGCGGTCCTTGCAGGCGTCGATCGCCTTCCGGGTCAGTACGTCGCAGACCGCCTCCTGGAAGGCCGCCGCGACATGGTTCACCGGCACGTCCTCGCCGTCGCGCCGCTTGGCCTCCACCCAGCGCGCGACCGCGGTCTTCAGCCCGGAGAACGAGAAGTCGAACCGGTGCCGCTCGAGGTCCCGCTGCGAGGTCAGCCCGCGCGGGAACGTCACGTACCGCCGGTCGCCGTCCTGCGCCGCCTTGTCGATCCACGGACCGCCCGGGAACGGCAGCCCGAGGACCCGCGCGACCTTGTCGAACGCCTCCCCGGCCGCGTCGTCGATCGTGCTGCCCATCGGTACGACGCCGTCGGTAATGTCATGGACCGCGAGCAGCGACGAGTGCCCGCCGGACACCAGCATCGCGACGCAGCCCTTCGGCAGGTCGCCGTGTTCGAGGGTGTCGACCGCGACGTGCGCGGCCAGGTGGTTGACGCCGTAGATCGGCTTGTCCAGCGACAGCGCGAGGCCCTTCGCGGCGGCGACACCGACCAGCAGCGCACCGGCCAGCCCGGGACCGCTGGTCACCGCGACCGCGTCCACGTCGGCCGGCTTGATCCCGGCCGTCTCGCACGCGCGGCGGATCGTCGGCACCATCGCCTCGAGGTGTGCACGGCTGGCCACCTCGGGCACCACGCCGCCGAACCGGGCATGCTCCTCGACACTCGACGCGACCGCGTCCGCGAGCAACGTCTGCCCGCGCACGATCCCGACCCCGGTCTCGTCACACGACGTCTCGATCCCCAAGATCAGAGGCTGTTCCGTCACGTTTCCTCCCGCCACCGCATGATCACCGCATCCTCGCCGCCCGCGTAGTACCCGCGCCGCCGGCTGATCTCCGCGAACCCGAACCCGGCGTACAGCGCCCGGGCCGACTCGTTGCCCGCAGCAACTTCCAGCAGAACCGTCCGCCCCGCGCAACGCTCCAGGGCGATCGTCAGCAGTTGCCCACCGATGCCCGTACGCCGCCGCGCCGGAGCCACCGCGATCCGCAGTACCTCGACCACATCGAGCTCCACCGGCGGCAGCAACAGTACGACGTACCCGACAACCGAACCGTCGTCCGCGACCAGCACCACCCGGTCCTCGGTCAACCGCTCGAACTCGTCCGCCCACGCGGCCGCGCTCCACGCCTCCGACCCGAAGCACGTCCCATCGAGCGCGACCAGCGCCGCCAGGTCGTCGGCGACGGCGGGCCGGATCGCGGGTCTCACAGCACGCTCTTCGGCCCGCTGGACATGGTCACGTCGGGCCGCCGCAGGTACAGGGGATCCGGCGCGACAACCTCCAGCGTCCGCGTAGCCACCCCCGTCGCCAGGACCTCGGCCGACGGGTACTCCACCACGTCGTCGACCGGTACGCCGAGCACCTCGCCGTACAGCACCGCGCCCCGCCCGATCACCGGCAACCCGGACAGCACGTGCGCGACCTCGGCAGGCTTGTCCACCGCGGGTCCCTCCAGCCGCCGCCGGCTCCCGTCCGCGGCCGGGCCGTCGTACAGCGCCCAGTAGATCTCCTTGCGCCGCGCGTCCGTGGCGACCGCGACCGGCAACGTCAACGACGACTGCCGTGCGAGGATGTCCAGGCTGCACACCCCGGCGACCGAGATCCCGAGTACTTCGCCCATCGTCCGCGCGGTCACCAGCCCGACCCGCAGCCCCGTGAACGGCCCCGGCCCGACGCCGACCGCGATCCCGGTCAGCTCGCGCGGCGTCACGCCCGCACTCGCCAATGCGGCAGCGATCGCCGGCGCCAGCAGCTCGCCGTGGCGCAACGCGTCCACGGTCGTCGACGACGCGACGATCTCCCCGCCCGGGGTAGCGAGCGCGACGGTCACCGCGGCACTGGAGGTATCGAAGGCAAGCAACATCAGTTCTTCTCCAGGGCAGACACACGTACGCCGGACGCCGCCCAGCGAGGGCCGACCGGGGTGATGCGGAGCGCGCGGGTCTCGTCGGTGTCGTCGTCGCCGCGGGTCACCACGATGTCGAGCCGGTCCGGCGCGAGCCCTTCAGCCAGCCCGTGACCCCACTCCACCACGGTGACAGCCTCCTCCAGGCTCGCGTCCAGGTCGAGGTCGTCCAGCTCCGCGAACCCGCCGACCCGGTACGCGTCCACGTGCACCAGCGCCGGACCGCCGACGAGCGACGGATGTACCCGTGAGATCACAAACGTCGGCGAGGTGATCGCGCCCCGGACCTTCAGTCCGGCGCCGAGCCCCTGCGTGAACGTGGTCTTCCCGGCACCGAGATCGCCGGACAGCACGAGGACGTCGCCCGCGCGCAGCTGGCCCGCCAGCTCCTCGCCGATCGCCTGCATGTCGTCGGCGGTCGGCACCGTCAGCTCGACCGGCATCGCCTTCGCGTAGATCAGATTGTGCGCCTGCCGGTCGACGACGGAGTACCCACGGCGCCGCCAGAACTCCACCGTGTCCGGCAGCTCGACGCGCGCGATCAGGTTCACCCGGCTCAGCCCACGCCGTACGGCGACTTCCTCGGCGCAGCCGACCATCGCGGACGCGACACCGCGGGACTGGTTCCGCGGGTCGACCGAGACGCGGCGCAGGTTCAGGATGTCGCCGGTCTGCTCGAACAGCATCGCGCCTGCCGGCACGCCGTCGCTCAGCACCAGCAGGCCGCCGTGCCGCTCGATCGCCGCGGTCACGGTGGCGACGTTCTCGGACAGCTGGGTCGACGGCGGGTCGAGCACACGGCGGGCGGCGAACGCGTGGTGGATCACCGCCACGATCGCCTCGGCGTGCTCGGCGGTGGCGTCCACGACGCGCAGGTCGGTCATCTCGGGGTCATCTCGCAGATTCAGGAAGGTGCCAGGGACTGTTCGGCGCGCTCGATCATCCCAAGCAGTGCCGCGGTGAACTCACGGTGGTGCTCGATCAGGCCGAGGTGCCCGCAGTTCTTCACCTCGACCAGCTCGGCGCCGGGGACCCGCCGGACGATCTCCTCGGCGTGCGCGAACGGCGTCAGCTGGTCCTTGTCGCCGCCGATCACGACGCACTCCACCTTCTGCAGCGGCTCCAGGGCCTCGTGCTTGTCGTGCAGCGCGAAGATCGGGTAGAAGTCCGCGATCACCTCGATCGGCGTCGCCGCGATCATCTCGTTCGCGAACTCGGTGAAGGCCGGCGGCACCTCGGAGCCGAACGCGTACTTCCGGGTCAGCAGGTAGATCAGGTCCGAGCCCGCCTTCCGGCTGCGCTCGACGATCTCCGGGATCCGGGCCAGCGCGGCCACCGTCGGGTTCGCCAGCTGGCGGGCCAGCATGCCCGCCTTGCCCGGGAACACGATCGGCACCTGGTCGAGCCGCCCCGCGCTGGTCGAGCAGAGCCCGACGCCGATCACCCGGTCGCCGAACAGCTCCGGGTGCTGGTCGGCGAGCGCCATGATCGTCATCCCGCCCATCGAGTGCCCGATCAGGATCACCGGCCCGGTCGGAGCGAACCGCTCGACGATCCCGTACAGGTCCTTGCCGAGCTGCTCGATGCTGACGCCTTCCTTCGGCGACCGCCCGGACCGCCCGTGCGAGCGCTGGTCGTAGAACACCATCGTGCCGATCCCGGCCATGTCCCGGCGCTCGAAGTGCCAGAGGTCGAGGTTCAGCCCGTAGCCGTGGATGAAGATCAGCGTCAGGTCCTCGGGCGGCACCGGCAGCTTGCGGCCCAGCTTGCGCTTCGGCGGCGGCGCGGGGCGGCGGGAGCGCTTCAGCTCGTCGACCTCGACGTACAGCTCGACGCCGTCGTCGGCGGTGAAGATGTACGGCGTCCCGCGCTGGGTGCCGAACGGCTCCGCCTCCAGCTGCTTGCGCAGCCCGGACCGGCGGCCGATCACCTGGCGCTCGACCGCGACCCCGGCCGCGGCGCCCGCGGCCAGCACTCCGACCGCGGCCCCGATCAGACCAGCAGTCCGCCCTGCCTTGGACATGCTGATCTACCTTTCGGAATCTACGTACCGGCGCGGGATGCGGGCGCCCAGGCGGGTGACGATCTCGTAGTTGATGGTGCCGGCCGCGTCGGCCCAGTCGTCGGCGGTCGGCTCCCCCGCCGTACCGGGACCGAACAGCACGACCTCGTCGCCGGCCGCGGCCTCGTCGTCCTCAAGATCGACCACGCACTGGTCCATGCAGATCCGGCCGACGATCGTACGGCGTTTGCCGCCGACCTGGACCGGGCCGCCGTTCGAGGCGTGCCGGGGCAGGCCGTCGCCGTACCCGAGCGGGACCAGGCCGAGCGTCGACGGCCGTGGCGCGGTCCAGGTCAGCCCGTACGAGACCCCCGCGCCGGTCGGCACCCGCTTCACCATCGCGAGCCGGGCCTTCAGCGTCATCGCCGGCCGCAGGTCGAGCTCGGCCGACGGCAGCGCGTGCCCGAACGGCGAGAGCCCGTACGTCGCGACGCCCGGACGGACCAGGTTGAAGTGCGTCTCGGGCAGCGCGAGCGTGGCACCAGAGTTCGCCAGGTGCTTGAACTCGGCGTCGATCCCGAACGACTCGGCGACCTCGATCGCCTCGGTGAACGTGGCCAGCTGGGTCTCGTTGACCGCGCTCTTCGGCTCGTCCGAGGACGCCAGGTGCGACCAGATGCCCTTGATCTCGATCCGCCCGGCCGCCTGCTCGCGGAGCGCGGCCCGGATCAGCGCCGGCCACTCCTCCGGTACGGCGCCGCCGCGCGACATGCCGGTGTCGATCTTGAGGTGCACCCGCGCGGGCCGGTCCTGCACCGCGGCGGCCAGCTCGTCGATCTCCCAGGGCGCGCCCGCGGACAGATCGATCCCGGCGTCGATCGCGTCCGCCAGCGGCTCGCCCGGCGTGGTCAGCCAGCAGAACACCGGCCCGGTGTCACCGGCCGCCCGCAGCCCGAGCGCCTCCTCGAGCACCGCAGCCCCGATCCAGTCGGCACCGGCCTCGCGCGCGGCCCGGGCAACCGGCACCATGCCGTGCCCGTACCCGTCGGCCTTCACCACGGCCATCAGCTGCGCCCCCGGCGCGCGGCCACGCAGCGTGCGCACGTTGTGGCGGATCGCCGCCAGATCGACAACCGCCTCAGCGCGGACCGGGTGTGACTGAAGAGTAGACATGGTTAACCCAGTGTCTCAGGCTCCGTCGATCAGGTCGGGCAGGGCGGTCATGTTGTGGAAAACCGTGTCCGCATCGACAAGTTTCGCGGGGTCGGTCATGCCGGCGTACCCGAAGACCTTCATGCCGGCGGCGACCGCGGCTGCGACGCCCAGCGGGCTGTCCTCAATCACCAGGCAGTCGGCCGGCTTCACCTCCATCTCCGCGGCCGCGTGCAGGAACAGGTCCGGCGCGGGCTTGCCGTGCGCGACGTCCTCGGCGCTGAAGATCCGCCCCTCGAACCGGTCCAGGAAGCCGACCGCGGTCAACGCCGTACGGATCCGTCGATGCGTACCGGACGACGC
>NZ_DASRVN010000675.1:0-6362 GCF_035655035.1 Kribbella sp. | reverse complement strand
GTGTGGATGAAGGTTTCGACGATCTCGGCCGGGGTCAGGCCGACGTTGAGGGACGTCTTGATGTGGACCTCGAGTTCGGGTTCGCAGCCGCCGAGGCTCGCCAGGATGCCCAGCGTGACGAGTTGGCGCTGCTTCGGCTCGAGGGCCGGGCGGGAGTAGAGGTCGCCGAACCCGAACGCGACGATGTGGTGCGCGAGCGCCGGTGCGATGTCGCCGAGGCTGTCCATCACCGCGGGCGCGCCGCCGCCGTCGATCGTGGACAGGACCTCGAGGCCACGCTGGTACCGCACCTGCTCTTCCGGGCTGTTGATGTCGGGAGCTGCCATGTCCCGACGTTAACGCGGCAGCGGGTCCGAGACGTCGAGCGGCGGTCCGGCGAACTCGATCCAGCAGGCATGCCCGACGGCCGCGAGTTCTTCCGGGTCGATCGGGCGGGACAGCTTGCCGGACTCCTCGAAGAAGCGCTCGAGCCCGGACGGGGTGGTGATCACCAGCAGCCGGCCGGTGGTGTCGCCGATGTTCTGGAAGGCGTGCGGGACCCCTCGAGGCCCGAAGGCCAGGCCGCCGGTCGTCGCTCGCAGCATGGTCTCGCCGGCCTTGAACCGGAAGTCGCCGTCCAGCACGTACCAGACCTCGTCCTCGCGAACGTGGGTGTGCGCGGGCGGACCTTCGTACGGAGGGACGACGAATTCCATCGCCGTCAGAGAGCCGTTGGTCCGGGCGGTGTCGGCCTTGACCAGGCCCCAGCCGGTGGTCAGGGTCGGGTGTTTCGCCCCCTCGCCTGCCTGTACCGCAAAGGGTTTCATGGATCAGTCCTCCACGCGGCCGCGGTTGGTGACGGGGACGTGGGGGGCGCGTTGGGCGACCGCCGTCGCGAGGTCGTCGTACGGGAGGGTGCGGCCGAGGATCTCGTGGGTGCCGGGCCAGGGGCAGGACGGGCCCCAGGCCTTCGTACTGCGGGGGAGCGCGTCCTCGTCGACGAGCATCACCACCAGCCGGGGCTCCCAGGTCTCCTCGGTGTCGTGGCGTTCCACCCGGCAGACGCCGCGGACCTCGCCCCACGGGATCGTCCGCGGATGCTCGCCGCCGAGGTAGATCCCCTGATTGTCGACTGTCAACAATACGTCGTCGGTGTCCTGCTCGCGGCGTTCCTCGAGCGCGGTGATCGCGCCGACCAGCAGCAGTACAGGCAGGCCGACGGCGAAGATCAGCGGCGTACCGCCCCAGCTCAGCCAGACCGCCTCCAGCGGTCCACGGACGGAGGCTCCGCGGATTGTCTGCACTCCTACGATCCCGAGGGTCAGCAGTACCAGCGCGCCGAAAACCGCGGTGCCGAGCGCGAGCGCGGTTTTCGTCGTACCCAGGCCGCGACGCTTGACCACGAACGGCTCGCTGATCGGCATACCGGCATTGTGGGTGAGGTCACCCGAAGGCACCAGACCTCTCACGGATTCCTCATCATTCCGGCGCCCGGCCGCTCGTCCGTACGGATGAAATGCCGTACCTGACCGGGCAGGGGCTTTGGTCCGGCCCGGCCGTCCGCAACAATCGCATGCATGCCGGACCGCCAGACCGCCGTCGCCACCCGTTCGCGACCGCCGACGCGCACCACAGCGCGCCGCCGGAAGAAGACCGGTGGCACGTGGCGCCGCGGCTGGGTGATCGCGGTACTGGCGATCCTCGCCGGGCTGGTGCTGATCCTCCACCGCAGCGTGCCGAACTCGATCGGCAACCTCGGCAGCCTGCTCGACACGTTCCTGCCCTGGGTCGGCGCGGCGGTACCGGTGCTGGGCGTGGCGGCGCTGGTACGCCGTTCCGCAACCGCCGGTGTCGCGCTACTGCTGCCGGCCGCGGTCTGGGCGCTGATGTTCGGCCACCTGTTGCTGCCGGGAAAGGTGAGCGGGGGCGCGTACGACCTGCGGGTGCTGACCCACAACGTCGACGCGGCGAACCCGGATCCGGGACAGACCGCGAAGGACCTGCTCGGCGCGGACGCGGACGTGGTCGCGCTGGAGGAGCTCACCCCGGCGCACCTCAAGATCTACAAGGCGTCGTTCGCCAAGACCTACCCGTACGAGGTGACGCGGGACACGGTCGCGCTCTGGTCGAAGTTTCCGGTCGTCGAGACGAAGTCCGTGGACGTCGGGTTCTCGTGGACGCGGGCGTTGCGCGCCGAGGTCCGGACGCCGAAGGGGACGGTCGCGGTGTACGTCGCGCACCTGGCCTCGGTGCGGGTCGGGACCAGCGGGTTCACGTCCGACCAGCGCAACAACACGATCAAGGCGCTCGGCACCCAGATCGCGGCGGACAAGTCCAAGGGCGTGATCGTGATGGGCGACTTCAACGGTACGGTCAACGACCGCAGTCTCGCGCCGCTGACCGTCGGGCTGCGGTCGGCGCAGGGCGCGGCCGGGACCGGGTTCGGCTTCACCTGGCCGTCGGCGTTCCCGATGGCGCGGATCGACCACATCCTGGTCCGCGGCATCACCCCGACCAAGGCCTGGGTGATGGGCCCCACCGGTAGCGACCACCGCCCGGTCGTCGCCGAGCTACGCCTCTGACACGATCCCCTTGCGGTAGGCGTAGCGGACCGCCTCCGCGCGGTGCCGGGCGCCGATCTTGGCGAACGTGTTGTTGATGTGGGTCTTCACGGTCGCCTCGCTGATGAACAGCTGCCCGGCGATCTCCGGGTTGCTGAGTCCGCGCGCGATCAGCCGCAGTACCTCGGTCTCGCGGGCGGTGAGTCCGTCGTTGCCGGGATCGCCGGCCGGTGCCAGCCCGGCGATCAGGCGCTTGGAGACCTCGGGGTCGAACGTCGACTGCCCGGCCGCGGTCGAGCGCAACGCGGCGCCGATCTCGGCCCGGCCGGCGTCCTTGGTCAGGTAGCCGCGGGCGCCGGCCCGGAGCGCGTTCCCGATCGACGCGTCGTCGGCGTACGTCGTCAGCACCAGCACCGCGACGCCCGGGTGGTCCGCGGTGATCCGCGCGGTCGCCTGGGTACCGTCCAGCACCGGCATCCGGAGGTCCATCAGCACCACGTCGACGTTGCCCTGGGCAACCAGGTCGACGGCCTCGACGCCGTTCGCGGCGGCGCCCGCGACCTGGACGCCGTCGATCAGCCCGAGCAACGCGACCAGTCCTTCCCGGACGACCTGCTGGTCGTCGGCCACCACAACCCGGATCACGTCAGACAACCTCCGCCACCACCAACCAGTCCTCGCCGTCCGCACCTGCTGTCAACGTCCCGCCCACCAGCGCCAGCCGCTCCCGCATGCCCGCCAGCCCGAACCCCTCCCCGTTGGTGACGCCGTTGTTCCGTACCGACACCCGGACGCCGTCGTCGTAGACAAGCCGAATGTCAACAATCCGACCAGGCGCATGTCTCGCCGCGTTCGTCAGCGCCTCACGGACCGCGCCGAGCAGCGCGACTGTGACGCCCGACTCGAGCCGCTCGTGCCCGGTCACAGTCAGCCGGACCGGCGTACCGTGGTCCTTCTCGTGCTGCTCGGCAAGCGCAGCCAACGCCGCCGGCAGCTCCGGCACCTGATCCGCCCGCAACGCCGCCACCGCATTACGGGCCTCGGTCAGCCCCTGTACGGCGAGCTTGCGCGAACGCCGTACCCGCTCGAGCGCGCCGGCCGTGTCGGACCGCTCCGCCAGCAACGCCTCGGCCACCTCCAACTGAACGCTCAGCGCGCCCAGCGAATGCGCCAGTACGTCGTGCAGGTCCCGGGCGATCCGTCCACGCTCCTCCAGCGCCGCAGCGCGCGTGTGCTCGCTCTGCGCCAGCTGGGTCTGCTCCAGCAGCTGTTCGGTCTGCCGTGCCTGCGCCTCGTACTGGCGCCGGTTCAGCCCGAAGGCGGTCAGTACCGCTGCCCACAGCAGCTGCGTGAAGTACCAGCTGTCCGACTGGTCGAACACCCATGCCGACACCGCGTAGCCGGCCGCGATACCGATGCCTGCGGCAATGATCGGGCGGTTGCCGTGCCGCCGGAAGTCGATCACGGCGATGTCGGTGATCGAGACCAGGACCAGTACCAATGCGTTCGACCGTGGGTAGCCCGCGATCACCGCGTTGGCGACGCCGACGACCGTCAGCAGCGCGAACGCGACGTACGGCCGGGTGGCCATCAGCACCGAGCCGACCAGGAAGAGGCCGAAGGTCACACCGAGGACGACCCAGACCCAGCTGTCCGCAGGGCGTGCCGTTACCAGCACGGCGACCGCTACGCCCGCTGTGAGCACGCGGCCGACCCAGCCGGCCTCACCGTGCGGACGGGGCGGCAGCAGCGCCTTCAGCTTCACTGGTTGCTGTACTCCTCGCTGGTGTACTCCTCTGCGTGGCCTGCCTTGCCCTGGATGATCAGCGACTGGGTCAGCAGGTTCGCGCCCAGCGAGACCATCAGGGCACCGCCACCGGCGGTTGGCACGCCGGCCAGGTGCCCAATGCCCGCCAGGCCGAGCCGGACGACCAGGTAGGCCACCATGATGCCGAGTCCGGGCAGACCGAGCCGGTAGAACACCCTCCCGGCGCGTCGCTGCACCTGGGCGACCCGGCCGCTCGCGACGCCGGCCACCAGCGCGACCGCGGCGCCGATCACCAGCAGCGTGACGCCGGTGACTCCCAGCGGCACGTGCTGGTTGTACAGCTGGTAGACCCCGACACCCATCAGGACGACCGGCCCGCGCCAGACGTCGGTGTTGGAGTTCTTCAGCTCTGACCACGCCACCCGGCGGGCGATGACGGCGATCAGGACGGCGATCACGACGAGTGCGTTGGGCAACGTTCCGAGGCTCATGTCACAGAACGTAGGTCTGCCTGGTCATTACAGCGACCAACCCAAGGTGGAGATCCGGGTGGAGACGGCGCCGGGTCGCCCCGCGCTTGATTGAAAGTAGGAGTAACGTTCCTGATCGGTAACAACACGATCCGTCACAGCAGCCGATCCGGAGGGCCGATGCTTCCGCAACAATCCATCCTCAGACTGGACGCCACGGCGATCGACTACGTCATCATCGCCCTGTACTTCGTCTTCGTGCTCGGCATCGGCTACCTGGCCAGACGCGCGGTCTCGAGCAGCCTGGACTTCTTCCTGTCCGGCCGTTCACTGCCCGCCTGGGTCACCGGGCTGGCGTTCATCTCGGCCAACCTCGGCGCGATCGAGATCATGGGGATGTCCGCCAACGGCGCGCAGTACGGCATGCCGACCGTGCACTACTTCTGGATCGGCGCGGTCCCGGCGATGCTGTTCCTCGGCGTCGTGATGATGCCGTTCTACTACGGTTCGAAGGTCCGCAGCGTGCCGGAGTTCATGCTCCGCCGGTTCGGGAAGCCCGCGCACCTGGTGAACGCGATCAGCTTCGCCCTGGCGCAGGTACTGATCGCGGGCGTGAACCTGTTCCTCCTGGCCACCATCGTGAACGTCCTGCTCGGCTGGCCGATCTGGGTGTCGGTGATCGTCGCCGCCGCGATCGTGCTCAGCTACATCACGCTCGGCGGTCTGTCCGCGGCGATCTACAACGAGGTGCTGCAGTTCTTCGTGATCGTCGCGTCGCTGACGCCCCTGACCCTGATCGGCCTGTACCGGGTCGGCGGCTGGGACGGCCTGACCAGCAAGCTCGCGGCCGAGGAGGGCGGCGCGAGCATCGACCAGCAGCTGCACTCGTGGCCGGGCCAGGCGCTGTCGGGCTTCGACTCCCCGTTCTGGTCGGTGGTCGGCATCGTGTTCGGGCTCGGCTTCGTGCTCTCGTTCGGCTACTGGACCACGAACTTCGTCGAGGTCCAGCGGGCGATGGCATCCGACTCGATCTCCTCGGCCCGCAAGACGCCGGTCATCGGTGCCTTCCCGAAGATGTTCGTCCCGTTCATCACGATCCTGCCCGGCATGATCGCCGCCGTCCTGGTCTCGGAGGTGGCCCGGACCAAGGCCGGCGAGACGGTCCCGGGCGGGTCCTCGGGCTCGGGGGTCACCTACAACGACTCGCTGCTCTACCTGATGCGCGAGGTCCTGCCGAACGGGCTGCTGGGCCTGGCGATCACCGGCCTGCTGGCCGCGTTCATGGCGGGTATGGCGGCCAACATCTCGGCCTTCAACACGGTCTTCAGCTACGACCTGGTGGCCGACTACCTCGTGAAGGGCCGCGAGGACGGGTTCTACCTGCGCATCGGACGGTACGCCACGGTCGCCGCGACGGTGATCGCGATCTTCACGGCCTCGCTGGCCGCGAGCTTCTCGAACATCATGGCCTACCTGCAGACCCTGTTCGGATTCTTCAATGCCCCGCTGTTCGCCACGTTCATCCTGGGCATGTTCTGGAAGCGGATGACGCCGACCGCGGCCTGGATGGGCCTGGTCATGGGC
>NZ_DASRVN010000674.1:0-4189 GCF_035655035.1 Kribbella sp. | reverse complement strand
CTGCAAGGGCCGCTGGTGGAGTCGTACCAGCCGTTGGCGGATCTGGTGATCTCTGCCGGGGCGGGTGACGGCCGTGCGGACGGTGCGGGCGTTGTGGACTACCGGAGGAGTTTGGATCTGCGGACCGGGATCGCCGCCGTCGACTACACGGTCGACGGCGTGCGGTTCCGGCGCGAGACGTACGTGTCGGCGCCGGACCAGGTGCTGGTCTGGACGCTGATTGCCGACAATCCTGTTGTCGACCTGACGATCGGGCTGGAGAGCCCGCATCCGGTCCATGGTGTGGTCGCCGACGGTACCTACGGCGTGGTCGGCCGGGCGCCGTCGGACCTGACGATCGAGTACCGGTCGCGGCCCGATCCGGTGCGGTACGAGGACGGGCGCGGGATCGGCTTCGGTGTCGCGCTGCGGGTGTTCGCGGACGGTTCGGTGACGGAATCCGCGGACGGTGTCGCGGTGCGTGGGGCTTCGCGGGTGACGGTGCTGGTGGCGGCCGCGAGCACGTTCGCCGGCTGGTCGGTGCCGCCGGGGCGGGACCCACAGGTCGCATTCCAGGACGCAGTCGACGTGCTCGATGCGGCCGGGGTGGCGGATGCGGTTGCCGTGGGCAAGCTTCGGGAGCGGCATCTCGAGGATCATCTGGCACTGTACGACCGGGCCTCGGTGGAGCTCGGGTCGATTGTCAACAATCCGACTGACGAACGTCGACAATCGGTCGCCGCCGGGGCCAGCGATCCGGACCTGGTCGCGCTCGCGTTCAACCTCGGGCGGTACCTGCTGATGGCGTCCTCCCGCCCCGGCACGCAAGCCGCCAACCTGCAGGGCATCTGGAACCAGGACCTGCGGCCGATGTGGGCCAGCGACTGGACCAACAACATCAACACCCAGATGAACTACTGGCTCGCCGACCTGACCGGGCTGAGCGAGTGCTTCGAACCGCTCACCGACCTGCTCGAAGGACTGGCCGAGTCGGGCGCGGAGACGGCGCGGATCCTGTACGACGCTCCCGGCTGGGTCGCGCACCACAACGCGGACATCTGGCGAGCGACCTGGCCCGTCGGCGAAGGCGGCGACGACCCGGTGTGGTCGATGTGCGCCACCTGCGGGGTGTGGCTGACCGCGCATCTGATGGAGCACTACCGGTTCACGTCGGACGCCGGATTCCTGCGCGAGCGGGCGTACCCGGTGATCGCGGGCGCGGCCGAGTTCGTCCTGGCGATGCTCGTGGAGGACCGGGACGGCGTACTGCAGTTCGTCCCGTCGACCGCCCCGGAGCACCACTTCGTGCTGCCGTCCGGCGAGAAGGCATCGGTCGACCTGACCTCGACGTACGACACCTGGCTGATCCGCGAGCTGTTCGCGAACCTCCGCGAGGCGGAAGATGCGCTGGGGCTGGACTCCGACCTCGCATCCAGGGCCGCCGCCGCGCGGGACCGGCTGCCGGCGATCCGGATCACCCCGGACGGACGGTTGCACGAGTGGCCGACGGACTGGGAGCCGTCCGAGGTACATCACCGGCACCAGTCCCACCTGTACGGGCTGTACCCGGGCGCCGAGATCGACCCGGAACGTACGCCGGAGTGGGCCGCGGCCGCCCGCACCTCGCTGGAGCGGCGTACCGACGGTGCCGTGAACGGCGGCTGGACCGCGGCCTGGCTGATCGCGCTCTGGGCCCGGCTGTACGAGCCGTCGAAGGCCGTCGCGGTCATCCAGGACTACCTGAGCCGGCTGGTGTCGGGCAACCTGATGTCGCGTGACGGCGACATCTTCCAGATCGACGCGAACTTCGGCATCACCGGATGCCTTCCGGAGCTGTTGCTTCAGAGCCACACCGAGGTGATCCGGGTGCTGCCGGCGCTGCCGGACGAGTGGCCCGACGGGTCGTTCCGCGGGCTGCGGGCGCGGGGCGGTCTGGTGTTCGACGTGTCCTGGCGCGACGGCAAGCTGACCGAGGCCGTCGTACGGGCGTCGACCGCGGGGACGTACCGGATCGCGCTGCCCGACGGGGAGCGGACCGTCGAGCTGACGGCCGGTCAGCAGGTGGACCTGGTTAGGTGACCCTAACTAGCCTTGTTGTAGGGTCAACCTCTGTGAAGAAGCTGATCGGGATCGTCAGCGCGGCCGCCGTACTGGTGCTGGCCGGCTGTGGCGGCGGGGACACCAAGAGTGCGGACACCGGCGTCGGTGACAAGGAAGTGGCGACCGGCGGGCGGCTGTTCAAGACCGCCGACGCGGAGACCGCGAAACTCGGGTCGGACGCGGCGCCCGGCGTGTTCCCCCGGACCGTGAAGGACGCGGTGGGCTCGGTGCAGCTCGCGAAGAAGCCGGAGCGGATCGTCGTGCTGGACAGCGGCGAGCTCGACGACGTACTTGCGCTCGGCATCACCCCGGTCGGCATGGCGACGACGGCCGGGCAGAACGGCGTACCATCGTACCTGGCGGATAAGGCGCAGGGGATCAAGACGGTCGGCGGGATCAGCGAGCTGAACCTGGAGGCGATCGCGGCGCTCAAGCCGGACCTGATCCTCGGCAGCAAGCTGCGCGCGAAGGACCTCTACGACAAACTCAGCGCGATCGCGCCGACGGTGTTCAGCATCCGGCCCGGGTTCCCGTGGAAGGAGAACTTCCTGCTGGTCGCGGACGCGGTCGGCGAGGAGACCAGGGCGACCTCGATCCTGAACGGCTACCAGGTCCGCGCGAACGACGTGAAGAAGAAGGTCGACGGTACGCCGACGATCTCGCTGGTCCGGTTCCGCCCCGGGGAGATCCGGCTGTACGGGAACCTGTCGTTCATCGGCGTGATCCTGAAGGACATCGGGCTGCCGCGGCCGAAGCTCCAGGACGTGCAGGACCTAGCCGTCGAGGTCTCCCAGGAGAACATCGGCAAGGCCGACGGGGACCGGATCTTCTACTCCAGCTACGGCAAGCCGGACACCACCGACGAGACGAAGGTTGTCAACGGCAACCTCTGGAAGTCGCTGCCGGCCGTGCAGGCGGGCAAGGCGCAACGCGTCGACGACGAGGTGTGGTTCCTCGGCCTCGGCCCGATCGGCGCCATGGCCGTCCTCTCCGATCTGGAGAACTTCCTCGGCCCGAAGGGCTGACGCGTTCTAGCTTGCGGTCAGGTCGAGGCCGATGCCGGAGGGGGCCAGGAGTACCAGCTGGTCGTGGTCGATGGAGTAGGCGACCGCAGGTCCGAGGGTGGCGCGGATGGCGGTCCGGAAGGTCTCGACTTCGGGTGAGCAGGGGCGGTCGGTGATGCTGACGTCGCTGAAGCTCAGTTCGGTGTTGTTGCGGGTGAAGGTGCCGGACAGGTCGTTGAAGCCGGTCCAGCCGGAGACGCGCCCGTTGTCGAAGCTGAGCCACGCCTGTCCGGAGAACTGGAAACCCTGGCGCAGGTCGGCGTTGGTGATGGTGGTGATGACCTTCCAGCGGGTCCCCTCGAGTGGGAAGTCCGGCTCGGCGAGCTTGCGGTCGAGCAGAGTGATCGTCGTACCGCCCGCGGCGAGGGTGAGTTCGTCGCCGTTCAGTCGCCAGGA
This sequence comes from Kribbella sp., assembly GCF_035655035.1. Lineage (GTDB taxonomy): Bacteria > Actinomycetota > Actinomycetes > Propionibacteriales > Kribbellaceae > Kribbella. The sequence continues at coordinate 650 of NZ_DASRVN010000674.1, read as the reverse complement.
GGGTGTGCTGGTCAGGAAGGTTTTGAGCCATTCCTCCTGGTCCCGCAGCGGCGGCCGGCAGCCGACCTGGGTGCCGCCGACCCCGGGGATCGACAGGTGGCCGCCGGTCAGCAGTTCGCCGGCCGCCACGGAGGTGCCCATGCTGTTGCAACCGCAGTGCGCTCTGAGGATGTCCCACACTCGCGGCTCGCCCTCGTTCTTGCTGGGCGCTCGCGCGAACCCGAGCCGGATCCGCGTGCCCGGCGCCAACTGCCTGGGTACGCCGTCCTCGGTGATGGCGGTGGACACGTACGTCTTGCCCAGCGGCGTACTGGTCGATCCGTCCAATACCGCGATCGCGGAGCTGAAGTCGCGCAGTCGCTCCAGGAGTACGTCGGGTCCTCCCGCCGCTCGGTCCTGAACACCCTCTCGATGCTCATCCATTGACAGGCAGCAGGTCCCGCTCCGCGAAGATCTTCTTGGCTACGGTGATCGCGTTGATGGCGCGGGGGAAACCGGCGTAGCCGGCTGTGTGGATGAAGGTTTCGACGATCTCGGCCGGGGTCAGGCCGACGTTGAGGGACGTCTTGATGTGGACCTCGAGTTCGGGTTCGCAGCCGCCGAGGCTCGCCAGGATGCCCAGCGTGACGAGTTGGCGCTGCTTCGGCTCG
>NZ_DASRVN010000673.1:0-26656 GCF_035655035.1 Kribbella sp. | reverse complement strand
GGTGGCTATCGCGGCGGCCGACGCGCGGCGCAACCAGCGCGGACGGCTGGGCTGGGATTCATCTGTTCTGACCATGCCCCAAGCCTCGGCCGAGGCACTTCAGCAGCGCTCCAAGAGAAGCTCAAGCCACCGTCAAGTTCTGCTGAAAGATCTCTGAGACCAGTTCTCAGGACTCCAGCGCGCAGTCGGTCGCACAGTGCTTGCCGACCGCCTCGACGACCTCGTCCGCGGCCTCGCCGAGCATCGCGAACCGCTCCGGCCCGAACACGTCGACGATGAACTCCCGAACCCGCGCAGCATGCGCCGGCGCGCACTCCTGGATCGCCTTCAGACCCGCCGCGGTGACGACGATCTCCGGGTACCGCGACTCGCAGGCCTCCTTGCGGATCAGGCCGCGCTTCTCCATCCGGGACAGGTGGTGCGACAGCCGGCTCTTCTCCCACTGCGTCGCCCGGCCGAGCTCGAACGCGCGCATCCGGCCGTGCTCGGACTCGGACAGGTTCACCAGGATCTCGAAGTCCGACTTGGACAGCCCGAAGTCCCGCTGGAGGTGCCGCTCCAGATGCGTCTCCAGCGTCCGCTGCATCAGCAGATAGCTGCGCCAGGCCTTCTGCTCGCCGTCGTCGAGCCACGGTCCTTTACTCACGTCGTCCATCCTACCCGCACGGGTTGACACATCAACCCGAGACGTTAGGGTTGACACATCAACCTAACTCTTCGAGGAGTGACCGGATATGAGCAAGAAGCTGATCGCCGTCGTCGGCGCGACCGGAGCACAGGGCGGCGCGGTCGTGCGCGCGATCCTCGCGGACCGGTTCGGCGAGTACGCCGTACGGGCGCTGACCCGGAACCCTGACACCCCCAAGGCGCAGGAGCTCGCGGCGTCCGGCGCCGAGGTGGTCGCGGCCGACCTCGACGACGAGGCGAGCGTACGGTCGGCCTTCGACGGCGCGTACGGCGCTTACGTGGTGACGAACTACTGGGCGCCGCTGACCCCCGAGCAAGAGGCCGCACGCACCCGCGCCGAGATGGAACTGGATCAGGCCGAGACCGCGGCCCGGGCCGCCCGCGACGCCGGCGTACAGCACCTCGTCTGGTCGACCCTCGAGGACACGCGCCTGTTCTTCGCCGGGCGCGACGACGTACCGAGCCTCGACGACGGCCGCTACAAGGTCCCCCACTTCGACGCGAAGGGCGAGGCGGACGCGCTGTTCACGAAGTACGGTGTACCGACGACATTCCTGCGAACCACCTTCTACTTCGACGCGTTCCTCCACGCCATGCCGCCCACCCGCACCACCGACGGACAACTGACCATCACGTTCCCGATGGGCGACCGGCGGCTGTCCGGGGTTGCGTCCGAGGACATCGGCCGGAGCGCGTTCGCGATCCTGAAGCGCCCCGATCTCATTGGCGCCACCATCAGCATCGCGGGCGACCACCTCACCGGCACCCAGTACGCCGAAGCCCTGTCCGAGGCCCTCGGCGAGAAGGTCATGTACCACGCACCGGCCGTCGAGGAGTACCGCGAGTACCCGTTCCCGATGGCCGTCGAAATGGCCAACATGTTCCAGTTCTACGCCGAGAACCACGACGAGTTCACCGGCGCCCGCGACCTTGCGAAGGTCCGCGAGCTGAACCCGGAGCTGGAGTCCTTCGCAACGTGGCTCGAGCACCACAGGGCCGAGCTGGCGGCGTCACTAAGCTGACGATTCCGATGCCAGCCGGTGCTCGCGACGCGCCCACTCCACAAAGGCTTCGGCGAGGACCGGCAGCCATTGGGCGTGAGTGTCGAACTCAGGCCCGCGCAGCAGCGGCATGGCCTCGTGCAGCAGACCGGTGCCGACCGCAATCACCGCGTCCGGGATGTCGGTGACATCCAGCCCGTGCTTGGCCGCCACCTCGGCGAGCACTACGTCGATATCAGGACCGCCGTCCACCGGGGCACCTCCCAGATACTGCGCCAGAATTTATCGAAATGAATAACCTGATTTCTGGTTGTCCGAATATGTATAGTGGATTTCTGGTTGCTCAATCAAGGTACTGGCGTGCCCCAGCCACCCGTGTCCGCCGCCGCTCAGGAGTTCGGCCAGCGCCTGCGAAAGCAACGCCAGGCGAAGAAGCTCACCCAGCTCAACCTCGCCTACCAGTCCGGGTCCACCGTCGCGGCGATCAGCAACTACGAGAACGGCCGAGCGTTACCCAGCCTCAGCACGCTGCTCGACATCGCCTACGTCCTCGAGATCGACCCGGGCACGCTGATCAAGAGACTCCAGCCGGACACACCACCGACGGAACTACTCGCGCAGCCGCACCGGAGGCGCGCTACCTGATAGCCGGCAGAATTGGCCCCCTGACTGTGGACCACGCCGGTTTCGTACAATGAAACTTGAAATCTAATTCACGTCAAGGGCTGATGGGCGAGATAGAGGTGAGTCTGCTGGCCAGCAAGACTTCCCAGGCGAAAGAGCGGGAGTACGGGGTCCGTGCCATCGAGCGCGTCTGCGCCGTCCTGAATCTCCTGCAGGAATCGGTCGACGGTGTCACGCTGAAAGAGGTCGCCGACGCCGCGGAGTTGCCCAAGTCGTCGGCGTTCCGTTACCTGTGGACGCTCGAGAAGCACCGTTACGTCGAGCGGGACGACGACAGCGGACTCTACCGCCTCGGCCTCGGATTCCTCGGCATGCAGTCCCGGCAACTCGAAGTACTCCGCGAGCGCGTCCGCCCTTCCCTCGAGCGGCTTCGCAACACCCTTGGCGAGACGACCAACCTCGGCCTGCTCGACGGTGCCCAGGTGACCTACCTCGAGGTCATCGAGAGCCGGCGGAGCGTCCGGTTGTCCTCGACCCGGGGCAGTCATGACCCCTTGCACTCCACGGCACTCGGCAAGGCGATCGCCGCACACCTGCCGGAAACCAGGGTCCGCGAGCTCCTGGAACAGGCCGGAATGCCGCGGAGAACGCCCGACACCATCACCACCATCGACGACTACCTGGCAGAGCTGGCCAAGGTACGGCGCCTCGGCTACGCGGTCGACAACCGCGAACACGACCCCGACGGCCGATGTGTCGCCGTTCCGATCCGCAGCACCCGCCTTCCGGCAGCGCTCAGCGTCAGCGCGCCCGAAGCGCGCTTTCCGATGCGTGACGTGGAGAAGACCGCGCACACCCTGATCGAGGTGGCCGAGCAGCTCGCGCTCAGCCCGTCCCAGGGCGACGAGCCTCCCGCCGAGTGACCTACCGCTCTGCTTCCAGTTGTCCACAAGAGCAGCCGCGATGCGGAGAAGGTGGTCAGATCACGATTGACGGCCGGTAGAGGTCGAACCAGTGATGCAGGTCCAGCAGCCATTCGATGGACGCCGTACTGTTCGATCGAGACGTTGCTGACCGCAACCAGTCGCGGGAGACGACGGAGAAGACCTCCGCCGACCGGTCGTGGGCCAGCTCCTGCGCCTGCGCGCGGATCATCGACTCGTAGGCCGGATCGTGCGTCCACGGATAGGCGCTCTTGACGCGGGTCGCCACCGACCGCGGAAGCACGTCCGCGACCGCATGCCGGAGCAGGCTCTTCTCCCGGTGATCGAAGGTCTTCAGCGCCCAGGGCACGTTGTACACGTACTCGACGAGGCGATGGTCACAGAACGGTACGCGGACCTCGAGACCGACCGCCATCGACATCCTGTCCTTGCGTTCGAGCCACATCGGCAGGAACCGGCGGAGCGCGAGGTGGCACACTACGCGCATCCGCCGCCGGTCCTCGGACTCACCGTCGAGATGTTCCACCTCGGCGACCGCGGTCGCGTATTGATCCGCGACGTACGCCGGGACATCGAGTGCGCGCACGAGGTCCGGAGAGAACACCGGCGCCCGGGTGGTCCGGCCGGCGTGCGAGGCCGCCAGCCACGGAAATGTTCCGGCCGTCGCGATACCGGGACTGTGAAACCACTCGTATCCGCCGAACAGCTCGTCAGCGGACTCGCCGGACAACGCCACCGTGGATTCGCTCCGGACGGCCTTGAACAGCAGGTAGAGCGATGCATCCAGCTGACCGAATGCCGGCCCGTCCCGAGCAGTCACGGTTGCCCGCCGTACCTCCGGATCGGCCAGCTCGTCCGCGTTCACCTGAACGATCTCGTGCCGGGATCCGACGTGTGATGCCATCTCCAGGGCGTACGGCGTGTCGGGCGTCGTACGAAGCCGGTCCGCAACGAACCCGTGTGTGCCGCTGACCATATCGACCGAGAACGTCCGGAGCTGTTCGCCGAAACCACGAAGCCGACCCGCCGCGACCCCAGTGATCGCACTCGAATCCAGGCCTCCCGAGAGCAGGACACATCGCGGGACGTCGGACACGAGTTGGCGTCGTACCGAGTCGGAGAACAGCTCTTTCACGCGGTTGACGGTGGACTGCCGGCCATCAGTGTGCGGCGACGCGCGAAGCCGCCAGTACTGCGCAGTCCGGATACCCGACTCGTCGACAGTCACGAGCGAGCCTGGTGCGACGCTCCGCATCCCTTTCCACAGCGACCAACCAGGTCGCTGTGTCAGCTCCACAAGCTCGCGGAGACCGTCAGCATCCACCGCGGGCTCCACGCAAGGATTGGCCAGGACGGCCTTCGGCTCTGACCCGAAGATCACCCCGTCCGGCATCGGGAAGTAGTACAGCGGCTTGACGCCCAGGCGGTCGCGGACCAGGACCAGCCGCCGCCGTGACTCGTCCCAGATCGCCGCCGCGAACATTCCATTCATCCGGGTGACGACGTCGTCGCCCCAGCACAGGTAGCCGCGCAGCAACACCTCGGTATCGCTGTCTGTACGAAACCTCTCGCCGTGCTGCTCCAGCTGTCTCCGGAGTTCGACGAAATTGTAGATCTCGCCGGCGAACACCAGGGCTACGGTGCCGGCCGGCGTCTCCACCCTCATGGGCTGCTTACCACCAGGTACGTCGATGACCGCGAGCCGGCGATGCCCCAGGGCGATCTGCGGTGTCGTCCACACGCCCGACTCGTCCGGCCCCCGGCAGGCCATCGTCGCCGTCATGGCCGCGATGGTCTCGTGTTCGCAAGTGAGGTCACGCCCCTGTGAAAGCCAGCCGGCAAAGCCGCACATGGTTATCCCTCGCCTCGTGAACGTGCAAGGTCGGCGGGCCGGCCGATGTCCTGCCAGTGCTCCTGCAGTGGCCAGAGGCCGACAGGCCAGCCGTATTTGAGGCACTGATCAAGCAGATCGGTCATCGGGAACAACCGCCCGTTCGGAATCTTCGAGATCAGCTCGGGCTCGAGCACGTAGATCCCCGCGTTCACCGGCCACGTGGGGACAGGTTTCTCCACGAGACGCACCAGGCGACCATTGGTTTGTTCAAGTACGCCGAACGGCACTTGATGCTGGTACTGGACGGACGCGACTGTGACTGCCACGCCTTCGCCGGCATGAGCGTCGAGCAGGTCGCCGACGGAGAAGTCGGTCACCAGATCGCCGTTCATCACCAGGAGCGGTTCCGCGATGTCGCCGTACTGCGTCAGCAGCCGCAAGGAGCCACCCGTGCCAAGCGGAACGCTTCGATCCTCACGCAGGTACTCGATCCGGCAACCGAAGCGGGCGCCGTCGCCGAAGTGTTCCTCAATGATCTCTCCCAGGTAGTTGAGCGAGATGAAGATCCGGCTGATGCCTGCGCCGACGAGATGCAGCACCAGCCGTTCGAGGATCGGGCGCCCTGCGACCCGCAGCATCGGCTTGGGAACATGCTCCGTCAACGGGGCGAGCCGGGATCCCCTGCCGCCGGCCATGATGACCGCGGCGTTGTGCCGGGGCTGGACTCCCGCGGGCACGCAGTCGGTGTGGACTCCGACGACCCGCCCGTCCTGATCGACCACCGGCAACTCCCGCAGCCCCAAGGCCTGCATGAGATCGAGCGCTTCCGCCCGTCCGACCTCCGGCTTCGTCACGACACCGGCATCCCGCACGAGTGCGGCGGACGGTGAGTCGAGTCCGGCACCGGCGAGCAGTGCCTTCCGGATGTCGCGCTCGCAGATCGCACCCACGAGCCGGCCGGACGAGTCCGTAACGAACGCACGTGACGAGCCGACCCGGTCGATCGCCTTGAGAACCGCACGTATCGGGTCCCTCTCGGCGACAAGCACCTCAGCGATATGCATCGTCTCCCTCGATTCACGGCCGACCAGGATCACCACGCCGTCGAGCGTTGCAGAACCGGGCAATGCGTGACAGGGGACGAATTCAGGCTCACCCGCGACGCGTCGGGAAGACAGAATCGAGCTCGGCGGAAAGGACCTCCTGGTTCCAGCGACGGAACTCGGGAACGATGAGGCACGACAACTCGGCAGGCGTACGGCATCCCCGGGAGAATCGTGACTGGACTTGCGGGCAAGCGCGTATTGGTGACCGGAGGAGGAGGCTTCATCGGCAGCCACCTGGTCGAAAGGCGGCTGGATGAGGCGGCCGAGGTCCGGGCAATCTGCGGGTACAACTCCGAGGGCTCCTACGGATGGCTTGACCACCTCACCGCACGGCAACTCGCCGGGCTCGACCTTCAGCTCGGTGACATTCGGGACGCCCGCACGGTGCGAGACGCAGTACGAGACGTTGAGATCGTGTTCCATCTCGCCGCTCTCATTGCCATCCCTTACAGCTATCGCGCCGCGGAGTCGTTCGTCGAGACCAATACCGCCGGCACATTGAATGTTCTGGAGGCCGTCCGGGACGCCGGCGGAGTCCGCATGATCAACACGTCGACCAGCGAGGTGTACGGGACACCGGAGTCGGTACCGATCGCTGAGGATCACCCAGTTCGCGCGCAGTCCCCCTACGCGGCAACCAAAGTCGCGGCCGACCAACTGTGCCAGGCATATGCCAGGTCTTTCGGAGTGGACGTTCTGACGCTCCGGCCGTTCAATACCTATGGTCCGCGACAGTCCGCGCGGGCTGTCGTACCGACGATACTGGCGCAACTGCTGTCAGGTGCGAAGCAGGTGAGGCTCGGCAGCCTCGAGCCGCGCCGCGACCTCACCTATGTGAGCGACACGGTCGACGGCTTCGTGCGGATCGCCGGATCCAGCCTTCCACCGGGAGCGCTGGTACAACTCGGGACAGGTCGAGCAGTGTCGATCGGCGAGTTGTTCGCGCTCTGTTGCCAGGTCACCGGTGTCGAGGCGGAGGTGATCACGGAGTCAGAACGAACCCGTCCGGAGGCGAGCGAGGTGCAGGTCTTGCAGTCGAATCCGAGCCGCGCAAGCACCCACCTGGGATGGCGGGCATCGTGGTCGCTCGAGGCAGGACTTGCCGAGACGGCCGCCTGGCTGGCGCCGAGAGTCGATGCCGAGCACGCCAAGCGATATCACTGGTAGTGCATTCGGCGAATCGATATCGGATGGCGACTAGCCGGCATCCGGACTCGCGACTGCTGTGATGGCGTCGAAGTCGACAGATTCCTGGAACGCGTATCCGGCCCGCAACAGGAGTCCGTCGTCAAACATGCGTCCGACCAACTGAAAGCTGACCGGCAGGCCGTCGGATGTCCCACACGGGATCGCGAGCGCTGGATGACCGGTGTAGTTGAAAGGCAATGTGTTGGTCAGTCCCAGTGTGTGCGCGACCGTCGGGAAATCGAGAAACGTGCGAACCGGCCCTGCGGACAGCGGTGCCGTGAAGAGCGTCGTCGGCATCAACAGCAGATCGAAGTCCTCAAATGCGCGGTCATAGGCAGCTACGAACGCAGGCCGCGCATTCTGCGCAACAGCGTAGGCACGGCCACGATAGGCCCTTCGGGTCGCTTCGCCCATGAGCACGGAGTACTTCTGCGCCTCGGCGACGTGATCAGCCCAGGCGCGATTCAGTGCTTCGACGAGACTCGGTGGGTACCACGTCCGCGAGGCCACGCCCAGCGGCCCGGCTTCTCGCATGAATCGCGCACTCTCGGCGTCGAGGGCCAGACATGGCGCGAGGACCTGAAGATGCTGGGGAACCGACGCCTTGCAGACTTCGGCTCCTGCCCTACCCAGGACGGCGGCCGCGGTCCGGACCCAATAAGCCACGCCCTCGTCGACACCAACGAATCCTTCGTCCAGAAGACCGATCCGCAGACCTGAGATGCCGTCACCCAGCTGTGTCAGCACGTCGATGTTCGTCGGCACATCGCGGCCCTGCCGCGGATCCAGCGGGTCGTATCCTGCAACGGCTTGCAACGCTGCCGCCGCGTCCTGAACCGTCCGTGCGATCGGCCCCACATGGTCGAAGCTCTGGTCTGCGCCACTCACCACACCGAAACTCGACACCAGTCCGAACGTCGGCTTCATGCCCACCGCACCGCACCAGGCCGCTGGAATTCTGATCGATCCTCCCTGGTCCCCTCCGAACGACACGTCGACATCACCGGACACAACGGCCACGGCGGATCCCGCCGAACTGCCGCCGGTCAGGTGATCCGGCGAATGCGGATTCTGTGGCCTGTGTCCGGCATCCACTTCACCGAATCCGCCGAGGACGGTGTTCTTTCCGACGACGGTCGCACCTTCCTCCAGGGCGCGACGGACCACAGTCGCGTCGAACTCCGCGACGTAATCGTCCATCTCCTCGACGCCACACGTCAGCGGTACGCCGGCAACGGCGATCGTGTCCTTGAAGGAAACCGTCGACCCGGACAGCAGCCCCGTACCGGATCCACTGATCGAACACCTCGACAGCCATGCGTTGAGCGGGTCGTCGTCCGCAGCGGGGAGCAGCCGCGTCCGGCGACCGTCGCGGACGGATCCGCTCGGCGGATCGCTCGGCGCGTGGTCCGCCAGGAACTCTCCCAGGAGCGCAAGGTTCCTGTCGACACCGGCCTGCACACTTCGCATCTCCTCGCGAGCCAGATCCAGACCGAGTTCCGCAGCGACAGCCGCAACGTCGAGCTGCGCAGGTGAAACCAGAGGCCGGCGCTCATCAGCTTGATTTGTCCACATATGACGTCTCTCCCCGCACGGCAGGCGCTGGTGCAGCCACCAGTGCGGCCATAATAGAAACTCCCGTTTCACTAGGCAATACAGTCCCCAGTCGGGTCTCGCTGCGGCCAGGCGAAACAGGCCCTCTGGCATCCGGTCGGCCCGATCGGCACGATCGCAGCCATGGCTGCCCAACGCTGCCCGAGCCGGGCACTCGTCGTCATCGGCGCGGGCGCCGTGGCCCGACAGGTCAGGTCCCTGGTGAACACCCTTGCGGGCTCCCCCTATCGAATCGTCGGTTATCTCGACGTACGCACCGCGCCGCACCCGAACGGGTGCTCCCCGCTGCTCGGTGGTGACGAGGCACTGGCCTTCACCGATGCCAGGTACGTGATTGCCATCGGCAACCCAGCATCGCGACGCCGAGTCGATGCGCTGGCGACCAACTGGAATCGGCAACCCGCGACGCTCACGCACCCTGCGACCACCCTCGACGAAGGGGTTTCCGTTGGGATGGGAGCAATAGTGTTGCCCGGGGCACGAATTCAGGCGGATGCCCGCCTCGGCCGGCATGTCCTGGTCAACGCGAACGCAGTCGTCGGGCATGACTGCGTCGTCCGCGACCACGTAGTACTGAGTCCGCTTGCCGTGCTGGGAGGCGGCGTCGTCGTCGAGGACGCTGCCTTCATCGGCGCGGCGGCCGTTGTCCTCCCCGGACGCACGATCGGAGCGGGCGCGACCGTGGGCGCGGGCGCCGTCGTCACCGCCGACGTGCCACCCGAGGCCCGTGTCGCCGGCGTACCGGCCACACGCATCGACGGACCATGAGCTGGCCGATCGGCCCTGCGCATCTGCCCCGCCTCGCGACATTGACAGAGAGCGACGGCGTCTCTTCACTGGAATGAAACGCGAAGTTCAACTGGTGAACCACGACGACGCCCTCGATCGCCTGCCGAACGCAGGCTGCATCACCGACCCCGGCCGTTGTGGAGCTCCGCGCAAACTCCAGCCCTGAGGAGGTGGGGTCAGTGATGAACCACGACCGTGCACCACGTTCGTCCCATCGTATTTCCCGGCGATCACCAGGGTTCCTGGCATCGATCGTCATCGCGCTGTGCATCGCACTGCTGACCGCCGCGTGCGCCGGCTCCGCGCGCGGCGGCGGCAGCACCCAGGCAACGAAGGACAGCCTGACCATCGCATTCGGGCAGGAACCATCCGACTGGAACTACCTGCGCAACCCGGAGACAGCGATCCGTTCGCTGCTCATGCTCAACGTGCTCGAACCTCTCCTCGACAAGAAGAAGGACGGCACGTTGGTTCCGTTGCTCGCGGAGTCGTACACGATGAGCGGCGACGGAACCGTCTACACGTTCAAGATCCGCAAGGCGGTCTTCAGCGACGGATCGGCACTGACCGCGGACGATGTGGTCTACTCGTTGGAACAGAGCAGAACCACCAAGCTTCAGGACGTCGCCGCCCGGCTGAAGGCTGTCAAACAGGTCTCGAAAGTCGACAGCCGAACAGTCAAGGTGACTCTGAGTACACCGAGTCAGCGTTTCCTCGAAGCGATGTCGACCGACAGCGGTCTCGTCATCCCGCGCGGCTCGGCCAACAGCCTCAACAAGGCCCCGGTAGGCAGTGGGCCGTTTGCCTTCCGCGACTGGAAGAACGGTGTCGAGGTTGACCTGGTCCGCAACGACCGGTACTGGGGGACGAAGCCGGCGCTGAGGACGATCACGTGGCGGTTCATCAAGGATCCGTCCGCAGCCGTCAACGCCCTGCGCGCGGGCGACGTCGACATGATCGGAGCGTTCGGGGGCAACAAAGCACAGATCGACAGCATTACAAGGACGCCGGGCTTCACGAAGAGCGTCGTCTCCGGCCGGGAGATGGTCTACCTCAGCCTCAACGCAACCGACCCGGCCTTCGCTGATCCGCGCGTCAGGCAGGCGGTCGCCTATTCCCTGGACCGGCAGGCATTCATCAACGGCACGACGGGAAGCGGCGAACCGGCCTGCACCTTCGTCAATCCGCCGAACGAGCCCTGGAGGAGCGACAAGTGCCCGTACCCCCATGATCCGGCGAAGGCCAAGCAACTGCTGACCGAGGCCGGTAAACAGGGACTCACACTGCACTACACGTATCTCGCCGGAACCGAGGCCGGTGTCGCGATCATCTCGCAAGGGCTGCAACGCGCCGGGTTCAAGGTGCAGGCCCAGGCACTCGAGTTCCCTGCCTACCTGGATCGCGTGCTGACGAAGGCCCAATACCAGATCACACACATCTCCGGTCCACAACAGATCGACGCCTGGACCTGCCCGGGATTCTTCACCAAGGACTGCTATCCGGAAATGGACAGCCTGCTGGCTCGCGCCGACCGGGCCCTCGACCGGACCGAATGGGCGAACCTCAGGCGTGAAGCCGTCGAGAAGGACGCCGAACGTGCCTACCTCATCCCAGCCTGGACAACAGATGTGACGTCCCTCTACCGCACCGGCCTGCAGGGCTCCAAGCCTTTCGCGTCGAACAGCGAGATCGATCTGCGCGGCCTCCGTTGGGGCGCCGGCTGACAGTTCCCGAACGGCTCTCAGAATCCGCTCTACGAAGGGAGCGCCGATGCGCTGGCTGCTCGTGAGATCTACTGTTCTACTCGCTGCGTCCGCTCTCGCCGGCTCGGTGGTCGTGTTTCTCTTGTTGCGGCTACTGGGCGGCGACGTGGCGACCGTCATCCTCGGGAGGACGGCGACGCCGGCGTCCCTCGCCGAGTTGCGGGCACAACTCGGCCTCAACCGGCCAGAGGTCGTCCAGTACGCCGCCTGGCTGAGCGACCTGTTCCGGGGGAACCTCGGCCAGTCGTACGCCGCGGGCTATGACGTCTCCCAGCAGATCCAGTCCAGGATGGGCCTGACGGTCATCCTCGCGCTCGGCTCGATGGCGATCTCGGTCATCGTCTCGGTGGCCGCCGGCTCGTACTCCGCCATGCGCGCCCGGACGATGCGTGGCGGCGTCGTCGACGTGTTGACCCAGCTCGGACTTGCGGTGCCGACGTTCTGGGCCGGGCTCGTCCTGATCAGCCTCTTCTCGATTCGCCTCGGCTGGTTCCCCGCCGGCGGCTATGTTCCGTGGTCGGAGGACCCTGTGCAGACGATCCGAAGTCTCGTGCTGCCGATCGCCTCGCTGTCGCTCTTCGTTTCAGCCGTTCTTACGCGATACATCAAGTCGGCGATGCTCGACGTCCTCGACGAGCAGTACCTACGTACGGCGATGGCAAAGGGGCGAACGCTCCCGGGCGCGGTACTCGTCCACGGCGTTCGGAACGCGTCGGTGTCCATCGTGACCGTCGGAACGCTGACCCTCGGCGGCTTACTGGCCGGCACCGTCGTGACCGAGAACGTCTTCACCCTGCCCGGGCTCGGCAGCCTGCTCGTGTCGGCGATCAACGGCCGCGAGGCGATCGTCGTTCAATCAGTCGCCTTCGTCATCCTGCTGATGGTGCTGACGCTGAACTTTCTGATGGACATCACCTACGGCGTTCTGGATCCGCGGATCCGTGACTCCGAGAAGCGAGCAACACATGTCGAATGATCGGCGCGCACAGCGCTCAGGCGTGACTCCGTCCTTGGTCATCGGTGCAGCCCTGCTCGCACTCTTTCTCGGCGCGGGACTGCTGTCGCTGGTGTGGACACCGTACGACCCCGGGGAGATCGACGTGGCCAACAGGCTCGCCCCGATGGGCTCCTCCGGCCATCTGCTGGGCACCGATGGCCTCGGCCGGGACGTCCTCAGCATGATCATGGCCGGAGCACGGAACTCGCTGGTGGTAGCGGGTATCGCCACCGTCGCCGCGATCGTGCCGGGAACCGTCTTCGGTCTGCTGATCGCTGGAAGCCACCGCACCTTGCGGAGCTTGTTCAGCCGGATCACCGACATCGGGATCGCCTTACCTGGCCTGCTGCTCGCGCTCGTCCTGGCGACCGCCATCGGTCCGGGCAACACGACATCGATCGTTGCCATCATCACCTGGTTCGTACCGGTGGCCACCCGGGTCACCATCGGTCCGGCCAGGCAAGTGCTCGCGCTCGACTTCGTGGAGGCAGCCCTCGCCTACGGCCGGAGCAAACACTTCGTGCTCTTCCGGCATGTGCTCCCCAACATCGGGCCTCTCGTTCTCGCCCAGACTTCGGTGATGTTCGCGTCGGCGGTGCTTCTCGAGGCAGCCCTGTCCTACCTCGGTGTCGGTGCTCAACCGCCCGCGGTCTCGTGGGGACGCATGCTCAATGAAGCACAGAGTTTCCTCGGCGTCTCCGAGTCGCTGATCATCCTGCCGGGTGTCGCCATCGCCACCGCCGTACTCGGCTTCAACTTCCTCAGCGACGGACTGCGTTCCTTGCTCGACCCCCATGTGCAGACGAAAGCGGTGACCGCCTGATGCTCGACATCCACGATCTCTCCGTCAGTATCGGGCCGCATTGCGTCCTCACCGTCGACGAGTTCCACATCAGTCCGGGCGAACGCGTCGGACTGGTCGGCGAGTCGGGCTCAGGAAAGACGATGATGGCAACGAGCGTCGCAGGTCTGCTGCCGGCCGGGGCGGTTGTCCGCGGATCGATCCGGCTGGACGGTCGTGAGCTGATCGGCATGTCGGACCGTGAGTGTGCAACGGTTCGCGGGAGCGAGATCGGCATGATCTTCCAGGATCCGCTCAAGGCGCTGAACCCGCTGATGCGGATCGGCCGCCAGGTGGCTGAGGCCGTACGGATCCGGGCCGGCATCCCGCGGCACGATGTCCGGGATCGGGTACTGGATCTGCTCGAGCAGGTGCAGCTACCGGATCCCGAAGGCCTGGCAAGGCGGTACCCGCACCAGCTCTCGGGAGGACAGCGGCAACGGGCTCTGATCGCTATGGCGATCGCACGCCACCCACGGCTGCTGATCGCGGACGAGCCGACCACCGCGTTGGACGTGACGGTGCAGCAGGGCATTCTCGAGTTGCTGCTGGACCTCAGCCGGCAACATGAGATGGGGTTGTTGTTCATCACCCATGACCTGGGCGTCGTACGGGCTGTCAGCGAACGGATAGCGGTGATGTACGGTGGCCGGCTGGTCGAGTCCGGTCCGGTCGAAGAAGTCGTGCGGCACCCGCGTCATCGCTACACCGAGGCACTCATCGCCGCCAGCCCGGCCAGTACCAGCCTTGCCGAATCGGGACAGCTGCTCGGCGTACCGTTCACGACCATCGCAGGCAGCGTGCCCGCCGCTGGGGAGTTCCCCTCCGGCTGCCGTTTCCGGAATCGCTGCCCACACGCGGTCGACGCCTGCGCTCAGGAACCGGCCGTCACCGATTCGGACAACGGCCATTCCTTCCGATGCTGGAATCCTGCGATCTGTAGTGGAGTCGAAGCACATGAGCTACATCGTTGAGACCACGCGTCTCTCGCACCGGTACCGGACCGGCCAGGCGCCGGCACTGGACAACATCGACCTGCGCATCGAGCAGGGCACCACGCTGGGGCTGGTCGGTGAGTCGGGGTCCGGTAAGTCGACGTTGATCCGACTCATGTGCGGTCTGGTCCCTGCTCCGGCCGGCGCCGTTCGCTACCAGGATCGTGACGTCAGCCATTGGCTTCGGCAGGATGGCCGGACGTTCAGGAAGCAGAACCAGCTGGTGTTCCAGAATCCGGCGAGTTCCTTCGATCCGCGGATGTCCTTGGCCACCGCGCTCGCAGAGCCGGTCAAGGCGCTCGAACGTCGTACTCCATCGCAAAGCGAGCTGGCCGATCGTCTCGAGCAGGTCGGCCTCAACGCCGGGATACTCGATCGGCACCCCCATCAACTCTCCGGCGGACAGGTGCAGCGGGTCGCGATCGCGCGAGCACTGCTGGTCGGCCCGCAGGTCCTGTATGCGGACGAACCCACGAGTGCACTGGACGTCTCGGTCCAGGCACAGGTGCTCAATCTCCTGATGGAGCTTCGGCAGACACTCGGGCTCACGCTGGTCGTCGTGTCCCACGACCTGGCCCTCGTCAGCAGGGTCTGCGACCAGATCGCCGTCATGTTGTCCGGGTCGATCGTCGAAGCAGGATCCACAGCCGAGGTGCTCCGCGACCCGGGAACGCCGTACACCCGGCAACTCCTGGCCGCGGCAGAACTAGTCACTCTGACCCAGGAAGACAGGAATCGATGATCCGAAGAGTCGATGTTTGCGTGTACGGCGGAACCCCGGCCGGATGCGCCGCGGCCGTTGCAGCGCGGCAAGAGGGAGCCTCCGTAGTGCTCGTCGAGCCGAATCGGTGGCTCGGGGGAATCCTCGGGGCGGGGATCAAGCCGCAGCAGGACTGTGCGATGCCGGAAGCTGTCGGCGGGCTGACTCGCCGGAAGGTGTTCGGGTTCGGCAACACTCCGCCGGAGATTCGCACCAGTTTCGCCGACTGGATCCGTGACGAAGGCATTCCCGTCGTCCTCGAGCATCGCGTCGCTGCCGTCCAGCGCCAGGACGGACGAATCGCCTCCGTACGGTTCGGCGGTGCGCCGCTGGATCGCTGGGGCGTTCCCGCGGCCACGTTCGTGGACGGCTCCAGCGTGGACATCGAGGCGCGGTTCTTCGTCGACGCGTCGTACGAGGGCGACCTGATGGCCGCCTCCGGAGTCAGTTACCGGACGGGGCGTGAGTCGGCCGATGAGTACAAGGAAGAGCCGGCGGGCGTCCGTGAGCCTACGAACTGGACTCCGATCGATCCGTACGTCGAGCCCGGCCGCCCCGAGTCCGGCCTGATCCCGATGATCGACACGGACCACGGCAAACCGATCGGAGCCGGTGACGACTACACCCAGGCATACAACTTTCGCTTCTACCTGACCACGGACCCACGGCGCGCCGTACCGCTGACGCCGCCGCCGGGGTATCGCGCCAGCCATTACGAACTCGTCGGGCGATACGCCGAGTACATCATGGGCACAGACGACGGCACAGCTCTGGAGCGACTGAGCGGGATCTTCCCGGGCTGGCTGCAAAACGGCGGCGAATACAACTATCTGCGCGAGTCCCTGGTCACCAACGCACCTCTCGGTGTGAGCCGTCACTATCAGGACGGCGGCTGGGCGACTCGCTCGGCGATCTGGCGAATGCACATCGACTATCTCCGCGGGCTGCATCACTTCCTCAGCACCGACCCACGCATCCCCGCTGACTTCCGCGAGCAGACCGCGGCCCTCGGGCTCGATCGGACAATGCATCCGGAGACCGAGGGCTGGCCGAACCAGCTCTATGTCCGGGTAGCCCGGCGGATGCACGGTAGGTACACCCTCACCCACGACGACGTTCTCAACCGCACCGCTGTCGAGGACGGGGTTGGCCTGGCGTTGTACGGCGTGGACACGTACCCAGCGCGCCGCTACGCGTGCCCTCGCCCCGGTTCTTCTGAAGTCGGGGTCGCCACGGAGGGAAATATGTTCATCGGCGGCGAGATCGGCACCGGCCGGCCGTTCGACGTTCCGTACCGCGCGATCACGCCCTGGGCATCCGACTGCCTCAATCTCCTCGTTCCGGTCAGTCTGTCCGCGACGCACATCGCCTACGCCGCTATCCGGATGGAGCCGACCTTCTGCATTCTCGGTGAATCCGCCGGTGTGGCGGCCGCGCTCGCGGTTCAGCAGGCCAGCAGCGTGCAAGACGTGAACATCGACACCTTGCGTTCGCGCCTCAGCGACAGAGGACAAATCCTTCAGTGCACGACGTGATCGGAGGACGGCGAGTCTAGCTGCGGGTGGCTTCGATGACCTTCACGGCGTCGTCGACGCCCGCTTCGGCGCGGACCAGGCCTCCGAGCTCTCGGGCGGCAGCGGTCATAGCTGGATCGTTGACAGCCTTGTCGATGGCGCGGGCCAACTTCGTGGGGTTCAGGTCGCGGGGTGGCAGCGGAGGTGGAGCCGCGCCGAGGTCATACATTCTCTGGGCGAAGAAGGGCTGATCACCCATGAACGGGCACACGACCTGCGGCCGCCCAGCCGCGAGGGCAGCGCCCGATGTTCCACTTCCGGCGTGATGCACAACGGCTGACACCCGGTTGAAGAGCCAGTCGTGCGGTATGTCCTTCGCGACCACGATGTCCTCCTCGTCACGACTCATCTCGGTGCGGCTCCCTCCCGTCGCGACAACCGCGCGTACTCCGGCCAGCCGCACGGCCTCGCCGATCATCCGGGCAGTTCGCTCCGAGTCGACGCCAGGCACACTGCCGAATCCGACGTAGACGACCGGGACATCACCCTCGACGAAGTCAGCAACCTTGCGCGGAGGACTCCAGCGAGGCGGTGCGGGCAGGCGCCAGAAGCCGGTGGTGCGAACCCAGGCCGGGTAGTCGACAGGCGGTGGCGCCAGCACGTGCGCGCTGAACGCCTGCAGGAGCCGGACCGGACGGCCGTCCGGTCCGCGGAGGAGATCACGGAAACCACGACGCATCGGCAGCCGCAGCGTTTCGAGTCGCCACCGCCTGGTGCGTCCCGACAGGATCTGGTACCAGAGGTTCGACGTCCGATAACTCAGCCTGTAGAACGCTCTCGGAATCCGCAGCGCGTGCATGGGGTTCTGGAACGCGGATGTAGGCGCCCAGAAAGGCTGCATACAGACCGGTAAGGCCGGGATCCCCAGCCATTCTCCGAGCTGCTGGCCCGGCAGAATCACGTGATGCACCAGGACGTCGGCGCCTTCTGCGGCGATAGTTGCCACATCGGCCAGTACCTCCTCCATCATCGGCCGGTACTTGCGGGCGAGCTGGATCGCCACGGCTTTTCCCCGCAGTCCGCGGTAGTTCGTCTGGTAGGCCTCGCGGATGATCGGGTCGCCCGACAATCTGTTCGGTCCGTCGGCGATGGGAACGAACCGAAGGCCGTACCACCGCACCAGCGGCTCCGAGGCTGCCGGTGCTCCGATGCGGACGCTGTGACCCGCCTCTGTCAGTGCACATCCGAGTGCCACAAACGGTTGCACGTCACCGCGGGTACCGTGCGTCAGGATCAGCACATCCATCAAGCCTCCTGGGTCCTCTTCTGCCAGACCGACGACGAGTCGGAGCCACCTCGATTCTGGCAATCTCCGACGCCTCGGGCAGGAGGGCTTGTTTCGCCTGTCCCGGTGTAATGCGTCCCCTGGCCGGCTGTCGGCCGTTCTGGCAGCGTGCATCACGCGGACCAGGTACGACAGGAGGCGAGCGTCCACGGTGATTCGGTTGAGCGAACCAAGCTTCGACGGCAATGAGGCGGCTTATCTCAAGGAATGCCTGGACAGCGGGTACGTCTCGTCTGTCGGGGCGTTCGTGGATCGGTTCGAACGGGAGTTCGCGGCGTGGGTCGGCTCCCCCTACGCAGTCGCCTGCGCGAGCGGAACAGCCGCGCTGCATGTCGCACTGCGGGTTGCCGGTGCGGGAGTCGGCCGGCTCGTCGCAGTCTCGGACTTCACATTCATTGCCTCGGCCAACGCGGTCAGCTACACGGGCGCCACCGTACTGCTGGTCGACAGCGAGCCGCGGACCTGGAACATGGATACCGAGCTGCTGCGCGATCACGTCATCCGTCAGGCGGCACGTGGTGCCCGGATTCCCGATCTCGTCGAGGTCGTCCATGTCCTCGGCCATCCGGCCGACATCGAGCCGTTGCTCGAGCTACGGAACCGGTTCGGAATCCGGATCGTCGAGGACGCCGCTGAGGCCCTCGGCGCGACCTGGTACCGCGGCATGCCTGCCGGCAAGTCGGCCGGTACGGTGGGTGATCTCGGCTGCTATTCGTTCAACGGCAACAAGATCATCACCACCGGAGCCGGTGGAATGATCACGACGGGCGACCCGGATCTCGCGGCCCGGGCCAGACATCTCACCACTCAGGCGAAGGTGCCGGCCTCGTCGTACGTGCACGACGAAGTGGGTTACAACTACCGGCTGAGCAACCTGTCCGCCGGGCTGGGTGTCGCACAACTCGAACAGCTCGACGAGCGGATCAGACTGAAGCGTGCGATCGCTCGACGGTACGCCGAACAGCTCGGTGAGCTCCCGTTGAGGTTGCCGCCACACTGTGAGTGGGCGGATCCGACGTACTGGCTGTATTCCGTACTTCTCGATGCTGAAGCACCTGACACCGTTGTCGCGCGGCTGGCGTCCGTCGACGTGGAGGCACGAACCGTCTGGCGACCGATTCATCGGCAACCGCCGTACGCCTATACCCCTCGGTTGCGGGGCAGCGTCGCGGACAGCCTGCATCAGCGGGGTCTTTCCTTACCCAGCTCGGTGCAATTGACACCAGAGCAGCAGCGGAGAGTCTCGACTGAACTCGCTTCGGCCCTCGCGGACAACGGATGACGGCACGGCGGGTCTGCGTCTTCACCGGCTCGCGGGCCGACTACGGGCCGCTCACAGCCGTACTGCATGCTCTCCACGACGATCCCGCGATCGATCTGCGGGTGCTCGTCAGCGGATCGCATCTCGTTCCCCAGCCAGAGATGACGCTCGACGCGGTTGCGGCCGACGGTTTTCCCATCAACGAGAACGTTCCGATGCTCGTAGCGAGTGATACCCCGGTGGGCGTCGCCACCTCGTTCGGGCTTGGTGCGATGGGGTACGCCGGAGCGCTCGAGCGGATCGCACCTGACATCGTCGTGCTTCTCGGAGACCGTTACGAAGTGCTGGCGGCCGCGGTGGCGGCGACCTTTCTGCGGATACCGATCGCTCACATCTGTGGGGGTGAGGTCACAGCCGGCTCGACAGACGAGGGGATGCGGCACGCGATCACCAAACTCTCTCATCTGCACTTCACCGCGACCGCGGAGTTCAGCCACCGGGTCGTCCAGCTGGGCGAGGATCCGCGGCGCGTGCACACGGTCGGCTCACCGGGTCTCGATACCGTGCGAACAACCAAGCTGCTGAACAGGGCCGAGGTGTCGGCGGTGCTGGACATCGACCTCGGTACGCCGACGGTCCTTGTGACCTATCACCCAGCGACAGCGGACCCAGCCGCCAGTCGAGCAGGCGTCAAGGGCCTGCTGGCCGCGCTCGACCGTCTCGGACGTGGCACTTTCGTCTTCACAGGCCCTAATGCCGACCTCGGCGGCCCGACCGCCGGCGAGGAACTCCAGCAGTTCGTCCGGCGTCGTCCCGGCCGGACGGTCTTGCGTCCGTCGCTTGGTCAGCGCACCTATCTGAGCCTCGTCAAGCAGTCCGATGTCGTCGTGGGGAACTCCTCGAGCGGACTCATCGAGGTACCGGCGCTCGGCACGCCCACCGTCAACATCGGCTCCCGTCAGGAGGGCCGGCCGACATCGGAGTCCACCATCAACTGCAGCGAGTCCGCCGAGAGCATCTTCGCCGCCATTCAGCTGGCGCTCACCCCAGAGCACAGAGCGCGAGCCAGGACGGGCGAGTCGCCGTACGGTGACGGGTACGCGGCGGGAAGGATTCTCGACATCATCAAGACCATCCCGCTCGAGAAGGTCACCAAGAAGCGCTTCCGCGACCTGGAGGTTTGACGGGTACGCCGGCCCTCGGATCCGCGAGCGTCATCGCAGCATGGAGCTGAGAGTGCTCGTGAGCGCATCCCGGGATCGTTCGGCATGCTGACGTATCCGGGCCACGACGGGTTCGAACCCGCCACCCTGCAGGAAGCCCGCAATACGCTCCACGTCGTGCTCGACGTCGTCCGGGTCGAGGCTGGTCGACAGGTACAGGTCCATCGCATCGTACGACGCGTAGAACACGTGCTTCTTCCAGTCGTTCAGCGTCAGGAGTCCGTCCTGCGATGGGCCTGGTTGCGGCGCGGCCAGGCACACCGCGGGTGTGCCGACCCGCCAGGCGTTGACGCATAGGTGATACGTGTCGGTGACGATGAAGCGGTACCGCGGTAGTGCCGCCAGCAGATCGCCCAGCATCGCAGGGGCCCGGCGGACATCGACCGGCAATTGGCGGGGCGGTCGCGTTTCCGACCAGGGAAGCCAGTCGAGCCGGACCTCCGTCCGGGCCGCGAGCTCCTCGCAGAAGTGCGGCAACCAGGACGGCGTCTCGGTCCGCTCGCCGACGAAGACGCCGGCCGCTCGGTCCTCGATCGCGTCGGCCCATCCCGTCCGCTCCAGCGCGTCGACTTCTTCGGGATCCAGCAGCAGTGCCGCATCCGCACCGAACAGCGGAGGTCTGTCCGGATCCCGGAGGTGTCCGGCCTTGGCTACCGAAATCGGATCGCGCAGCCAGATGGCGTGGCTTTCGGCAACCAGCCGGGAGAATGCACGCGAGTAGCCGGAATCCCGGAAATCCGACTGGGTGTTGTGCAGCAGCGTGCTGCCGTACAGCACCGTGCGCTGCAGCGACTCTGCCGGCTCGTCGCGGAGAAGCAGCAGTCGGTGGAGCAGATCCCGGGCCGCCGCGCGGTCCGTGACCCGCCCGTGCTTGAGCAGCTTGAGCGTCGCGTCTTGTTCGAGATAGTGATGGGCCTGGAGGAAATCGCCCCAGATCACCCGAACGGTGTCCGGCGGCAAGCCGGGATGCTCGAGCAGTTGCGGTCTGAACGGCAGATCGCCTTCGCGGAGGTAAGGTCGCATTCGACCCACCGACGGCAGGTGCATGGTGAACCACCCGACGACTACCTCACGACCGAGACGCTTGCGAATCGACTCGAAGGCCAGGTCGACCGTGACCATACCGGCATTCTGGTAGCCGGTGCTTTCGGCGGTGATGGCGGTGATTCGGCGGTCCGGGACTGCAACGGACATGGTTCGGCCCTTCCAGTTCACATGATTCCTGTCGAAGACGGGCAGGGCACGAAGGGTTCGGGCCAGCATGATGCACACACCGGACAGAGCCACCGCAGAGATTCCCGCGGCGACGTGGAAGCCAGTCACAATGACGACGCTGCCCAGTACGGCGATGCCCGTCGCGAATCCGAGCTCGATGACGGTCTGCGTCAGGGCACTCGCGGACCCGGCCTCCTCCGGCGGAACCGCACCCATGACCAGGTTGGTGCCGAGCGTGGACAACGGCGCTCCGCCGAGGCAGGCGATCGCGAACGCAACCACCAGGGTGCTCGTCGAGTTTGTCAGCGCCATCGCGGCGATCCCGGCAGCAGTGACGGCGATGCCGGCCGAGATCAGCACGACCGGCCGGACCCATCGAGCCAGCCACGGCGCCAGCTGAAAAGCAATGGTTGAGCAGATCATGCCAGGGACCAGCGCGATGGCGGCCTTCAGCGGGGTCATGCCTTTCACCAACTGGAAGTACTGCGTGAGGAACACCATCACGCCTCCGAAAAGCATCGCGTACAACGCCATGCTGCCGAGCGTGACGCTCATGGTTCGCCGGGTGAGCAACCGTACGTCGACCAGCGGGTCAGACAGGCATCTCTGACGCCGTACGAAGGTCCAGCCGAGCAGTCCGCCGATCAGGAGCAGAGCGACGGACATCGTGCCGGCTCCGTGCGAGGCCAGGCGCTTCAGACCGTAGATCGCCAGCAGGATTGCGGACAGCGACAGGACGACGCTCACTACGTCGATCCGCCCGACCTGTTCGTTGCGATACTCCGGCAGCAGGAACGGACCCAGCACCAACAAGACGAACATCGCGGGTGCACCGATCAGGAAGGCCGATCCCCACCAGAAGCTGTCGAGCAGGAGACCACCGACGATCGGGCCCAGCACGGCCCCCATAGTGATGCAGCCGCCAAATGCGCCCAATGCCTTCGCCCGCTGTTGCTCGTCGGGAAACAGTGTCGAGATCAACGACAACGCAGACGGCACAATCGCAGCACCCGCAACACCCAGCGCCGCGCGGAGGCCGATCAGCATTCCAGGACTCGCCGAGTACGCCGCCGCAACCGAAGCAACTCCGAACACCACAGCCGCGGCCAACAGCAGTCGGCGACGGCCTATCCGATCACCCAAGTTGCCCATCGTGATCATCAGACCCGCCGCGACGAATCCATAGATGTCCAGGATCCACAACTGCTGCGTGCTCGTCGCGCCGAGCGCCGCTGTCACCGCGGGAACCGCCAGCAACAACACGAAGGCGTGCACCGACACCAGCAGCGCGGCAAGACACAGCACACCCAGCCCGAACCACTTCCGCAGCCTCGTTGCGTGAGCCATGCTCTCGCTGACTGTCATCGCGTCACGATCCTCAAGGCGACTGCCACAGTTCGGCCATCCACTTCCACTGGTTCGATTTGAAGTGTCGTGATGGGGCCACCGGCGATACCAGGCGGCGAGTTACGCCTCAGTTGTCGCTGGTCGGCCTCGGGGTGAAGAGTGGGAGCTGGCGGATCCTGGACCGCGCGTCGGTGAGCAGGGCCCGGAGCGTGGCGGTGGTGATCTGGGCTTCCTCGGGGGTCAGGCGGTTGGCTCGTAGGCGCAGGGCGCCCGAGCGTTCGCGTAGTTGGACGACGTGTGAGTACTGGTGGCCGAATTGGGCGGTTACTGCTTCGCCGGCTGTGTTGGGGTGGGCTGCCGGGGCGACCCGGAGGCCTTGGTGGGCCAGGAGTCCGGTGGCGATGAGTTGGGCTGCCTCGGCCAGGAGCAGGTGGACTGACTGAGGCGCTTCGGCGACTATCTGCTCGGCTGCTCCGAGGTGTTGTTCGGCGAGTTCCAGCGATGGTTCGGCCTGGGCGTCAGGACCGTTCGTCATGGTGAGCTGGCCTGAGTCGAGCAGGTGGGTTATCGCATCGTGGCCCACCGGGGCCTCTCCGCGGGCGCGGGCGGAATCGGCAGGTCTGACCAGACGGACTTCGACGACAGGTCGGCGTCCCCAATGGGTCGGCGTCGTGGTGGTGTTGCGGTCGTCGGTCGGGCGCAGATGCCATCGGACCGGACGTCCGAGCCGTTGCTCTGCGCGGTCTCCGGCGAGGCGCAGCTCGTCCGGGTCCACCCGCTCTCCGGAAACCACAATCAGTTCGAGACTTTCCGGCGCCGCGCCTGGGATGCCCGCGAAGCGTTCGGCCCACATGCCGGAGAGGACGAGTCGCCCGACGCCCTCGACGCTCCCGAACTCCTCACCGATTACTTGCGGTACGCCGTACGTCAGGCGGACGAGGTCGATCAAGGGCGCGAGTCCGGGACCTACGCGTGAGGCGTGGTACAGGCGCATCGTTCCTTCGGTTCGGCCGCTGACGATGCCGGAGGTCTCCAGTAGTCGGACTTCCTTGTCGACGGATGCCAGGGCAGCTCCGGCCGTTTCGGCCAGTTCACTGAGGGAGAACCAGCGGTCCGGGTTGAGGAGTACGGCGGCGAGGATCCCGGCCTGCACCCGGGAACGCAGTACAGGCAGGAGTTCTGGGGTTCCTTGGGCGCGGCGAGCCAGGCCTGGTTTCGTCGGCGCGTTGTGAGCCACCACGGCGTTGCCGGTCTTCGTACGGCGCTTCGACAGCGCTGCCGCTTGCTCGAACTGTTCCTGCGGGATGCCGAAGAAGACAGCGAGCCATTGTCTCGTTTCGGCTCTCGGGATCTGTGCTCCGCGTTCCCAGTGCGATATCAGGTCGCGATTGATGGTATGTCGCCCGGACAGCGTGGCGAGTTCTTTCGCGAGCCTTGTCTGGCTCAGACCTTGGTCTTCCCGTGCGCGCCTGATCAGTTGCGCAATCGTCTCCTGAGCGCTCGAGTCCATTCGCGACTCCCTCCGCGACGGTCCGTTCGAGTGAACCGCTGGACCGGGTGGGATCGTGCCACCCGGCCCTGCTCGGCAACACTACGAACGGCACCTGCGCGGTGAGTGTCCGAATTACGACTCGCTTGGTCCACGTTGCGTCAGCTCATTTGGCCAGGGTCTCCGAGGGGGACTCATCGAAACGCTTGCGGTAATTGATGGCAAAGCGGCCGGGATGGGCGAAGCGCCAGCGGCTGGCGATCTCGTGCACGGTGGTCGTGTCACGCTCGCCGGCTAGCAGTTCGCGGTGCGCCCGGTCCAGCCGGACGTTGATCAGGTACTCGATAGGGCTGACGCCGAAGTGCTCGGCGAATCCCCTCTGCAGCGTGCGGGGACTCACGCTGACCGCACGGGCCAAGCTCGTGGTCGTGTGATCCCTCTCAGGCTGGCTCTCGATGATGTCCCGTGCGGTGGCCACCGGCTTCGACGGCGCTGCCGGCACTGCCCGGCCGGCAAGCCTGTCCGAGTAGTTGTGGGGCTGCACCGTCAGCAAGAGCCTGATCAAACTGTCCCCGAGGCTTGACGCCCCGAGCTCCACGAGACTGTCCTCGGCGTGGTCCAGCTCGTCGACCAGGACCAGGAACGTCGACAGCCAGTTCCGTGCACGGCCGGAGGTGACGTTCATCCGGGGCGCAAACCGCAGGGGCTCCGACAACGGAGCCTGCAGCATGCCACTCAGCTGATCCTCGACCTCGGACCGCTCGAGTCGCAGGATCAGCTCTGCACAGTCCGCCGACCAGCGCTGGCTCAGCGGCTCGGTGGGCGACACGACCGACACCACACCCGGCAGCGAGAAGACCTCTTCCGTGCCGACACGGACATGACTGTGCCCGGACAACGGCACCTGCACCACGAAGAACGAGCCCAGTTCGCCGGGGTCGATCAGCACGTCCGCGCCGTAACTCACGTAGTTCGCGGCGACCTTCCCGACCCGCCGGGTGTGCATTCGCGCGTCCAGCTGCCGCGATCGTCCGGCCAGAACCAACCGGTGCGGCACGAACACCCGGCTCACCGCATCACGAACAGCGTCGAGATCATCGGAGTGGAACAGCTCGAACCGCGCCAACGGCCGGCTGTCCGATCGCCCTCCGCCGCCAGTCTGGGCCGAGGTATGCACCAGTCCCCCCTCTCGACGGTCTAGTCCGAATTTCAAAGAATAGACCGCCCTACTGGCACCGTCACCCCTTGATACCGGGCAAGTTCACGGCGTAGTCACGAGCCGGCTGGCCCCTGCCGGAGGTGACGCGGTTTCCGCACACTTGGACGACAAGGTCTGAGCCGCTTGAAGGGATGACGACCGTGCCGGAGTTCATGGAGCCGTTTCGCATCAAGAGTGTGGAGCCGATTCCGTTTCCGACATCCGGCGAGCGTCGCGCTGCCCTCGTGGCGGCCGGTTACAACCTGTTCCGGGTGCCGGCGCGGGCGATCACGGTTGACCTGCTGACGGATTCGGGGACGAATGCGATGTCGGTCGCGCAATGGGCGGCGCTGATCACGGGCGACGAGTCGTACGCCGGGGCCACGTCGTACGAGCATTTCGCGAGCGTCGTACGGGAGCTCACCGGGTACGACGAGGTCATGCCCGTGCATCAGGGCCGTGCTGCTGAACGGATTCTGCTCGGAAACGTGCTCGAGCCCGGTGCGGTCTCGATCAGCAACACCCACTTCGACACCACCCGTGCCGCCGTCGAATCAGCGGGCGCGACGGCGGTCGATCTGCCGGTCGGCGAGGCGTCGGGATCGACGCTCGGTGGCGACGTCGATCTCGCTCAGCTCGGTGAATGGCTGGACGGCGTCGACGGGCATCGCGTGCGATGCGTCGTACTGACGATCACCAACAACGCAGGTGGTGGGCAGCCGGTGGCGCTGGCCAATGTCGCGGCCGTACGGCGGCTCTGCGACGAGCATCGAATCCTTTTGCTGCTGGACGCTTCACGGTTCGCCGAGAACGCGTATCTGATCACCGAACGCGAGCCGGGTCAGTCCCATCGGAGCCCGCGCGAGGTCGCCCACGCGGTGTTCTCGCTGGCGGACGGATGCTGGGCCAGCTTGAAGAAGG
>NZ_DASRVN010000672.1:0-1906 GCF_035655035.1 Kribbella sp. | reverse complement strand
TCCCAGACCTGGTCGTAGGTGAGCTTGGTCTGCTGCGAGATGATCGAGTGCAGCGCGGACTTCAGCGCCGCGCCGGTCTTGCCCGAGGCGGCCGCGTAGTAGTCGCCAGGATCACTCGGGGTACCGGGATCCGAGCCGCCGCCGGTGAAGGCGGTCGCGTTCTTCAGGCCGGGGTGCGAGAAGTACGCGGCCAGCGTGCCGGTGACGGTGATCTGCTGACCGAGCAGACCCGGGTTGCTCTGCAGTCCGTACGACGCGCGGAACGCGGTCGGGATCTGTACGTAGAGCATCGCCGACGTACTGGTCTGCGACGCCGAGTCGGCGAGCGCCAGCGCGTAGTCGTTCGGGAAGTTGCTGCGGACAACGGTGCTGGTCGCGGTCGGCTGCCCGACCACGTACCCGGTGACCGAGGCGGTCGAGCTGTCCTGGCGGCCGATCGCGGTGGCGACCGTGATCGTGGTGGCGGCGTTCGACGGCGTGATGCCGAAGCCGAGCAGCGCCAGTACGGCGGTGACGAGCAGCGCAGGGCGGAACAATCGGGACACGGCAACTCCCAGGGGCGGGTGGGGGACCGGACGCAGGTCAGTCTGCCCAGCTTCCCGGGCCGGCTAACGAACAGCAGGTGAAGGGTTGAACCGGTGGGGTGCTGAAGGAGTGAGTGTCGTTCAGCACCCCACCTGGGCAAGCGGGCCCCCATCAGGCCGTGACGTCCGCCGCAGCCTGCTCTGCCCACCTACCAGCGAGGTACCACTGGCGGGCGGCACCTCACCGACAAGGCGGCGTCGGGCGGACGCCGTTACGGACCGTACTCATTTCGACACGTCTTGTCCATACCCCGAGTACCGACGGCAGGCGCGGCCGGCCGTCTGGCGTGGTTGCGCCATGTCGCAGGGACGGCAGTGGTGGACAGGGCAGATTTCCGTGACGTGCTTGCAAACTCTGTCGGAAGGCTGTCCCGCCCGAAGGAGAAACTGCCCATGTCCTCCCCCCGACGGATCGCCGCGCTGACCACAGCGGCGGTCCTTGCCCTCGGCGCGGCGACGGTGATCCCGTCCGCCGCCGCCCCGCCGCCGTCCGCGAGCGGAGCATCCACCAAGACCTCGACGGTCACGCTGATCACCGGTGACGTCGTCGAGGTGACCGACGCCGGCGGTGGCCGGAAGGCCGCCACCGTGCATCCGGCCGCGGGCCGCGAAGGCGTCTCGTTCCACACCGTCGAGGCCGACGGCGGCCTGCGGGTGCTGCCGAGCGACGCCGTCCCGTACATCTCCACCGGCGTCCTGGACGTGAACCTGTTCGACGTCGACGAACTGATCGCGGACGGGTACGGCGAATCCGCCGACCTGCCGCTGATCGTCAAGGACACGCCCGGGATCCTGACCGCGCAGAGCCTGACCGGTACGACGACCACGCGGCAACTGCCGTCGATCGGCGCCCGGGCCGTCGACGCGGCCAAGGACCAGCTCCCGGCGCTCTGGAACTCGCTGAAGCCGTCCGCGGGCGTCCGGTCGTTGAACAGCGGTGTGACCAAGATCTGGCTGGACGGCAAGGTCAAGCCGGTCCTGGACAAGAGCGTCCCGCAGATCGGCGCCCCCGACGCCTGGAAGGCCGGGTACGAGGGGTCCGGCGTCGACGTCGCCGTACTGGACACCGGCGTCGACGCGAACCACCCGGACCTGCGGGGCAAGGTCAAGGAGAGCCAGGACTTCTCCGGCAGCCCGAGCGGTACCGAGGACCACTTCGGCCACGGTACGCACGTGGCCGCGACGATCGCCGGCACCGGTGCGGGCGCGGGCGGTACCCGCAAGGGCGTCGCGCCAAAGGCCGACCTGCTGGTCGGCAAGGTGCTCGGCGACGACGGGTACGGCTACGACTCGTGGATCATCTCCGGGATGGAGTGGGCCGC
>NZ_DASRVN010000671.1:0-1652 GCF_035655035.1 Kribbella sp. | reverse complement strand
ACCACGGTCCCGGCGTACGCTGAGGGGGTCGACTACACCGCACGCAAGACGTTCGATGACTGGGACCGCCTGTTCCAGAAGGGCGGTCCTGGCCAGCCGGACCAGCCGAACGACAACTCCAACCGCGACGGCCGGTCGGGCATGCTGGCCTGGAGCCAGTCGTACGTGCTGCTCGGCCTGGTCCGGATGTACGAGACGTACCGCGACACGTACTACCTGGACCGGCTGATCGACAACGTCGACCAGGTCCTCGGCGTCCGCGACAGCGCCCGCGGCGTCACCGACTACCGCGGGCTCTCGCTGCCCGCCTGGCGCGCCGACCACCCGTACACCACCGGGTACGCGACTCTTGCCGACGGCAACGGTCGGCCGCTGCTCGACCTGCGCGAGGCGCTCTCGTACGCCGAGGACACGACGGTCACGGTCAGCGCCGGAAGCCGGCCGGACACGTTCACGGTCCGGCTCGACAACACCTCGGTGAACCGCTCGGTCACGCACACCGACCTCTCCCTCGACCCGGGGAGCCCGGACTATGCCGTTACCCGGATCTACGCGGCCGCTCCCGGTCCGCTGCAGCTGACCGCGTCCGATCGGGGTTCGCGGCCGGGCGACGTACCGGCCTTCGGTAGTTACCAGATGCACTGCAAGCCGGTGATCTTCGCCGTACACACCGGCATGATCACGTACCCGATCGCCGCGTTCGTCCGGATCGTCGCGAGCTCGCCGGTACTGCGGAAGCGGTACTGGCGGAAGGCCTCCGAGTACCTGAGTGCCTGCCGCGAGGCGGTCGCCGTCCACGACTGGGAGTACAGGATGAACGAGGACGGCGGGTACCTGGTCTGGCCGAAGACGCAGCCGCTGCCGTACGACGGGTGTGAGCAGCCGATCAACCAGTCCGTCGGGCTCGGGCAGACGCTCGTGGAGCTCGCCCTCGTGACCGGCGACCCGGAGTACCGGGCGAAGGTCGCGGCGATGGGGCGGATGCTCGCGGCGCAGCTGACCGTCGACAGCGGGGACGCGTACGTGTGGCACTACTGGCCGACGGGCGGTCACATCTACGACGGGTTCGCGAAGACCGGGGACCCGGCGACCGACATCTCGGTCTTCACGCCGTCCGGCGGACCAGCGCGCCAGTTCGAGGACATCAGCCACGGCGCGATCGACGTCGAGTTCGCCGTACGGGCGTTCCGCGCGAAGCTGGCGTTCACCGGTCGGGACATGGAGCGGATCGCCCGGACGTTCACCCGCAACGTCGCCGCGACCGATGCCGACGGGCTGCCCGCGATCCACACCACCGTCGGCGGCGGCACCCTCGGCGGCCCGTCCGTCGCGGCCCAGGCTCCGCGCTGGATGCAGGTGACACCGTGGGACCCGCGGGTGCATGCTCACTGTCTGGCGCTCTACAACCGCAACCAGCCGACTCCGGAACGCGACGGCCAGCAGGCCATCGGCTTCGGCTGGCTCCTCGCCAATGTCGCCTACCTCAACTGGGGAGCCCGATGAGTACGACGTACCTGATGACCTCCAGCCTGAACGGCTTCGTCGCCGGCCCGGACGACGAGCTCGACTGGCTCTACGACCTGCCGCCCGCGGACCGCGACTTCGGTGCGTTCCTCGACGGCGTCGGCGCGGTCGCGATGGGCGCGTCGACG
>NZ_DASRVN010000670.1:0-42247 GCF_035655035.1 Kribbella sp. | reverse complement strand
CTGGTCCAGGATCGACGTGTCGTACCACGGGTAGGCGTGGTCGGTCGACGCGTTCAGCAGTGGATCGCGGGCGCAGTACCAACCGGTCTGGCACTCGATGTTCTCCTTGGGATTGATCCAGGTCGACGGTCAACGAACTGGTCGCCGATGCACTCGGCCTCGAGGTCGGCACGCCGGTCGTCGGGTTGCTCCGGCTGCGCCTGCTGGACGGCGAGCCGGCGAGGCTGGAACGCGGCGCCTTCATCGAGCGGCTCGGCCGGCTGCTGTTCACGGACGTCAACGCCCGCACCACCCGCTCTCCGCTGGTCCAGACGGCCAGTTAGCGGCCCGGTGCGGTTGGAAGGACAGTGCGAGTCGGGAGCACTGTGCGAGGCCCGTCGGACGGCGGCTGCTCGCCTGGCCCATCCGATCGGGCGACGCTGTCGAACCAGCCTTTCGGCGACGCCTACTTGGCGGTGCCGCTGAGTTCCTCGCGGACCAGGGCGGCGCCGTCGGCCAGCGCCCGGAGCTTGCCCGCGGCAATCATCCGGGGAAGGTTGATGAGGCCGCAGTCGGTGGACAGGCCGACCCGCTCGGCGGGGACGAACTCGAGGACCGAGCGGATCCGGTCGGCGACCTCGTCCGCGGTCTCGGTCACGGTGCTCTTGACGTCCACCACACCGGCGACGAACGCCTTCGACCAGTCGTTGTCGGCCAGCGGCTTCAGGTCATCCGGCCCGGTCCGGCCGACCTCGTAGTTCAGCGCGTCGATGTTGGCGTCGAGCACCTTGGGGAAGATGGCCTGTGCGCGTTCGGGGGCCGGCGCCGAGGAGGGGCGGTGGTCGAGTACCCAGGCGCCGAACTCGCGCTCCTCCTCGTCCGGGAAGTACCCCGGAGTGCCGGAGTAGTTGCCCCAGCACGTGTGCACCCAGAACTGACAGCCCGCCCCCTCCATCGCGGTGTTGAGGACCTCGACCTCCCAGTCGCCCATCCCGTACGGCCAGACGAACTCGTCCACCTGGATGATGTCGCAACCGTTGTCCGCGAGCTCCTTGAAGTCCTCGTTGAAGGTCTTCGCGATGGCCAGGGCGAGTTCCTTGGTCTCCTTGTAGTACTGGTTGTTCGTCGCCGCGGCGAGCACCTGGATGCCGGTGTAGGAGATCTTCACCGGCTTCTTCGTCGCCTTCCGGACGGCGCGCAGAGTGGCCAGATGGAACGGGTGTTCCCGGCGAACCTCACCAGTGCACGTCGGGGCGTACAGCGTTGAGTAGATCGGCAGGCCGATCGGCGGACCGGAGAGTTTGTAGCCCGACATCCGCTCGACGTAGTGGTAGAGGATCTGTCCGTACGGCGAGTCGCCGCCGTACACCTTGCCGTCGCTGATCACGTCGATCCCGGCGGCCTCCTGGTCGTGCACGATGGCGCCGATCGCGTCCTCGAGGGCCTCGCGACTGATGGCGTCGTACACGAACTCGCCCTTGGGGTACACGGCGTACGCCTGGCCGTCGTACCAGCGTGGGTTCGGGTAGTTGCCCACCATCGTGGTGGGGAGCAGCACGTCCTGTGTTCCGACTAGCATTGTGGCCCCTTTCGCCGCAGGCCCGACTGGGTCGGGTCGGTGTGGTCAGCCCGAACGCTACGACCGGCGCGACCACATTTCTCCGGCGTGACGGGGCGAATCCGGAGGGCGTTCCTCGTCCTGGCCGGGCGGATTCTCGGCCAGGATCCGCCAGTCCACGGCCACGCAGCCGTCCGGACCGGCCAGCACCGGGTTCAGCTCCAGCTCGGCGATCTCCGGGGCGGCGACCAGCAAGTCGCCGACTGCACACAGCACGTCCACCAACTCGTCCAGATCGATCGGTACGGCGCCGCGAGCTCCGGTCAGCACGGGGTACGCCCGCAGGCGGGCCAGGAGCTCGCGCGCCTCGTCGCGGCCGAGCGGAGCGAGGCCCATCGCGATGTCGTCCAGGACCTCGACGAAGACGCCGCCCAGGCCGGCCAGCACGACCGGTCCGAACTGCGCGTCGCGGAGACCACCGACGATGACCTCGGTTCCGGCGAGTTGCTGCTGGACGAGAACCTCCGCGCCAGGCTTGAGAGCCAGCAGGTCGGTGGCCGCCGCCTGAACGGCCGCTCGGTCGTGGAGGCCGAGCCGTACGCCGCCGGACTCGGTCTTGTGGACGAGTTCCGGATGGACGACCTTGACCACAACCGGATAGCCGAGACCGTCGGCGGCCGTGGCGGCCTCCACTGCACTGCTGCAGGTCTTCCCGGTGGCGGTCCGGATCCCGACGGCTTCCAGAAGCGCGGCAGTATCGAGCCGATCGGACGAGAGCCGCCCAGAAGACCTCGGCGGGGCCGCAACTGGCCGCGCCTGGTGGCGAGCCTCGCCGTACCGGGCGGCATGCCCCAAGGCTCGGGCGGTGCGTTCCGGCCAGTCGAAACAGGGAATGCCGGCCTCCTGCAGCAGGTCGGCGTTCGGCCGCGAAGCGCGCGGGGCAACCCAGCACACGTACACCGGCACCGGCACGCCGTCGGCCCGCAGCCGCGCGGCCGCCGTACGGAGGCCCAGCGCCACCTGCTCGTCCGCGGCCGAACGCTGCAGCAACAACGGCACCACCGCGTCGACCTCGCCAGAGCGAGCGAGCCGATCTGTCAGCAGCGGGTAAAGTTCGGCGAACCGGCTCCACACGGGTGTCAGGTCCACGGGGTTGCGCGGACTCCCAAGCGGCGGCAGCAGCAGCCGCAGCTCGTCTTGCAACTCGGCCGACAGTTCGGGTACGTCGAGCCCTTCATCGGACAGCAGATCCGCCAACTCGACTCCAGTACCACCGGAGTTCGTGATGATCGCGACGCGGCGACCCGACGGCGGCGGCTGCAGGTCCAGCGCCCGCGCGACGTCCAGCATCTCCAATCCCGAGCGGGCCAGAAGCACACCGGCTTGCTCGAAGGCCGCCCGCCAAACGCGCTCACTGCCGGCGAGTCCAGCCGTGTGCGACCACGCTGCCCGGACCCCGGCCACCGAACGTCCCGTCTTGGCCACGATCACCGGCTTGTCCGGCGTGATCCGGCGGGCCGCTTCGAAGAATGCCCGCCCGTCGGGCAGCGACTCGAAGAAGAAGCACAACGTGCGACTTGCCGGGTCGTCGCCCAGATAGGTCAGCACCTCGGCGTCGCTGAGGTCGGCTTTGTTGCCGGCGGCATAGATCTTGGCGAACCGGAGCCGCTCGTCGATCCCGAGCGAATGGATGGCCATCCCGTACGCCCCGGATTGAGTCACCAGGCTGATCCCTCCCCCACCCACCGGAGCCCCGCCGGCCATCGACGCATTCAGCGGCAGATCGCAGTTCTGCACGCCGAAGCAGTTCGGCCCGACGATCCGTACCCCGCTCGCAGCCGCGGCCGCCATCAGCTCGTAGTGACGACGCAGCCCGTCCGTGCCCGCCTCGGCGAAGCCGCCACTGATGACGATGGCCGCCGAAACCCCCTTCACCCCTGCATCGCGAATGACCGCGGGGACAGCGGCTGCAGGTACGACGATCACGGCCAGGTCCACGTCGCCCTCGACCGCAACCAGCGACGGGTAGGCCTTGTGCCCGGCAACGGTCTCGGCCGAGCGCGTCACCGGAACGACCTCGCCGGGGAAGCTCGACAGGTTCCGCCAGAACAGCGCGCCGAGCCGACCGGGCCGGTCGGACGCTCCGACCAGCGCGATCCGTCGCGGCTCGAACACCGCGGTGAGGCCGTTCAGCAGAGGCATCCCGCACCCTCGCCGTGCGTGAAGGTACGACGGAGCTCCGGCTCCGCGAACTCGGAACGCCGCACACCAAGCGGATCGATCCCCCGCAGCGCGGCGATCTCGGCAGCGCTCGGCTGCGGGACAGGCCGCAGGTCCGCGGCGACCTGGAGGTCGAATCCTGTCGCGGCGCGCACGTCTTCGACCGTGACGTCCGGGAACAGCTGCCGAAGCCGCGCTCGTCCGTCCTCGTCGTAGTCGAAGACACCCAACTCGGTCACCAGCCACTCCGGACCGCCGCCGGTGTAGCCGAGATCGGCACGGCTGCCGGCCGGCGTACGGTGCCCCATGTCCGTGACGAAGTCGCAGCGTTCGACCAGCGCTCGCCCGGATCTGTGCCGGGTCGTCCACAGCGTCAGGTGACCGATCGTCGCGGCCAGGTTGCAGCCACCGCCCCCACCGCCGAGCTTGACCTTCGGCCGGTCGAGCGGACCGATGGCAGTCACGTTGGTGTTGCCGTAGGCATCTATCTGCCCGCCGGACAGGAACATCCGGTCCACGTCGCCCCGCAACGCCGCGTCGAAGAACTCCTCGAAGCGCATCCGGTACGACTCGCCCCGCTGCAGGCTGAGGTCGTTGCCGGTCGGCGGAATGAACGGCGGATCCGGGTTGACGGCGTACGTCGCTCCCTCGACCAGCAGCATGTCCCGGGCCGAGGTCTTCCGGGCCACGTGCATGGCGGCCTGCGCGCAAGGGCTTCCGAACCCGTGGAAGACGACCTCGCGGTCGCGGATGGTCCGGGCCAGCGCGACGACGAACCACTCGTCGATCGAGAAGCTCATGAGAACAGGTCCTTCCACGCCTGGGTCGACTCGGACCAGCCGCTGATCGCGGCCAGCCGTTCGTCCCCGATCAGCTTGCGGTACGCGTCCTCGGTCGGCGTACCGGTGACGTAGCGATCAAGGTGCGCGAGCAGCTCGGTGCCCCCTGCGGTCGCCGCGCTGACGTAGGACGCGAGGTGTGGCCGGTCGTAGGCGTAGTCCGGGTAGCAGGAGGTCGGGTGAGCGCCGTACGGGACCTCGGCAACGGCGCTGACCAGATGCCCGGCGATCGTGATGCCTGCCGCGAACACCTCCTCGGTCGAGACGACCCGTTCCACCGTCGCGATGACCTCGTGGGAGGCGGCGGCGAATCGTTCGTCGAGCACGTAGGGCTGATCCAGGTGAAGGTTGCCGTGCCGGTCGCCGAAGGGTGCGTGGATCAGGGCGACGTCCGGCCGCAGTGGTGGTACGACGACCAGCGTCTCGCCGGTGAACGGACAGGTGACCTCGCCGTACTCCGGATGCAACCGTCTGATGTCCGAGCCCTTGACCCCGCGGACCGGGATGAACGGCAGACCGAACTCGGCCGCCCGCAGTTGGGCGAGAATCGTGCCGCAGCAACTCTCGCGCACCTCGATCGTGCCTGCCTGCGCAGCCCGCCGGTAGGCCGGAGCCAGACCGAGGTCCTGCTCGAAGCCGACGTAGCTCTCCTCGCAGATCGCGATCGATCCCGCGGCCACCAGCAGATCCACGTCGATGCCGTGCGCCGAACCGACGACGTGCAGGCCGCGCCGGCCCTGGCGAATCAGCTCGCGGACCAGAGCCATCGGCAGCCGGGCCGACAAACCGCCACCGAGCGCGATCAGCGCCCCGTCGGTCACGACCTCGGCGGCCCGGTCGAGCTCGACCAGCTTGTCGACTGCGATATGGAAGCTCATGGCCATCTCCTACTGGGCCGTCATGCCGCCGTCGGCGGTGACGATCGAACCGGTCAGGAACGAGGCGTCGTCGGAGGCGAGGAACAGCGCCACGTGCGCGATCTCCGCCGGCGTACCGAGCCTGCCGATCGGATACTTCACCACCGTCTTGGCCAGCCCCGCGTCGAGGTCGCCGTCGCCGCGGGCTCGCAGCATCGGCTCCATCAGCGGAGTGAAGATCGTCCCCGGGCAGATCGCGTTCACCCGGATCCGGCGGCCGGCCAGATCGATCGCCATCGACCTCGTGAGCGCGACGACCGCGCCTTTGGCAGCGCAGTACGCGGCGAAGTTCGGTACGGCGACCAGCCCGGCAACCGAACCCTGGTTGACGATCGCGCCGCCCTCCCCCTGTTCCAGGTAAGGAACCGCGGCTCGCGAACACAGGAAGGTGCCTTTGGCATTGACCGCGAAACACCGGTCCCAGTCGTTCTCGGTCGCGTCGGCCACCGAGCCGGCGCTGTTCACTCCCGCGTTGTTGTACAGCACATCGAGACGGCCGAGGTCCCGTGCGGCCCGAGCGACCGCCGATTCCACGTCCGCGGCCAGCGCGACGTTGGCAGCCAAGGCGAGCGCGGTTCCGCCCTCGGCCTCGATCTTCCCGACGGTCTCCTCGGCCGCCGAGCCGTCCAGGTCGAGCACCGCCACCGCTGCGCCCTCGGCGGCGAACAACTCCGCGGCGGCCCGCCCGATCCCCGAGCCGGCGCCGGTGATCATCGCCACCTTGCCGTCCAGTCGTCCGGTCATTTCACCACGTCCTTTCAGTGTCTTTCACTGGGCGGTCCAGCCGCCGTCGAGGACCAGCGCATGGCCGGTCAGGTACACCAGACGATCGGAAGCCAGCAGCGCGACGGCCTCCGCCACCTCCTCGGGCTGCGCCACCCGGCCGAGCGGGATCCTCGCCTCGACCTGGGCCCGCAGCTCCGGCTGGTCGAGTCGCCACCTGGTCATCGGCGTCTCGACCATGCCCGGGCAGACCGCGTTGGCGCGGATGCCCGCGGCCGCGTAGTCGACGGCCAGCGACTTGGTGAACATCACCGCCGCGCCCTTCGATGCCGTGTACGCGCACCGCCCGGGAAAGGCCACCAGCCCGGCGACCGAAGCCACCGTGATGACCTGTCCGTTGCCCTGAGCAAGCATGGTCGGCAGAACCGCTCGAGTGCAGAGGAACGGCCCGCGGGCGTTCACCGCTTGGACCCGGTCCCACTCGTCGATCGGCGTCTCGTGGCAGACCGTCGCGGCGGCCGAGCCGGAGATGCCCGCGTTGTTCACCAGTACGTCGATCCGGCCGTAGGTCTCCACGACCCGGCCGACCGCCCGCTCGACGTCGTCCGGATCGGTCACGTCGGCCCGCACCGTGAGTTCGGCCTCGCCGGTCGTGTCGGCGTTCAGGTCGAGTGCGGCGACCAGGAACCCGTCGGCCGCGAGCCGCGCGACTGTCGCACGCCCGATTCCCGACGTGCCGCCGGTGACGATCGCGACCCGCGCCGGGCCCGGCTGCTCGGTGATCATGGTTCAGGCCGGGATCGCTGCGGGCCGTGCCGCGGCGGCTTGGGCGGCGAGCAGGATCGGTTCGTAGACGGGCGCGTACGGCGGCGCGTAGGACAGGTCCGCCGCGAGCAGATCCCGGACCGTGAAGCCGGCCTGGAGTGCGACGGCCACGACATCGATCCGTTTGGACACGCCATCTCCCGGGCCGACGATCTGCGCGCCGAGCAGCCGCCCGCCGGCCTCGTGCACCAGCCGGACACTCACGTCTTCGGTGCCCGGGTAGTACTTCGCGCGGGATCGGCCGAGTGCATCGGTGGCGAGCGCCGGCAGCCCCTCGGCCTCGGCCTCCGCCAGGGTCAGACCGGTCCTGGTGACCGCGAGATCGAACACCTTGACCACTGCGGTCCCGACGACGCCGGCGAAGCGCGCCTCGCCACCCGCGGCGACCGTGCCGGCGACCCGCCCGGTCTTGTTGGCCGCAGGTCCCAGCGGCACGAACGCGGGCCGCCCGAGGACACGGTGGTACGGCGCGATGCAGTCACCAGCTGCCAGCACGTCCGGAAGCGACGTACACATCCGGTCGTCCACCAGCACGGCGCCGTTCGTGCTGGTCATGGCGCCCGCGGCAGCGGCAAGATCTCCGGTCGGTCGAACTCCGGCCGCGACCACCACGATGTCGACGGCGACCGGGACTCCGTCGACCGATGCCTCCAGCCCGTCATCGGTACTGCGGATCCCTTCGACACGAGCACCGAGCTTGAGATCCACCGCATGCCGCCGTACCTCCTGCTCCACCAGCGCGGCGATCGGCGGATCGAGGTTCAGCATCACGCGCGGCAGCGCTTCGGCCAGCGTGACGACCACACCGCGCTCGACCAGCGCCTCCGCCAGCTCCAGGCCGATGTAGCCGGCGCCGATGACGAGCGCCCGGCCGACATGACCCGCGTCCAGCAGACTGCGCAGACTGATCGCGTCCTCGAGGGTCCGAACGGTGAACACGTGGTCGTTGTCGATGCCGGGAATCGGAGGCAGCGACGGCCTGCCACCCGCGGCAACGATCAGGCGGTGGTACCCGAGGCGGTGCTCGTGGCCGTCCTGGCGGTACTGGATCAGATGCCGCTCTGGATCGACGCGCGTCGCCCTGGCCCGCAGACGCAGGTCGATGCGGCGCTGTTCCTGGAAGAACGACGGCGGATACGACACCAGCGAGTCGGCCCGGGCCACCACACCGCTCAGGAAGTAGGGCAGGCCGCAGAGTCCGTACGCCGAATGACTGCCGCCCTCGAGCACCACGATCTCGAGGTCCGGGTCGACTCGGCGGGCGGCCGACGCGGCGGACATCCCGGCCGCACCGCCGCCGACTACTACCAGTCGTTGGCTCATCGCACACCTCCCTGCTTGGCCTGACTGGCTCGAACGCTAGGTACCGGCGAGCTGTCCGCCCCATGGCCCAGTGGGGCGAAGGATCCGACCGACTTCGTCCGGCCGGGACACAGACGACGCCGATGCCGCGACATAGCTTCGAGCCCACAGCGAACAACTGGACGGATGGGAGGTATGGCCGTGTGGGATCGTCCGGACTTCCTCGAACTGCCCGAGCGTGATCGCAAACCGCGCAGCCGCGGGCTCAGTCATGTCCTCGACAAGGGCATCACCACCGCCGCACTCGAGGCCCTCCTCGATCAGGCGGCCGACTTCGTCGACGTACTCAAGATCGGCTGGGGCATCGCGTACGTCGACCCGACCATCAAGCAACGGGCAGCGTTGTGCACGGCGGCCGGAGTGACCCTGTCGCTCGGCGGGACGTTCCTCGAGGTCTGCGAGGCGCAGGGCCGGGTCGACGAGCTCCGCCGCTGGGCGGCCGGCGTCGGGATCCATGCGATCGAGGTCTCGGACGGGCTGCAAGCGATCACGCCGGCCCGCAAGGCCGAGCTGATCCGGTCGCTGTCCGCTGACTTCGTCGTGTTCGCGGAGACCGGAGCCAAAGACGGCCACGCGCCTGTCGTCACCGAGCAGTGGCTGTCCGAGATGGCGACCGACCTCGAGGCCGGGGCCGCCTGGGTGATCTCCGAAGGCCGCGAGAGTGGCACGGTCGGGATGTACCACGACGACGGCAGCGTGCGCGTCGAGCTCGTCGACGCCATCGCCGCGCGGCTCCCGGTGGACCGGGTCATCTTCGAAGCACCACGCAAGGCGCAGCAAAGCTGGCTGATCCATCACCTCGGGCCCGACGTGAATCTGGGCAACATACCGCTCGACGAAGTGCTGCCATTGGAGACCCTCCGTCTCGGCCTGCGTGCCGACACGGCGGTGGTGCGTGCGGCGGCACTGCCGTGATTCCGGAGCCCGCGCCGAACACCATTACGAGGCCGTACCGGGGACTGTCGGTGCAGGAGGTCGACGTACCGCTCACCGAACTCGAACTGGTGCCGTACCTGCTCGGCCGAGAGGTCTATC
Source organism: Kribbella sp. (assembly GCF_035655035.1). GTDB lineage: Bacteria > Actinomycetota > Actinomycetes > Propionibacteriales > Kribbellaceae > Kribbella. The sequence goes on along the minus strand of NZ_DASRVN010000670.1, from coordinate 32,789 downwards.
GCCGTACCGACTTTCTCGTCCTGCGCAACCGGGCCGAGACCGCGGTGGTCGCCGTACGCAAGGCGTCGACCGATCCCCTCTTCTCCCCGGTCGTCGAGGCCCGGGTGCTGGCCGGGCCGGAGCAGGTGGTCTCCCTCCACGCGCCGGAGACCGATGTCGGCAACGCCACCGCTCTGGCCCGGACGGCGCTTGCGCACCGGCGGGACGGAGCTCGTGCGTACGTGGTGCAGGGGCGCTTCGAACACATCAACTTCATCTGGGAACCAACGCCGGTGCGGATCCGGGTCACCGAGGTGGTGCCGCCGGAGCCGCCGAAGCTGTTCGCGATGGCCGAGCAGGTGATCGCGTTCGACGAGGATCTGCCGCCGATCGAGCTCGTCCTCGATGCGGTCGACATCCGCGCCCTCGCCGCGGCCAACCCGGCGTCGCAGTACCTGCTGCCTTGCCGTGGGTCCGGCGTCGACCTGGGCGGCGACGTCACGTTCCTGGACACGCGTCCGGCCGAGCGGCAGGACTGGCTGATGATCGGGTGCGAGCGGTCGCTACAGTTCCACCGGCACTTCTACGGCGACGAGCCACCACGCGCGGATATCTGCCCGCGCCGGCGAGCCGCGGAGGACGAGCTGACGCTGGCCAAGTGTTGTCTGCTCGAACGCGGGCTCGAGGTCGACGGCCGGACCGCCGTCGTCCCGTGGGGTTCCAACCTTGACGAGGTCCGGGTGGCGCTCCGCAGTTTGACCGGCGTCGGCCGATTCGACGCGGTGGCGGTGACCTAGATGAGCGCGCACCTTGTCGACTCCGTCGTGTACGGCCACCTCTGGAGTACGCCGGAACTGCACCGGCTGCTGGACGACGAGGGGCGGACGCAGGCCTGGCTGGGCATCCTGGCCGCCTTGGCAGAGGCGCAGGCGGAGCTCGGCCTGGTCCCGGCCGACGCCGCGCGGTCGATCCGGAAGTACGCCGACGTGGGGCTGCTGGACCTCGCCCAGGTCGCGGAGCAGACCCGGGCGACGGGTCATTCCACCCTCGGGCTGATTCGTTGCCTCCAGCAAATTCTCCCGGACGATGCGCGGGAGTGGGTGTACTACGGCGCGACGGTGCAGGACCTGTCGGACACCTGGACCGCGCTGGTGATGCGGCAGGTCGCCGACGTACTGGATCGCGACCTGGCGCGAGCGGAGACGGCGGCGCTCGACCTCGCCCGGAGGCATCGCGACACTGTCATGTGCGGACGCACCCATGGTCAACCTGGGCTGCCGATCACCTTCGGGTTCAAGGCAGCGGTCTGGGCGGCGGAGCTGCGTCGCCACCGGCACCGGATCGCCGAGGGTCGCGCGCGGCGCGAACTCGTTCAGCTTGGCGGCGCCCTGGGAACCATGGAGTTCTGGGGCGTCCAGGCGCTGCCGCTCCTGGACAGGTTCGCAGCACGGCTGGGACTCGGCGTGCCGGACATCCCGTGGATCACTGCCCGGGACGCAATTGCCGAGTTCGCGAGCCTGCTCGCCCTGGTCACGGCGACGTTGGGCAAGATCGGCCAGGAGATCTATGAGCTTCAGCGTCCGGAGCTCGGCGAGCTCGGCGAGCCGTTCGCGCCCGGCCAGGTCGGCAGCATCACCATGCCGCACAAGCGCAATCCCGAACTGTCCGAGCACCTGGTCACCTTGGCCCGTCTGGTCCGCGCCGATTCGAGCGTGGCGGTCGAGAGTATGGTCCACGAGCACGAACGGGACGGTCGGTCGTGGAAGGCCGAATGGATCGTGCTGCCCGAGGCGTGTCTACTCACCGGAGCCGCTCTCGCCTTCGGGTGCCGACTGCTCGAGGGGCTGGAGGTCGACGCTGAGCGGATGCTCGCGAACCTTCACGCTCAAGGCGGCTACATACTGTCCGAACCGGTCATGCACGCACTCGCCGACAGTATCGGCAAGCACAGGGCACACAAACTGGTGTACGAAGCCACGTTGGCCGGCCTGGATCGTGGCGTCGATCTGCGGACCGCGCTGCTCGCGGAGCCAAGAATCACCGCGCAGCTCAGGCCCGAACAGATCGACCGATGCCTCGACGTACATGCCGCACTCGGGGCTGCACCTGTTTTCGTGGACCGAGTGGTCGCCTCCAGCGCAGGCGAGATCTTCTGATGGGCCGTCTCCGGTCGTTGCCCCGGGTGCCGTTGGTGCTCGGATCGACGCCGCTCGTGCCCGCACCACGGCTCTCGGCAGAGCTCGGCGTCGAGGTGTGGTTCAAGCGGGACGACCTGACCGGACAGGGACTCGGAGGAAACAAGGTCCGCGGCCTCGAGTACTTGCTCGGTGACGCCATCGCCCAGGGCTGTGACTCCTTCGTCACCGGCGCCGGACCTCAGTCGAACTGGGCGATGCTCGCGGCGCTCGCCGCCCGCCGCTGCGGGCTGTCGCCGTACCTGGTCTTCTACGGCCAACCGGTCCATGCCTCCGGCAACCTCTTGCTGAGCACCCTGACCGGGGCCGAGATCCGCTATACGGGCGAACTCGATCGCGCCTCCGTTGACGGCGCGATCGACAAGCTCGGTGCGGCCCTGATCGCGGACGGCCACCGGCCCTACGTCGTACCGCGTGGAGGTGCGACACCACTCGGGTGCGCCGGCTACGTCCGAGCGAGCCTGGAACTGGCCGGCCAGCTGATGGCGGCCGACCTCGGTCCGACCCGGTTGTGGCTGGCGACGGGCTCGTGCGGAACCCAGGCCGGTCTCGTCGCCGGATCACGGTGGTTGCAGACGTCGTACGACGTTGTCGGAGTGAGCGTGAGCCGTCCAGTTGCGGAATGTGCCGACCGCATCACCGCCCTCGCCCGCGGAGTCGCGGACCTGCTCGAGCTGCCGCACGCCGACCAGGTGACCGTGCTCGACGGATACCTGGGACCGGGCTACGGGCTGCCTTCGCCGGCCGGTGACGCCGCGACCAGATTGGTCGCCCGCACCGAAGGCGTGTTCCTCGACCCGGTCTTCGGCGCGAAGGCGATGGCTGCTTTGGTGGATGCGGCCAGGTCGGCCAGCATCGAAGGGCCCGTGGTGTTTCTGGTCAGCGGCGGGGCGCCGACGCTCTTCGCCGGCGCGAAGGCGCCGCTGTGAAGCGCCCTGTCCCGGAGGGATACCTGGGAGCGGAGGCGCGCATCACCAGCGGTCCGGCGCCGGAGCTGATCGAGGCCGGTTATGCACTCGAGACCGCAGATGCGCCGCTTCTCCACCATGGCCTCGCCCTGGCCGATCTGGCCCACGTGCTCGAACTCCACGAGACCGCGGTCATTCCGACGGCTGAGGCGCGCGTCCTGCTCGGCGCAGTGCTCGACCTGCTGGAGATCCCGGCCGAGGAGTTCCCGTACGACGCTCGCTACGGCGATGCGTACAACAGTCGCGAGCGGGAACTGGACCGCCGGATCGGCAGTGTCGCCGGTTGGCTGCACACGGGCCGGACTCGACGCGAAGCCGGACGGATAGCGTTCCGCCTCGGGCTCCGCGACCGCATCCTCGACCTCCACCAAGCGGTCAGCCTCTTTGCCGACGCGATTGCCCAACAGGCCTTGGAGCATGCGGACACGCTGTGGGCGGACACGACGTACCTCCAGCCCGCCCAGCCATCCACCTTCGGCCACTATCTCGGTAGCTTCGGTGAGGAGGCCGTCCGTCAGCTCGGCAGGCTTGAACAGGCCTACCAGTGGGCGGACCGCTCCCCCGCGGGTGCGGGCGGGGTCGGCGGCAGCCGGGTGCCGATGGATCGTTCCCGCCTCGCCGAACGCCTCGGGTTCGGGGCCGTGGGAGCCCACACCCGCGACATCATGTGGGCCGTCGACGGGCTCGCGGACGCCGTGGTCGCCGCCAGCCAGGCCGCGACCACGGTCGATCGGCTGGCCGAAGACCTGGAGATCTTCGCCAGCCCCGGCTTCGGCTACGTCACCTTGGACGCCTCCCTGTGCCGGGCCTCGGTGCTGATGCCGCAGAAACGCAACCCCTACGCGCTGGCCGTCATTCGCGCCGGGGCCGGCACCCTCGTCGGCCGGGCGACGGGCCTGCTTGTCACCCAGCGCACCCCTTCGGCGCGCACCGACAACTGGCTGCACGCGTACGGCGAAGTTGCGGCCGCGCTCGACCTGTCCCGCCGGATCGTCGCCCTGGGCGCCGAGGTGGCCCGGACCTTGATCGTGGACCGCGACGCTTTGACGTCCGCGGCCGGAACGCACTTCACCTTCGCCGCCGACCTTGCCGAAGAACTCGTCCTCCGCGCGGGTCTCGACTACCGGTCGGCGTACAGAGTCGTCGGCCGCGCGGTGGCGACCGCGATCGACGCCGGTCGCACGACCGTCACCTCGACCGATCTCGCCGACGCGGCAACCGGCGTACTCGGTCACCCGGTGTCGCTCGAGCCGGACTCTCTCGACGCCGCTCTCGACCCCGCTCTCATCGTTGCCGGCCGGACCGCGCCGGGTGGCAGCGGACCGGCCCAGGTGCGCGAGCACGCCGACACCCTCGTCACCAGGGCCGACGCAGCGGCGCGGTGGCGCGACATCCAGCGCCACCGCACCTCACAGTCCGTCCAAGATCTGATCAGCGAGGCTCGACGAGTGGTGGTCGCCGAGCCGCGCTGAGGTACGCGGCTCAGAGATCGACGAGGTCCTTCTTGCCGGCCCGCAGCCGCGAGAGCTGGATGAAGTGGTCGGGGTTCAGGAACAACTCGTTCATGTCACCCATCTCGTCGATCGTGATCCCCTTCCGGAGCAGGTGGTCGAGGTACTGGAATGCGTCCTTGGCGCCGAAGCCGACGTGATGCGCGCCGAGCAGCCGCCGGGACCGGCCGTCGTACACGCACTTCTGCATGCCGGTGAGCTCCGGCCGGGTGAACGCGTACAGCATCGAACCCTCGGCGCACGGCAGCGCGAGCTCGTCGTCGCGCAGGCCCTTCGGCGGCATCTGGATCACCACGACGTCGTCGTACTGCTCCCGTGCCTCGGCCTCGGTCAGCCCGACCCAGGTCACCTCGTACGTCGTGTGCAGGAAGTCCGGGTACTCCGAGAAGTCGAACTCGTAGGGCTCGCCCATGATATTGCGCGCCGCCGTCATCCCGCACTTGCGCGCCTTGAACATCTCCATCGGCGCGCCGATCAGATCGCCGATCGCGTACACGCCGGGCACCGAGGTCTGCATCCGGCGGTCGACCGTGATGAAGCCGCGGTCGTCGACGTCGACTCCGAGCGCGTCGACGTACGGCCTGGTGTCGGGACGCTCACCGGTGCCGATGAAGACGAAGTCCGTGTCGAGCGTGCGCTCGCTGCCGTCGGCGAGCCGGACCCGGACGCCGGTGACCTTGCCGTTGCCGACCACCTCCAGCGGCTCGGCGCCCTCGAGCAGCTCCATCCCGCGCTTGCGCATCCCGTCCAGCACATACGTCCGCACGTCCTCGTCGACGTGGTGCAGGCTCGCCGTCCGCATCAACGGACTGCGCGACACGATCGTGGTCTGGCACCCGGCCGCCTGGAAGAACGAGCCGTACTCGAGGGCGATCTTCGAGCCGCCGATGATGACGCAGCGCGAAGGCTCGTAGTCGAGCTCCTCGATCAGCGTGGCGAAGTCGAAGACTCCCGGCTTGTCGATGCCGGGGACCTCCGGGACATAGGTGCTCGCGCCCGTACCCAGGACGAGATTGCTTGCGGTGAAGCGCCGGCCGGCGACCTCCACCGTGTGCGCGTCGATCACGGTTGCCGGAGCGTTGAGGATGTACTCCATCCCCAGCTGCTCCTTGCTCTGCCAGTTCATGAATGCGTGCGGGTTGTTGCGGCCGGCCTTGAACAGCTCGACCAACTCCCGGATCGACGCCCGCTTCTCGTCGAACTCGCCGAACCACAGCGTTCCCGAGTTCCACCGCATGTAGTCCATCTCCCGGGCGGCCTCGGAGAACAGGTGGTGCGGCACGCACGCCTGGTGCGGGCAGGACCCGCCGAGGAACGGCCACTTGTCGATCACCAACTGGCGGCCGCCGCGGGCCTGCAGGTAGGCGGAGCCGAACCGTCCACCGGCACCCCCGCCGACGAAGATCGCGTCGTACGGCGTGGGGTCGTCGCGGTCGACATTCTCCAGCGGCTCGGTGATCTCGCCGGTCTCGGCCCGGTGGATCAGCCGTTCCCATTCGCCCATCGTCAGCACTGTGTCGCGCAGGTCCATCACGTCCTCCTCGCAAGCTGGTTTCGTCGCAAGCTTGCGAGACCCCGGCCCGCGGCCGGTATGTCCCCGCAAGCCGAACTACCGCCCACCTCCCGCCCTCCCGGGACAGCGCCGCCCGCCGTCCCGGCCGGACGACGTCCGCGGCCGGATTCGTCCTCGCATGCCGAGTCGCTCGTGCTCGTCCGCGGGCATGGTGGGGCCATGACAGACACGGCGAAATCTGAGGCGATCCAGCACGAGGTCGGGCAGGTCGTGGCCCGCGCCCAGGCGGCGCAGGCGGCGATCGCGGATTACACCCAGGAACGGGTCGACGAGTTGTGCACGGCGGTCGCCTGGGCCGTCGCCCGCCCGGACCGGGCCGAGTCCCTGGCCAAGCTCGCCGTCGACGAGGGCGGCTTCGGCAACTACGCGGACAAGGTCACCAAGATCAACAAGCGCGTCCTTGGAGTACTCGCCGACATGCGCGACCTGCGGACGGTGGGCGTGGTCGAGCAGGACCCCGCGCGTGGCCTGGTCAAGATCGCCAAGCCCGTCGGCGTGGTCGCCTCTTTGATCCCGACCACTGGCCCTGACGCGACGCCACCGGTCAAGGCCCTACTGGCCTTGAAGGGACGCAACGCGATCGTCGTCGCGCCGCATCCGCGCACGACCGAGACGACCGCGGCCGTGGTCGAGTACATGCGTGAGGCGTGCGAACAGGTCGGTGCCCCGCCGGACCTCGTCCAGATGCTGCCCGCTCCATCGATCGCCAAGACCCAGGAGCTGATGCGGCGCGCGGACCTGATCGTCGCGACCGGCGGTGCCGCCATGGTGAAGGCCGCCTACAGCTCGGGCACCCCGGCGTACGGCGTCGGCGTCGGGAACGCGGTACATGTCGTGGACGAGACCGCGGATCTGGCCGCCGCCGCGGCGGACATCACGATGGCCAAGACCTTCGACCACGCCACGAGCTGCCTCGCCGACAACGCGCTCGTCATCGAGGACAGCGTGTACGACGACCTGCTCGCGCGACTCGTCGATGCCGGCGGCTATCTGTGCAGCGCCGACGAGAAGGCCGCCCTGCAGCAGTGCATGTGGCCGGACCGCGGGCACATTCCCGCGGTCGATGTGATCGCCAAGCCCGCCCCGCGGATCGCCGAGCTGGCCGGCTTCACCATCCCGGCCGACCGGACGTTCCTGATCGTCGAGGAGGACGGCACCGGCCCTGAGCATCCGTTCTCCGGCGAGAAGTTGTCGGTGGTCCTCGCGGCGTACCGGTACGGCGGCGGCATCCAGGCCGCCGTGGACCTGGTCAACGCGATCACCGGTTACCAAGGCCTCGGGCACACCTGTGGAATCCACACCGCGCGCGACGAGCACGTCGAAGCGCTTGCCGATGGCACCAGAACGGCACGGGTGCTGGTCAACCAGAACCTCAACGAAGGCGCCGGCAGCCCCCGCAACGGCCTGCCGTTCACCCTCAGCCTGAGCTGCGGCACCTGGGGCGGGAACATCACCACCGAGAACGTCAACGCCCGCCATTTCGTCAACCTGACCTGGGTCTCCCGGCCGATCACCCCGCACCCGGTCGGCGAAGACGAGCTCTTCGCCGCCCACTGGGAGCGTTACGGCCGCTGACTTTCCGGCTGTTGACTTTTCCAGCTGCTGAATCTCCGGGCGCCGGCTTCAGGCCCGCAGGCTGCGCAAGGTCTGCCAGGATCGGGTGGCCAGCTGGAGATTGAAGCTGGTGCCCGGGTTGGTCAGGTCGTGTCCGGAGATCTCCCGGATCCGTTGCAGCCGGTACTTGAGCGTACTGCGATGCACCGACAGCGCAGCCGCGGTCGCGTCGTAGTTGCCGCCGCACTCCAGGTACCGGCACAACGTGTCCACCAGCTCCGACCGCTTGCGCGCGTCGTACTCGAGAAGCTTGCCCAGCCACTGGTTGACGAAGCGTTCGATGGTGGCCGGATCCTCCACCTCGCACAGGATGCGGAAAACGCCCAGGTCCTCGTAGCAGGTGGCCCGGTCGGCCCCGCCGGCGCTGCGCTGCATCTTCAGCGTGAGCTGGGCCTCGCGGTACGAGCGTGGGAAGTCGCGGGGCTGCTCGCACCAACCGCCGACGCCGACCCGGCACCGGCCGCCGCCCAACTCGGTCAGTATCGCCGCCCGGAACTTCTCCCACGGCACGTCCGCGTCCGAGAGCACGACCACCGCGCCGCTGCGGGCCACCAGCAACGACCCGACGTGCGTCTCGCGGGCCGCGCGCCGTACCGCGTGGAAGAACGTGTCGGCGTGCTGGGTGCGGCCGCGACCTTCCACCACGACCACTCGATGCCGCCGTTCCAGGTCGTACCCCAAGGCCTGTGCCCGGCCGAGCGCACTCTCCTCGTCCGTACCGGCCAGCAACTCCTCGACCAGGTCCCGGCGGACGCGCAGCTCGGCCTCGGCCAGGCTGCGGAGCCGGGCGAGCTCCATGGCCAGGACGGTCGCGCCGTGCTCGATCGCGATCTGCTCCTGATCCCCCGCGGCGCCGGCAGGATCCACCAACGCCAGCACGCCGAGCACGTCGGGGCCCGGACTGGCGATCGCCACCAGCCGGCCGCCTTCCCGCACCGGCCCACGTTCGCGGAGCGCGCGCCGCAGCATCTGTTCACGGCGGGCGCGCGGATCTTTCGGGTACGGCTCCGGCCGGTTCGGTCCGGCCCAGGCACGGAGGTTCCCGTACCGGTCCTCGACCGCGACCGGAAAACCGGTGAGCTCGTGCACCGCCCGGGCGATCCCTTCCTGTCCCTCTCCGGCCATCGCGACGCGGGTGAATCGATCGTGGATCTGGGTGGTCTGTTCGAGGGCCCGGACCGTCGCGGCAAGTGCCGTGTTCGCGCCCCGGAGCTCCTCGGCGGTGGCCCGCTCCTTCGTGTGCAGCCGCGCGTTGGCCAGCGCCACACCGGTCTGCTGCGCGAGCACCCGGCAGAGGAACTGGGTATGAGCCGACGGCTCGACCGCGGCCGCCGTGACGAAGAAGCCGACATGGCCCGCCACACCTCGCATCGGCAACGCCCACGCCCAGTTCTCTCCAGGGACCTCGACCGCACCACCGTTGCGGCCCAACGCGCCGAGCTGCCGCTCCAGCTCGGCCCGCATCGTCGGTCCGGCGATCGCCCTGGTGGCGGCCGCCCACCCCCGATCGGCGATGTACACGCCGACCAACCGGCAACAACCGAACGACGGCACCGACGAGCCCGCCAGCTGGACGATCTTGTCCTCGTCGCCGCTCTCGGTCATGAGCATCGAGAGCATCAGCAGACCCTGCAGGTTGGACAGCTGGTCACGAAGCCCGGCATCCACGCCCGCGGCGGCAACGGACACGACCGGCACGGTCATGACCGGGTCGCCAGGAACTCGTCCGGCTCGAGGTAATACGGGTTGTCGAGCACCATCCCGCCGAGAAGGACCTTCGGGTGCGTCTTCAGCACGTCGACCAGCACCTCGCCGCTGAACTGGTCGAGCTCGTACAGACACAAGATCACCTGCGGATAGCGCGGCAGGAACCGGTTCAGCCGTGCCTCGTATCCGACCAGCTCCTCGACGCCGGGCATCTGCCGCAACGCCCACGTCATCTCGCCCACCGCGCGGGTGAAACCGAACCCGGCGGCGCTCGCCCCACCGACCGACCGGTTCCAGAACTCCAGCATGCCCTCGGTCGAGAACGACCCGTCCCGCAGATAGGTCTCGTCCGAGCGCTGCATCTCGAGCTGGTGGCGCCCGAGACACGGGCCGACGTCAATATCCGCTCCGAGCTCGGCAAGGATTTGCTCGGGATCGGACGCGTCCACCACACAGACGCATTTGTCGCCGGCCTTCAGGCCTTCCCGGAGATACGGCATCAAGATCTCGTCCCGGTCGGCCAGGCTCGGGTAGAACGCGCAGATGTGGTCTCCGGGAGCGATCTGGACACCAGGAACGCCGAGCGCCACGGAACTGGGCATCATCGGCATCGCCGCCTCTCTGATTCTCAGCAGCATAGGGCGCCTCGCGACACGTTCCTAGACCTCACGGGACGAAACGCCCGCTCCAATTCGCCCCATCAGGACGCCCCCCGGCCATGCGGCGGGCCACGGCGGCTCGACCACCAGCAAGTACCAAGCGCAGTCGACTACGTCTACTACGCCGAGAACCGCGCTCTCACCCGGGCGCAGCTGGACACCCAGGTAGCGACGTACCGCCAAGCAGGCAAGACCTTCTTCGACAACGTCGGCGACGCCGCCTGATCGACGCAGTCGGCAACGCCGGCTGAAGGTGTGCGTCGAGGCGCCCGGCTGAGCTGTGGTGCCTCGGCTCAGTGTTGGTTACGAGGCTGATCCGTTGCTACGGCCGCCGCCGGAGCGCGGCGCGTCCAGCATCCACGGTGACGTTGTTGACGTTGTTGACGACGTGGTCACCCCAGGAACTGGACCCGTCGGTGCCGAGATACGCCTGGTCGCTCGGCCAGCCGACTGCGATCACCGAGCCACACCGCGCACGAAAAGGGCCGGCCGACACGCGGGATGCCCGCGGCGCCGAACTGGCATTGCTCGTGAGCCGTGGTCAGTAGGTTGCCCGCCCGCCGCTGATGTCGTACACCGCGCCGGTGGAGAAGGTCAGCTTGTCCGAGGCCAGCCAGGCGATGAGCTCGGCGACCTCGTCGGGGTGGCCGAGGCGCTTCATCGGGATGAGGCTGGTGATGTGGGCGAGCGCTTCTGGCCCGGTCGCAGCGTTCATCGGCGTTTCGATCACTGCGGGAGCGATCACATTCACCAGGACGCCGCTGGTAGCCAGCTCCTTACCGAGCGACTTGGACAGCGCGATGACGGCCGCCTTCGACGCCGAGTACGGCGACATATTGGGGTTGCCGTCCTTGCCTGCCATGCTGGCGATGTTGACGATGCGTCCCCAGCCACGCCCCCGCATGCTTGGGACGAAGGCCTGGCAGGTGTTGAAGGTGCCGCGGACATTGACGGCGAAGGTCCGCTCCCAGTCGTCGAGCGGAATCTCCCAGAGCGGCAGGGCCGGACCGACGATGCCGGCGCAGTTGACGAGGATGTCCACCGGTCCGACCTGTGCGACGGCGGCGCGCACCCCGTCGGGGTCGGTGACGTCCACCTGGAGGTCGGCGCCGTCGGCCACGTCGAGGGTCACGACTGTGACCCCATCCTCGGCCAACCGGGCGGCAGCCGCGGCACCGATGCCGCTCATGCCACCGGTGACGACGGCGGAACGGGCAACGTTCATGACGATCCTTCCATGTTCAACGTGATGCTCGGGACGCCCGGTCGCAGCCTCCGCCGTCAGGGGCGTTCAGGCCGGCGCTGACCTGCTGCATTGACGACGTGGAACTGATCCTGGCCGCGGCCGGTGAAGCGCGCTCATCCCCGAAACCAGCCGGCGCAACACCGGAATTGCGACCCGGGACATTCGTCCATCACCTCCCACTGCCTGGACGCCCTATTTCTGCGCAAGTAGCGTCTTCACCTTCTCCTGCATGGTGGCAAAGATGCCATTGTCCGCCTTGTTCGTGAAATAGGCTTCGAACTGCGGAACGACGTAGTTCGTAATGGCCGAGCCGTTGTTGTAGACCGGGCTCGGGAACAGTTCGTGGTTCTTCACGTAGTCTGCGAAGACGGACAGGTCGTGGCCCTTCGCCGCCTCGCTCTTTATCAGCGCGGCACTGGCTGCGCCGATGGATGGCAGAAAGGACGAGTTGTACGTCGATGCCTTGGTCTGACACGCCAGGCTCTCCTGGTAGGACATCCACTTCCAGGTTTGCTCAGGATACTTGGTGCCGGCCCACATATTGTTCCCGTTCGAGTTCGCCATCAGCCGACGGACACCGTCCGAGCCGGCCGGCATCGGAGCGATTCCGACCTTGACTCCCGGCAGGGACAGGAACGTGTTGACCTCCCACGTGCCGCCGAGGTACATAGTGACAGCGCCGGACGCGAGCTGCTGGGCTGCGGCTGTCGAGAATTGGTTGAGCTGCGGCGAATACCCGTCGTTGGTCAGCGACCGGATGAGCTGGACCGACTGCGCTACCTGCGGGGCAGCGTAGCCGAACTCGGTAGCCCAGTTGCTCTTGTTCGGAATGTTGATGTTGTCGGCTGCCAAGAGCATCCCCCACGCGTTCTGCCCGATGGGGTTGCCCGTCGTCTCCAGGTTGCCGATCCCGTAGCGGGCGAGCTTGCCGGGATCGAAGCCGGGCTCGTCTCCGCGAGTCCCGTTCTTGTCGACGGTGACGTGCTTGATCATGTGCCACAGGGACCCGCCATCCTGCGGATTCCAGCTGAGCCTGTCGACGTCGGCGGGTGTGTAACCTGCCTTGGCGAGAAGACCCTTGTTGTAGTAGAGAACGGTCGTGGCCCAGTCCATCGGGAGCGCGTACCGCTTGCCGTCGGTGTACTCCCAGGCGCTCGCACCGATCGAGTACTGCCCCAGGTTGAAGTGGTCGTCACCGATGAACTTGTCCAGTGGCATCAACTGGTGCTGGCTCACGTACGGCTGGAGGTAGTCCACTGCATTCATGAAGGCGTCGGGAGCATCCCCGGCGACGAACCCTGCGGTCAACTTCGTGAAGTAGTCACTGACACCGTACTGGGAGACATGGACCGTGATCCCGGGATTTGCCTTCTCGAAATCGGGAATACACTGCTGGTAGGCGACCGCCTGGTTGGGGTCCCACGTCCACCAGTTGACGGTCACCGCTCCCGATTGACCGCCACTGCCGCTCGAGCATCCCATCGCGGCAGCGAGCATCGCCACCGTGGCGACAATCAGTCCGGTTCTCGTGATTTTCATAGAAACTCGCCTCCATGCCATTTCTGGCGATTACGGTGTGTCCGCATGGCATAGGTCACCCAGTCCCTGCCGTCACGACAGGACCTGGGGTGACCAGCGCAGCCGGCTACCTGATTCCCGTAAATCCAATTGAATTGACGATGCGTTTCCCGAACAGGACGAACAGCAGGAGCATGGGGATAGCCGCAACGAGTGCTGCCGCCATCAGGCCGGCGAAATCCGGTTGGGTTTGGGGTGAAGCTTGCTGAAATACGCCGAGGGCCACCGTCAGCGGTCGTACGCTCGGGTCGTTGGCGATCATCAGGGGCCAGAAGTAGTCGCTCCAGGCGTTGATGAAGGTGAGCAGCGAGAGAGTTGTCAGCGGACCGGCCATCATCGGGATCGTCATCCGGAAGAGCATTCTGACCGGGCCGAGTCCGTCGATCTGGGCCGCCTGCTCGATCTCGCCGCTCAGGCCGAGCATGAACTGCCGCAGGAAGAAGATGCCGAACGCGGAGAAGAGCGCGCCGGGCAGGATGAGGCCGGGAAAAGTGTTGATCAGCCGGAGGTCATGGATCAGGACGAAGTTCGGGAGCAGCGTCATGATGCCTGGCACCATGAGGGCGCTGAGGAAGAGCGAGAACACCAGGTTCCGGCCGGGCCAGTGCAGCCGCGCGAATGCGTAGGCGGCAAGCAGCGAACAGAATACGACGAGGCACGTCAGCGCGGTCGCGTAAATGAGGGAGTTCCGCAGGTACAGCGCGAGGTCGATCGAGGCTCCTGACCCGCCCTCGGCAATGGCCTGCTGCGGGGTAGCGAGCCCGAGGACTCGTTCGAACGCGCCGACGGTCAGACCGACAGGCAGGATCGAGGCCGGGTGCGCGACCAGCCCATAGTTGTTCGAGAGCGCGGTGCGCAGGATCCAGTAGAACGGGAAGACCGTGACCAGCAGGAAAACGGTCAGATACGTCCAGGCGAGCGTCCTTCCGGGCGAGAGGCGGGCCTCGCGGGCTCCCGGATTCGGTCGCCGGGCGCCGGGCCGGTGACGGACGGCGGTGCGCGTCATGGGGCTCCCTACTGTAAATCGCTCTGGTTGGCGCGCATCATGCGCATCTGCAGGAAGGTGATTGCCAGCAGCATCGCGAAGAGTGCCATCGACATAGTCACCGCATAGCCGAAGTTGAACTCGCTGAATCCGGTGGTGTAGACGTACAAGGGCAGCACGTTCGAGGCATTCGCGGGACCTCCTTTCGTCGTGACCGCAACAATGTCGAAGACCTGGAATGCTCCGATCACCGTCAGGATGACGACCATCGCCATGATCGGGCGGAGCAACGGAACGGTGAGCTTCGTGAACATCCGGATTTCTCCCGCACCATCGATCCGCGCCGCCTCGTAGATCTCGCCGGGGATCGTCTGCAGCCCCGCGAAGATGAGGATTGCGTTATATCCCATCGATTTCCAGACACTGATTAAGGCGATCGACGGAATCACCCAGGTCGACGAACCCAGGAACAGGACCGAGTGACCCGTCAGGGCCTTGAGCGCGATGTTCACCACACCGAGCTCAGGATCCAGCATCCACTGCCACACCAGCGCCGCCACGACGCCGGAGATCAGAAACGGAAGGATCACCAGTCCCCGGATGACTGTCGACCTGGTCAGCCTGTGCAAAATGACCGCAGTGACCAGCGAGATCAGAATCCCGATGCCCACCGATAGGACAACGAAGTAGACCGTCACACGGAGCGAGCTCCAAAACACCGCATCGGACAGCAACGTGCGGTAGTTCGCGAGCCCCGTCCAGCTGGGCGGCGTGAGGATTCGGAAGTTGGTGAAGCTGAGATAGATGCCGCGGAGCATCGGATAGACGGCGAAAAATACGAATCCCACCGCTGCCGGGAGAAGGAGCACGAGCGCTACTCGCCAGTCGTTACGGTGCTGCGGGCTGCGCCAGGTCTCCCGTGGCGCCTGTCTTCGAGAGGTTGAGGTCAGCCTCGCTCCCTTGGTCACCAACATCAGTACTCCTTTGCGGCTCAGGCGCCGGCCGATCCGCCGGCAGGAACTGCCCAGCATGGTCAGTCAGGCGCACGTCCCCTGCCGCCTGATCCAGAACTCCGTCTTTCAGTTGATCCGTACTGAGCTAGAGCATGGGAGGTCTACGCGGAGTGATCGGCTGCAGGATCTCGCGTTGTGCGGGCGTCAGCCGAGCCAGCAGTTCGTCGGAGTACACGTAGCCGTGCCGAGTGGCGCCCCACGCCGGACCGTAGCGATAGATGGTGACCCGGCGCTCGCCAGGTGCGCGCCGACTGTCGCTGCCATGCATGATGGAGTCGACGAACAGCAGAGCATCTCCCTTGTCCAGGCAGGCCGGGACAGCACCTTCAATATCGGCCATGTGGTCGCTACTGGCACCTGGGTACGGGAAATGTGATTTGTGACTCCCCGGAACGACCATTGTCGGTCCATCCTCGGGACCTATATCGGTAAGTGCCAGGATGATATTGACCTGGCCGCACCGGAAGACGCCGTCCCGATACGCGTAGGCCGTACGGGTCGGACTCTGATAGCCGCCGCTGTGAATGCGCGCATACCCACCGGTCTGACGTTTGGCTGCGAAACATTCGTCGATGAACACGCCGCCCATGAAATCGTCGAGGCCGCCTGCGTAACGTTTAACGTACTCTATCCACGATGGGTGGTCGATAAGCGTCTCGAATGGCTCACCTGCTTCAACACAGTTATGCAGTGTGTACTCGCTGTCATTATCCCCACTGCGTTGCGCGTTTCCAAACCATTGACCATCCTCCACGTCAGGGAATTCATCGAAGGCATGGTTCAGCTCCGCCAGGAGCTTCTGATCCACCGCGTTCTTCAGAATGAGATAGCCACGCAAGTCGAACAAGAAGTCGTCGAGCTCGCTCGGAATGCGCAGCTCGGGCGCCTCCGCGCCTACAGCGGACGTCGCCCCGGCAACTGAGCTACGGTCCTTCATTTGGATTGCCCCTTTTCAAGTAATATGAGTTGTGGCGAGATTCCCCGAAGCCAGAACGCCCAGCACCGCTCCGATAACACCGGCCCACCTCGGCGGGACGGTTTCATCGCGAACCGGCTCACTCACCATGGGTAGGTAATAGGCCGAGCAGAAGAACGGGGTCCAGACAGGTTGGCGACGTTCTCGCCATCCGCCGGCTCACCATCAGGTCATCCCATCGCCTACATGTTCCGATTATCGGAACGATGGTCCACTTTCTGGATGTCGCTAAGTATGGTCCGGATACCAGCAGCGGTCAACGCCCACCTCGGGACATCCGAGATCGGCCGGGCCGGGCAGCTCTACGGGTACGGGATCGTTGCAAGCGCCGACGCGGCCGGCTTCACGCCGCGAGCCGCTGCCCGCTCGCCCGTCGTGAGAAGCGCCAAGCTGGATGTTCCCCCAACCGGAACGATGTCCCACATTCCGGTCCTGCCGAGTACAGTCGGGCCATGGAGACTGGCGAACGACCACTATCGGCCGCGAAGGGGGCCGATCGTGTCCTCGCCCTGCTCCGCTACCTCGCCGAGCATCCGCGCGGGATCACCCTCACTCAACTCGCCCACGACTTCGACTCGCCCAAGACAAGCGTGCACCGCGCATTGACGGCGCTGTGCCGGGCGGGCTTCGCGCGGCAGGACTCCGACAACCGCTACCATCTCGGACTCGAGTACGTCCGTCTCGCCTACCACCACCAGGAGGCACGCGAGGACTACCGGCTCGTGGAACCGGCGCTCCGCACGCTGGCCGAGCACTTCGGCGAGACCACGCACTACGCCGAGCTCGACAAGACCGAGGTCATCTATCTCGCGAAAGTGACGCCACGCGGTGTCGGCATCCAGATGACCTCGACAGTCGGCGGGCGGAACCCCGCGTACTGCACCGGCGTCGGCAAAGCCCTGCTGATGTATGCCCTGCCGACCCTCAGCGCTGTCGAAGAGTTCGTCCACAAGCACGGCCCGCTGCCCGCGCGCACGCCGAAAACCCTGACCAGCGCCACCCAACTGGCCGACTCACTGGCCGAAAGCCGTGCCCGCGGCTACACCGTCGACGACGAGGAGAGCGAGCTCGGCATCGCCTGCCTGGCGTTCCCGATCTTTCTCGACTCAACCCGCGAGCCAACGGGCGCCATCAGCATCAGCGCACTCGCACAACGCAAGCCCGTCCCCGTGCTCCATCAGGTGGCGCAAGATGCACGCGCCATCATCGAGCGCAGTCTCGGCCCAGTCACCAGTTGACACCGGGCGTGCATACAGCACCTGGCCCGGCTCATCGCAGACGCCCAACGCTGCGGGCAAGGGATAGGCCTACTGGCCACTCCCACCACTCATCAGGCCCTCGCAGCATCGCGTTTCAGCCATCTGCAACGAGAACACCGGGACGCTGTCCGGACTGTCACTCGACCATGTTCAGGGGTGTCCGCTTGGGGTGCGCCTACTGCATCCGCCGCACCTACGGATTGTGGGACGCCAACACACCGGCGGCACTCATGACCGACACCGAGGCAGTCGAGCAACTGGTCAGCCACCGCTACTTCAGGCCCCACAAGACACCGCTACAGATCTTCAACAGACCGACCGATCCGTTGCTCGCCGGCGTCCGCGACCACCTGTTCGCCGTACTGGAAGACCTCGACGCCCGCGGCCTCCCCAACCATGTGCTCGTGAGGGGCATCCACCGAAGTACCCGACGATCGCGTTGCCGAAGAACGACACGCAGCGGACGGTGCCGATGTCTGACGGGACGGGCGTGATTGCGGAGCCGAAGACGGACCGGCGGGGCGGCCGGCAGTATGTGTCTAGCCGGGATGCACGCGCTGCGGCACTACTTCGCGGGTATCAGCGTCGCCTCGCGGATGGGGTCAACATCAAGGAGTTGGCTGAGTACCTAGGCCGCAGCAACCCAGGTTTCACGCCCAGGTTGTACACCCACATGCTGCCGTCATCGCATGAGCGGGCGCCGTTCGCTCCCCACCACCTCTTGGGGGGGCCCGACGGCGGCCTGTGTACCTAGAAGGCCCTGGAATCGGGCTTTGACCTGCGGAAACATCAGCGGATGCGCATTCCGGAGATCGCGCGAGCGATGACGAGGCGCTGGATTTCGGAGGTGCCTTCGAAGATGGTGTAGATCTCTTCCTGCGTGGCGGACGCCTCGGCGCCAGTCGGCGAATAAGGTCTCTGACCTGCGGCTTCTTCTGTCGTCAATGTTCAGCGGTGACCACGGTTTGTCAACGTCCCACGGAGCTGTGACGGAGCAAGAAGGGGCTCATAGCAACATTTCGGCTCTGTGCAGCCAAGCGCAGGGAGTCACGCCAGCACTCCGTGAGTCGTCGCTCATGTCATCCCTCGCCGTCTGGAGCCACCAGTCAGGCGCGAGTCGTAGGTGATTCATTCGCCCGATCGGCTAGCCCCGGTGAGACGCCTCTGTGAGATACAGTGCGTAAAACTTACAGCCGCTGAACTTGAGCCGGCTGATGCTCTGGATGAGTGCCACACCGGACGCGAACCTTTCTGTTCGGCGAGCGACCGCGGACCGCTCAAGATCAGAAGGCGGCGAACGCTCCGCCAAGTTAGTCCGCCATAGTGGGAGTTCACGGACGACGTTCGATACATTCGGTGGCGACTCCGGTGGCGGATCGTTCAACCACTCGGAAAGATCGCTGATCTTCCAGGCCAGATCCACCGCCGTGCGTCCAGCCGACGTCGCACGTTCAGCCTGTCGCTCAAGCAGTTGCTGACGACTGATGAGAGCAAGTAGCAGCCCCCGGCAGCATGCCGGACTAGCTCCGGAGCGGTCCTGAGCCAGTTGACATACTCGCGGGCCCCCGATGCCGTCTGGGTCGCTACTCGCATGTCGATGACCATCGCTGTATCTCAGATTTCCCATGCTCCTTCCACAGGATCTGGGGCTGCACGATCCAGAGTGAATGCGTCGGCGGGCTCCGGAAGGAGCGCCGTCGCAATCAGGACATGAGTTCCCCGCTCAAGCTCGGTGTCGACCTCGATGATTCCGAGTGCGCCAAGGTGCGACTGGGGTGACGAAAGGTCCAGGCCGAGCTCTTCTCGAGCCTCCCGCACTATCGCGGCCATCACATCAGGGAAGCCATGAGAGTCGACATCAGCGCTGACGCCCTCTCGACTAACCAACTCACAGTTCCCACTCACGGTCGCGGCGTAGGCGCGCGGATACACCACATAATCGGACCTACGCACCAGCAAGATCCTTTCCTCGCGGTCCATGGCCAGCAAACTGAGCGACAGTAGCCGCGCAAGGCCACGCGTACGGCTAACCAGCGCGGCCGACGGCATCTGAGTCGCCCGATAGGCAAAGTACGTCGTCTCGCTGATACACAAGTTCAGTTTCTGTCGCCCGGTGACGCGGTCCATCTCGACGCGATACCCAGGCCCATGCCAGCGAGTGAGCACACCATCGAAGTTCTGCGGATCAACACGCGCGACCCCGGCAGGATCCGCCACCAGTACAGTTTCCCGGGCCAGACCATCCTGTGGTGTGGAGCTCGGTTGCCCTTCAAGCGCCACGCGATACGGCTGGAACGCCGCGCCGACTAGGGCGAAGGCGATCGGCGACCGGGCGGTGTTCATGACGGCCAGGTCACCAGTTGCACCGAACGTTGGACGAGATCGCCACTAGCGCCAACAACGGCCGGCAACGTCACTGACAGCCCATGATGAACCGGTCCATCATCCGGTGCACGAAGGGGATGAAAGGTCGCCCAGGTCCGAAGCTGCGCCGCTGTAGCCCGCGCACAGTCGTACTCTTCGGCAATCAGCGGGCCAGCCGTCGAGCGAAGCAACCATCTCCTGCGTACAGCAACCGCGTACCTGTCGTACGCATCGGCGAGAACGACTAAGCGCCTCTCGTAGTCACGATCATCCTCGACCTCCGCAAACATGAAAGGGGACCCGAACCCTTGGCCGCGCCGGCAACCGCTCATCGGCATGCGCGCCGACCAACGACGACATCCACGCGATCTCCTCCTGGATCAGCGGCCCTCCTCGAACTATGCGCCGCCAGACAAGCTCTCGGGTCGATAGGCCAAAAAGCCATCGATTAACGTTCCATCCCGCCTGTCGAACGGCGGTTAGCAGATAACGCCGTCGCCTGCTGAACAAGGCCCTGGCCTGAAAGCGAGACCAACTGAAGAGAGCGCCGAGCATAAGCGCAACGAGGCCGAGCACAGCGCCGATGATGTTGGACCACCCGACCACGGCGTCGAAATCGATGTTCACCACCGACCTGAGCGCAGCGACCACTTAGAAGAGCAACTCCTTCCCCGAGTCGCCTCCGTCAGCTTCACCGCCGCCGAAATTAGACGGTGCAGAATCCGCGGAACTCGGTCTCACAGCTTCTACCGGCCGAGCAGCCGGAGATTCGTCGTATCGCTGGCGCTTCCAAGTTCCGACCAGACCCCCAAGGTTGACATCAACAGCCCTGCACATACCGTTGAAATGGTTCTCGTCGCATGACCAAATGAAACGCAAGACCTGGGCGAGCTCGTCCGGGATGTTCGCTGTGAAGGAGACTGAGGGGTTCGGCTCCTCCCTGTGCGACGATCCATGAGCGAAGCGAACGACGCGCTGCGTGAACTCCTCGGGAACCTTGGCCTGATTCGCAGCACTCTCGATCTTGCCCTGGAAGTCACCGCCCGTCGGCGACTTGAACGCTACGAAGCCTTCCAGCAAACGGCGGGCCGCATTGCCAAGAAGGATCAGGTCAGAGGTGTTTCTCTCGGCCGCAGCCTCGGCAATACGATAGAAGATGTAGTGGTACTCAGTCGGCTGGTTCAGCAGGTTGTTGGGCATCGCGAGTAGATTCACACGGCGCTCCCCCGAGGCACCGTCACAGGCTCGCATCTCCAGAAACTGCACTCGGGGAAACCTGATCTCGTCGCGGTCACGCCTACCGATCGCGCCGCGGGAAGAAGCGAGTACCTTCTTGTACCGCATCAGAAACAGCCGGAACAACTCGTGGTCGTGGGTCAGTACCACGATCTGACCGAACTTCTTCGTCCGTTCATCCACCAGGGCGTATGCGGCAAAGAGCGCATCTTTGTCGAGACCCGTCACCGGGTCATCGATCACGACGAGGCCGTTCTGCGGAGAAACCCCCTCCGCCTCCAGACTTCGCAGGAAGTACAGAAGTGCCAGCGCGTGCCGTTCTCCTTCGCTTAAGTGGAGAGCCGGGCCGTTGCTCCGCAGTACTTCGTAGCTCGTCCCATCCTCAGTCACCCGGAGAGAAATGTGCACGTGCCCGAAGGTATCCGCGAGGTCGCTGTTGATCAGCTCTGCCATCTGGCCGACATCGTGTTGCTGGCTACGTAGCTTCTCCGTCTCGACCGCCAGCCGCTTGATGCGGCTCTCAAGGCGCTCCCGCGCGCGATCAGCGGCCGGCACCCTATGCCGTGCGGCGGCATACTCAACGCGGAACGGCTCGATAAGATGCGCAACGAGGCCGGCTTCTGCCTGCTCTCGGAGCCCGGCCTGACGTCCGACATCAGTGTTGTGACCATCCACGAATCCAGCCAGTTTGGAAAGATCCATAGAAGAAGGTGCTGTCGGCAACGGTTGGAGAAGCGGGCGATAGGGATCGTTCAACCTCTCGCCGACCAGACCAGCCAATGCCTCGAGGTAGGCCTTCCACTCGTCGAGAAGCACCTTGAGTGCGTCGAGCGCCCCCTCGTAGCCAGACCGATGGCCGGGAAGGAGATCGTTCGGCGAGGGAAGGCTCTCATGCCACACCACCATGGCCTGGTTCAACCGCACGAGATCCTCCGCGGTCCGCTCCAGATCCGCCTGAAGCTCTCTCAAGGACTGATCGAAGTGTGCGGCGTAGATTTCGCGGGTCTCAGCCGACAAGACGCCGTCCATACAGAACTTGCACCGCTCACCTCCGGCCGGGTGCAAGGCGAGACCAGCTCGCACCCAGTCGGCCAACATACGGTCTGCTTCGAGCGCCTCGCTGATCTGGCTCGTCAGCTCCCGTCCGGCAAGCTCGGCAACCTGGGCTACCAAGGTAAGCCCAGCGCCGGTCGGATCTTGCGGCACCGCCAGGGGCTGAAACTCCTCAGCCGAAAGGAAATCGACAGCCGCGTCCACCTCTTCCTCGGTGAGCACCGCTGCAGCTTCCTCTATCAACGCCTTGTGAGCTTTTGCGACGGTGAAGATCTGCTTCGTGTACTTGAGCGGCAACACCGGTCCGAGGACGTCGAGCACACGACGTTTCGCATCCGCCTTGAGCTTATCGACTCGGGCGGCCGACTCCTTACCCGCAGCAATTACCGCTTCAACCCGTGCCTCGTGGCGAATGGTTTCCTGCTCGAGTTCGCGACCGGACGTCTCAGCGGAGACATTAACTGCGCCAAGTTTGAGTATTCCCGCTGATGGGCCGCTACCGTCGAGAAAGAACTTCAGGTGTTCCTCGATGTAGAACCTGTTGAAGATATGGATCCGGCTGCCGAGGGCAGCCGACAAGGCTCCTTTGTGCCAGCCATTGTTCTCGAAGTACTCCGCTGTGACCGCAACATCGCCGCGGGCACCCTGGCGAAGCAGCTCCGCGAAGGTGGTCTTGCCGGTCCCGTTGCGGCCGTAGACGAAGGTCCTGGCGCCCAGACAACAGCCGGCTGCAGTTGTGAACAGGTCGGCAGCGATGCCACGAAAGGTTGGGACCGGCGCGACAACGCGCACCTTGACCGTTGCGTTGGATGTCATGTTCTCCCTCATCACACGGCTCGGCCGTGCGTCCTTCAGGGCTCAGTGAAATGGCCGCGCACCGCGGCAACCTGTCTGTGCTGGTCGCGAGCACGTCGAAGTCACCGACGTGATGATCGGCTTCGACGCCAAGCTCGTCCCTGCCCGAGGAAGCCACTGCCCCGAGTCCCGTCCCCCCAAAGAGATTCCGCCGACCGCAGCGGTCTCTCTACTGTCGGTAGCCAACTATGCTCCGTCTTGGACTACTTGCCAAGCCCCTCGCGCAATTATCGTCACGGTGAGTATCGATCAAGCCTAAGGCGAGTAGTAGCGCGGTGATGAGTCCGAGCATTGGCGCACCAGTCACGTCACACGCGATCGGTTCGTCGAGACAACAACGAGGCCGAGGGCAGGCAGATGGAAGCAGGACCATCCACCGGCCACGACGGCGCCAATGGGCCAGAGGTTGCCACAACGACGACATCAGGAACTTCCTCGGTCGACCTCTGGCGCCCGCACCGCGGCCTGCGATGGGCTTTTCCACATGCCGTCGGGTCCGCGGCACACACAAGAATCCGTCTAGAATCAACCCGTGTCCGTCCGCGGAGTTTCGCAGCCAGGTGACGACGAAGCCGTCAAGCTGGTCGACACTTCACCTGCCGAATGGCCAGCCGAGCCGGAGCCCGTGGATGCTGGCGAGGGTAGCCGCGCGGATCGTCTGCGGATGCTACAGAGCATGCGCGGCTTCTGGAACGCGTGCAACCGCTCGCGCAGCGAGCGGATCGTGGCGGAGGTACAGCTCGCCCGGACTCGCCAAGCCGAAGCAACAGTCTTCTGGGACCTGCACAAAGACGCGGTCAAGGCACAATGGATCAACCGCACGGGAGCGCGCGGACAGACAAGAGTGGCCGACATTCCGGAGGTCGCGGCGCAATGGCATCCGAGTAATCCCCTCGGCCCAGATGCCGTTCTAGCAACGGCTCAACAGCCCGGAACTGTCAGCCCTTACCTGTGGCAGTGTCCTCGCGGACTGAACCACTCTCCGTGGGCGGCCTGGCCCAAGGACAGGATCCAGCACGGCGCCGGTTGCCCTGCCTGCCGCCACCTGACCAAGCTCAGCGACATACCTACGCTCGCCGGTCAGTACCGCGGGTCTACTCCTGCGCACGAGATCACGCACGCATCCCATGCAAAAGTCGACTGGATATGCCGGACCTGGGCACTCGACCCGTCGACGGGGCGCTGGCGCAGAGTCGAGCACCGCTTCAAAGCCGTACTCAAACAACGGGCGCTGCAGAGAGACGGCTGCCTGATCTGCGCCGGGTATACAGTCGACGATTCGAACTCGCTCCTCGCCTGGTTCCCCGAGCTTGCCGACCAGCTTGACAACCCAAAGTCACAGCCGCAAAAGCTCCCTACCAGCCAGCACAACATCTCCAGGAAAGACCTAACCGAGGAGGACCGCAGCGGGGTTTACGCGACCTGCCGTTGGCGATGCCGGCATGGCCATCGGTGGAAGGCGACGATATTGAATCGGGTGCGGGGTGGGGACTGCCCGCAATGTTCCCTATCCGGCATCTCGAAGGAGCAGGTCAAACTCGTCGCCGAACTCGCTGGCCTACTGAACCTCGTCCCGCCGGCGAAACCCGATCCGCGGCTGCCGAAGGGTGTCCCAGACTTTGCGTCCCACCAGGTCACAGTCCCACAGCAAATGAAGCCGCAACACTGGCGCTACAAACATGTGGAGATCGATGCCATCTTTGAGCTTCAGGGCTATGCCGTCAGGATTGGCGTCGAGTACGACGGGGCCTACCACCACTCCGCGAAACGCCGAGACCGCCACCGGTACGAGATCGAGAAAAGCCAGGTCCTTGCCAAGGCTGGGATCCTAGACCTTCTTATCCACGTCAGGCTAGGTGACCTGCCACCGCTGGAGGCGCCCAACGCATTGATGGTCCCACTGCCCGAACGGGCCACCCCACATGAGCAGGCACGTGCGGTAGCGGCCGCTGTCGACTCCCGCTTCCCCGGGGCGGTTCCAAAGCTCGGCGACTACTTGGCCGACGGCCTAGCTCGTCAGCAAGCAAAAGCGGACGCGTACATCGCCGCAACCTGGGGAGAGGCTCGCCCTCCAAGGCAGAGGCCGAAGAAGCCTGCATCGCGCACCCGCAAACTGTCGGCGACCGAGCCTCACCCACAAAGCCTGCTGATCCCCGACTGCGAGCCTTACCGCGACCCCGAGCATCCCACGCGCATCATCCGTGACTACCGATGCAAGTGCGGGAATCAGAAGCTGTTCACAGCGGTCCAATCCCAGGTGACGTCCGGCAACACCCGCAGTTGCGGATGCCTGCTCAACCAGACCCGGAGACAAAAGCGGGCCCCGATCACTCGGGCGGAGACGCAGGCGACACGCGAATGGGCTCTTGGCCAAGGTTTCGACCTTGGCAGCAACGGGCGAGTGCCCGACCAGATGACAGCCACGTATCGGCTGCACCAGGTAGGACGGCTGGACCTGACTGGGCCGGATGGGCTCCTCGATCCGGCAGAGGTCCAGAAGTGGGCCAAGCGGCATGGTCACCCTCTGGGTGCGCGCGGCCGCGTGCCGGGGCATGTCTGGCTCAAGTACGCCAGTGCGTGCCTCGCGCAACCAGTAGCGATGGACTCGCAAGCTGCACACTCAAGCACTTAATCTGTCGTCTCGCCTCGGCAGGCCTGGCGAAGTCGATCGTCCGACAGTCCGCGTCCCGTTGATCACGCGGCTAGTGGCCGGGCGGTCCGACTGGCGCTGGATGCAGCCCGGTGCTGGATCCCTGCCGAATCTGTTGCTGCCAGGCCACTTGTGCGACAGCGAGCGTCAAATCTGGAGCGGCGAGACCGCTCGGTTGGCGTCGGGCGATCTGCCAGCTCCGCCTCCGCTCAACGAGGCAAACCGGCCCACCTTCCACGCTCGACGACTCCGAGGGTCACGTCCTTGACCTGCCTGTTCTAGGACCTGCAGCTGACCGACGCTGGATGGATCACCGTACAACGACGAGTCGCCCTACCCTCCGATCCGCTCGGACACCAGCATCGCAGCCAACACGAACGTGAATCTCCACGCGATCTCGACGACTCCACCGCTGCCACACATCTACGGCGCAGGACGGCGCACACGCGACCGCCCCGGCGGCACGATCACCGGAGGAACCATGGAGGAACCTAAGGCGACGTGGACAGCAGCCGACTACGCAGTTGTCGACGTCGAAGGCAACGGGCAGCGGCCACCGGATCTAGTCGAGATCTCGATTGTCGCGATTGAGGGCGGCGTGATCGGCCAGCCGCGGAGCTGGTTGGTTCGACCGCCGCGGCCGATCACTCCGATGGCGCGACGGTTCCACAGGATTACGGACGACCAGGTCGCAGACGCACCGGTCGTTGCCGACATCGAAGCAGAACTGCACGAGGCACTCGGCGACAGGGTGTTCGTTGCCCACAACGCCAGCGTCGACCTCGGGGTGCTGGGCCGTGAACTGCAGGGCTTCCACCCCGCCCGTGTCGTGGACACCCTCAAGCTCGCGCGGCGACTGCTTCCGGACCACAACTCGTACAGCCTCGGGGCGCTCGTCGACGCGCTCGGACTAGCCAGAGGCCTTCAAGCCGATCTAGCCCCTCACCGCGCGACCTACGACGCCCTGGTCTGCGCCCGGCTCCTGCTGCATTTGGCGGCCTTGCCCAACCGCGAGCCGCTCACGCTCGCTGAACTGCTGGATGCCGCGGCACGCAAGGCTGCAACAGGCCATGTGCCGGATGAGGCCGCGGCGACCCTCTTCTGACCCGCCACACCCGCTACTTGTAGCGGCGCCACAGTTCGTTGGCGCCTGATCTGAGCGTGGCTAGCCGATGCGCATGGACCTTTGCGATCTCCGGGCGGTTGCGGAGGTCGGTGATGACGCTGGTGACTAGGACCAGTTCTCTGATGCGGCGCAGGGTCGGCCAGGAGGAGAGCGTTGTAACGTCCAGACCGTAGGTAGCGGCCAGGGCTTCGTGGTCTTGATTCGCGCCGAAGCGGAGCGCGCTGACGGCGGCCACTACGAGGTCGTACGCGAGCGGGCCGATGCTCGTGCCGTCGAAGTCGCAAAGGACGAAGCGGCCGGCGGGTTCGCGCAGGAGGTTCCCGATGTAGGCGTCGCCGTGGAGTAAGCCCATCTGGAGGTCCGGCATAAGGGCGCGGTAGTCGGCTTCAATGTTGGCCCACTGCTCGGTGAGCCAGGCGTGGTCGTCGGCGGTCAGGCCATCCGCCATGGCCAGGCGGCTGCGGGCGCTGCTGAAGGGGTCCCAGGGTTTCAGGCTGGGCATCGGTTCGAGTTTGTGCCAGCCCAGCAGTGGGGCTGCCAGCGAGGCGCCGTTCCATGCGGGGTTGCTGCCTTCGAGGAGCTGCCAGATCGTGGCCGAGTAGTTCTCGAACAGGACTGGTTGGGCCAGCCCGGACGCAAGCCGAACGGCGGGTGCGTCATGGTCTTCCAGCCAGGTGGCGATCCGGGCGACATGGTCCGCACGCTGGCTGGCTAGATCACCGGCTCCGAATCTCACGACGACGCCTTGGCTCGGGAGTCGGTAGACGGCGTTATTCGTGTACTTGATGAGTTCGGCTTCGTCTGAGAGCAGGCCGGCTTCTTGGCAGATGCCCTTGAGCGCATGCTTGAGCCGCTGGTCGAGCTCTGGCGACAGACTGGTCATGCGGTCAGTGCCTTCGGCGCGGATGTACGGACGGATTCGATCTGGTGTACCAACTCCACAGCATCCGAGTCGTCGGTGTGCTGTGAGGCTGCGGCACCGATCTCGGCGAGGCGGCTCATCCCACGGCCGCTGCGGAGGTGCTGCGTGTCGCTGATCACTTCACGAGCGGCGTCGATACCGGCGTCCAGCTCGTTCGTGCGAAGCAGGTTCGTCGACAGGATGATCCGATCAAAGGTCCGACTTCGTCGCGATCTGTCGGGTCCGGATTCGCTCATTGCCTGCTGTGCGAATGCGACAGCACGTACGGCGTACTCGCGGGCTTGTGCACCGTCCTTCGCGTACATCGACAGCGAGTTGTACACAAGCGCCTGGTGGCCGGTGTAGTCCCCCGGCGTGAAGTACAACGTGGTCCAAGGAGAGACCCGACTCTTATCGGCACGACCCATCTCGTGTTCCGCACGAGCGAGCGCGTCGACGACGTGATCGTGCTTGCCGAGCATTGCGTAGGCCAGCGCTTCGTTCGCATGCAGCCTGGCAACTTCCGCCGGATCGCCTGCGTCCTGCGCGGCGAGTTGGCCGAGCTGCAGCATCTTCAGCGCCTCCACAGGCTGGGCTTCTTGCATGCTCACCCGACCCAACCGGTACAAGATCGACGCGGCCAGCGAGGGCTCTTCCGCGTCCTTGGCCAGCACGAGTGCGTTCATGAGGAAGCGTCGAGCCGCAGCTTGATCGCCGATGTCGTGAAACGACCAACCCAGCATGCTGCTGAAGTCCGCGAGGGACACTTTGAGGTCCCGATGTGTGCGTTGATCGGCCGTGGAGTGGATCATCCGCCGTGCGTAGCCGTAGAAACCGCGGGCAGCGTCGACCGCCGCTCCCCCGCCGTAACGCTGATCGAGTTTCCGGAACTCGGCGGTCATCGACACGACCTGTTCCACATCGGTCTCCGAGATCGCCGACGGTACAGAAGCCACACTGCTTGGTACCTCAGGCAGCCACTTTCGAGCCAGATCATTCACCGATCCGAAGGCCACGCTCGCCACGGCGCCGGCGAAGTTCCGTCGATCGTCGGTGGTCAGTTCGCGCGATTCCTCGCGCTCGCCTCGGGCAGATGAGTCGTACGCGAGCCCCATCCGGCCACGCGGAATCTCGAACGCGTCGGCGATGCGTTCAAGGACGTCGTACGCCTTGACCTGGCGACCGTTGAGGATCTCCGAGACCTCGCCTTGAGACTGATACGTGCGGGCGCCGATCTGCGTCTGACTCCAGCCATGGCGCTGCAGCCAGCGGAAGATGCCTGCGACATCGCGTGACTCCAGGACAGGACGCAGCTCCGGCCGATCCCACCAGGAGGAGTCCAGGAGCGGCTGCGGTGCCGTCATCGTCACTCCTTGTCCCTAGGCGGCTCTGTGAAGTTAGCCCGAGCGCATCCGGCGCGTCTATCGGCATCGCCGATAGGTCGACTCGATGAGCACAGCCTGTAGTGGTGGATACCGTCGCAGCGCCATGGTGTGAATACACAGCGTGACAACCTACGAAGGACGCTCACCATGACGACGCCACTGCTCATCGCGATCTGCCTGACCGCGGTCCTGACGATCGCAATGATCACGGACCTGGTGCGAGACCTGTCCGGCCGCAACGAATAACACGGCGGTTGACCAATGACCAGCACGCTCCCAGACACGGATCCCTACGAGCGGGCCGGCGCCATGCGCGCGTACGGCTACATCCGCAAGCACTTCCTGATGAACGAAACCGAGCTGGCGAACGCTCGGAAACTCATCGTCGAAGCCGCTCAGACTCATGCTGTGGAGCTCGTGGCGATTCACGTCGAGGAGATCGAGACATCGCCCGAGGCCTTCCACGACCTGCTCGCCGTAGTGATGCAGGAAGCACAGCGAATGATCATCACGCCCGACGTCCAGCACCTTGAGGTGGCCGGCGACCCATCGTCGGTACGACAACGACTCGAGTCCAATGGCATCACGATCGTCGTGGCCGACTAGGGACCGCGGCCGTACGGTGCAAGCGGTGCGCATGCCGGCGATCCCAGCTCTCGGCTTCATCTCGATGTCCTTCGTGCGCAACACCGGGGCACTCCTCGCGACTCGTCGACAGCTGAAGGCGTTCGCAACCGAGCAAGGACTTCTGCTCACGAAGGTGTACGTCGAGGAGCCCGGACCGCCAGGCGCGGCGTTCGACCTACTCGAAGCACTCCTGGAGTCCGAAGGCCAGCCGCTCGTCGTGCCGACACTGCACCATCTCGCCGTACTCGGACCTCCCGCAAGGATCAGAGACCACCTCCGCCACTGCACCCACGAGGTCCTGATCGCCACCAAGCCGGCGGAGCGGACGTGCTGAGGGGACATCCCTCGTTCTCCTCAAGTCCCCTGCACCCCGCGTCCGTTCCGCCGCTCCACCTGAGTACGAAGAGTCGCGTTGAGACGTCTGCACGACCAAGTCAATCTCTGTGCCTCGCTAGCCTGAATGGCTCTCGGCTAACGAACGGCCCCTGCCACATCCATGATTCGTCGACTGACCGAACGAGCAACTTCGGCGGCACCGGAACCCAGAGCTGCTGCGCTCACGAGTTCATCTGGCAATGCTCGCAGCGGGTCACTCGACATCAGCATCGTTGCCCGTTGACGAGGCATCCCGTCTGAGCGTCCGACAGAGAGCAGGTTCGACGGTTCAACTCCTGCGGCGATCGCGATCTGACTTGACTCGACGACACCTAGATTGCCGATCAACCGCAGCAGTCCGGCAACCTGATCAGGCAATCGGGCGGGATCGAGGATCGAACCAAGACTGTCGTGAGGAAGGCTCGCCCATGCCGAAACTTGGCCATCGGCGCCTACGCGGACTCCGAGCGTTTTGGGCTCCTGCGCTTCGTGCCACCGACCGCTCGGTCCAGCGAAGTGGACATACACCGCACTTCCATCACGTCTGACGTCAAAGGCTTCACTGGCCGGAACCAGCCTAGACTCACGCACAAGATCCGGCAGAGACTCCGCAAGCTCGATCATCTGCCGGGTCGATCGGCCGGACTGCCCTATTGGCACGACGTGCAACTCGAGGGCAGTCGGCGAGGAACCACCCCTGCTGAGCCGCTCGTCGTAGTCGGACCGCCAGGTCACCGTTACCGGGCCAGAGAGCGGCGCGAACTCCAGCGGACTCGGTGCACGATCAAGTTCCCTGATTTTGGCGGCGACCTTCGTCAGCAGATCGTGAGTGGTGGCGAAGGAATCGTAGAACACGCCGTCTCGATAGTCTCCGATGCTGCGCACGAATGAGTCCTGATCTGGTTCGAGCTCGATCCCATCTTTCCGGTACACCAACCGTGGAAGACCAGCCGTCGTCGCCGCGATCCACTCATCGTGAGTCGGCGATTGCCCTGTGTCCTCGAACCTGTGGCCGTAATACGGACCGAGAAGGAGCAAATACGCGTCAGCTGCCTGTACGCCCTCGACACAGGCCTCGCGACTAGGCACAGTCTGCGCGCTGAAGTCTTCGAATCGAAGTGGTGTGTGCCCAATAGCCGAGATCAAGCCAGGCAGAGCATCTCGCTCGTCCTCGAGTCCGCGCCGAACGCTGCTGATGAACACCTTCATCCCTGAATGATCTCCCAGCGGACCACGTGAAGGGCGCTCCGACACCACCGAACCTTCGAGGACAGACTTGGCCAGACCCTCGCTACCGTCCGGACCGTTCGGGCCGGACATCGCCCATTCGCGTCGCACAATCGACGATCTCATCGCAGTCCAACCGTTGAGCTGCCGCACATCAATACGACGGAGGTGCGGCGCGATGGCTTACGTGAAGGACCAGTGGACTCGGGCAGTGAAGCAGGCCGACGGGACGATCAAGCGGGTTCGTACGGCTAAGTGGGGGCGGGGGAAGCGGTGGTTGGCGGGGTGGGTGGATCCGGAGGGGCGGGAGCGGTCTAAGGCGTTTGGGACGAAGACTGCGGCGGAGCGGCATGGGGCTGCGATGGAGACGGATCGGGAGCGTGGGGAGTACATCGATCCGGAGGCTGGGAAGGTTCGGTTTGAGGAGGTTGCCGCGCGGTGGCTTGCTTCGAGGGTGGTGGATCCGGCTACCGCTTTGAAGTACGAGTCATCCCTGCGGCTGCACGTCGTACCGGTGTTTGGGCGGCGGCAGTTGCGGACGATCAAGCCTTCTGAGATCGCGGCTTGGGTGGCGGGACTCGATGCCCGGTTCGGGGCGTCTACGGCGCGTACGGCGTACCTCGTGTTGCACGGGACGTTGGAGGTTGCCGTTGATGATGAGGCGCTCAAGCGGAATCCGGCGAAGGCGCGGGTGGTCAAGGTGCCGCCTGAGAAGGGTGGCAAGACCACTGCCTGGAGCGATGAGGTTGTGCTGCGGCTCGTGGAGGGGCATCCGCCGCAGTACAGGCCGATCGCCTCGATCGGGGCTGCGTGCGGGCTGCGGCAAGGTGAATTGTTCGGGCTCGCTGAGGAGGACGTCGACTTCGAGGAGATGGTGATCCGGGTACGGAGACAGGTGAAGAAGCTCGGCAGGGAGTTCGTGTTCGCGCTGCCCAAGAACGATACCGAGCGGACTGTGCCGATGTCAGAAGGCGTAGCCCTGATGCTCACGGAGCACATCGAGACCACGAGGCCGCGGGCCTACACGTTGCCGTGGGAGAAGGTCGACGGGAGGCCGCACACGGCCAATCTGCTGTTCCGGTGGACTGACGGCAAGCACATCCGAGCGCGGACGTACGACGAGCTCGTGTGGAAGCCCGCGCTCTTCCACGCGGGTGTCATCCCAGAGCCGACGAAGGACGCTCGCGGCAGGCGGCAGTACTTCTCCAGCCGCGAGAATGGGATGCATGCGCTACGGCATTACTACGCGAGCATCACGCTGGCGGACGGCGTCAACATCAAGGAGTTGGCGGAGTACCTGGGGCACGGCGATCCCGGGTTCGCGCTGCGGCTGTACACCCACATGCTGCCTTCATCGCACGAGCGGGCGCGGAAAGCGGTCGACTCGCGGCTGGCCCAGTTGTTCGCGATGGAGTCTCACGGAGCTGTGACGGAGCTGGCCGCCGGCCGGTCCCCCACGACCCGCTGGGAACCCGACGGCGGCCAGTCTCTCGATGACCCTGGAATCACTCTCTGACCTGCGGAAACAGCTACCTGATGCGCATGCCGGAGATGGCTCGGGCTATTACCAGGCGCTGGATTTCGCTGGTGCCTTCGAAGATGGTGTAGATCTTGGCGTCTCGGTGCATGCGTTCTACTGGGTATTCGCGGGTGTAGCCGTTGCCGCCGAGGATTTGGATGGCTTCTTCGGTGACCTTGACGGCTACTTCGCCGGCTTTGAGTTTGGC
>NZ_DASRVN010000669.1:0-9800 GCF_035655035.1 Kribbella sp. | reverse complement strand
GCATGGTGCGCGGCGACCTCGGCTGGCAGGGCGTGGTGATCACCGACGACGTCGGCTCCGCCGCGGAGGTGAAGACGGTACCGGCCGGCGACCGGGCGACCCGGTTCGTGGCGGCCGGCGGCGACATCGTGATCAACGCCGAGCCCGGGCTGACCGCGGTCATGGTGAACGCGCTGGTCGCCGAGGCTCAGCAGGACACGTCGTTCGCCGCGAAGCTGACGAGTAGCGTGCGACGTGTGCTGACTCTCAAGCAGGACTACGGCCTCGTGAGCTGCGGATGAGCGAGGAAGAGGAGCCCGACTACCGGTTCACCCTCGCGAACGAGCGCACCTACCTGGCGTATCTGCGGACCTCGCTCGCCTGCTACGCCGGCGGGCTCTCCGCGGTGCAGTTCCTCGACCTCGGCCCGGACCGCTGGCCGGCCCGGATCATCGGGATCGTGCTGGTCCTCACCGGAATCGTCACCACCGCCGGAGCGTTCCGGCGCTGGCAGCTGAACCTGACCGCGATCCGCCGCGGCGGCGCGCTGCCGGCCAGCCGGCTGCCGCTGATGCTCGGGGCAACGATCGCGACGGTCGGCCTGATCGGGCTGCTGTTCTCCCTCTGGCGATAAGTGTGGCAATGAGCACACCTGATCCAGGACGGCAGCCGGAGCGGACGCTGCTCGCGTGGCGCCGGACAGCCCTCGGACTGATTGCCAACGGCGCCCTGTTGCTTGCCTCCGGCCATGGATCGTCACAGGTCCGGACCGGGCTCGGAATCGTCGTTCTGGTGCTCTCACTGGGCTGCTGGACCGCGGTGAGCGCCGTCTACCGGCGGACCAAGGGGGGCGCGGTGCATGCCCTCGGACACGACCACGTACTCCGGGTCGCGGCCGGTCTGGTGCTCGTCGTGGGGCTCTTCGACCTGTACGCCGTGATCACGAGATGAAACCGATCGGTTACCGATCGTGTGCACGAGGAAAGCCCAGTTCATAACGACGCGATACGTTGACCCGGCCGGATGCCGCGTCAGCGGTACGTTCCCCCTAGCATGTTCACGGTTTGTCCCTCGTTCACCCGGAGCTTGAAGTGCCGTTACGTCTGCGTCCGAACGACCCGACGTTCTACGACCTTTTCACCGAGTCCGCCAACCACCTCGTGGACGGATCCCGGATCCTCGCGGAGTTGCTGGGCAGTACCGCGGGGACCGGGCTGGCCTCGAGCCACCAGATCGCCGCCCAGATGAAGGACGCGGAACACGCGGCCGACGAGACCACGCACTCCATCATCCGCCGGGTCAACTCGACCTTCGTGACGCCGTTCGACCGCGAGGACATCTACCGGCTGGCCTCCGACCTCGACGACGTGATGGACTTCATGGAGGAGGCGGTCGACTCCGTCCACCTCTTCAACCTGGAGAAGCTGCCGGAGGAGATCGCCGAGCAGATCGAGGTGCTCCAGCGGGCCGCCCAGCTGACCGCGGAGACCATGCCGAAGCTGCGGACCATGAAGGACCTGGCCGAGTACTGGATCGAGATCAACCGGCTGGAGAACACCGGTGACGCGGTCCACCGGCGACTGATCGCCAAGCTGTTCAGCGGTGATTACGAAGCCCTCACGGTGATGAAGGTGAAGACCGTGGTCGACCTGCTGGAGGCCGCGATCGACGCGTTCGAGCACGTCGCCAACACGGTCGAGCAGATCGCCGTCAAGGAGAGCTGAGCGTGGAGTTCACGCTCGTCATCGCCGTCGTCGTCATCGCGCTCGCCTTCGACTACACCAACGGCTTCCACGATGCCGCGAACGCGATCGCGACCTCGGTGTCCACCCGGGCCCTGACCCCGCGGGTCGCGCTCGGGATGGCCGCGGTGATGAACTTCCTCGGCGCGTTCCTCGGTACCGAGGTGGCCGAGACGGTCGGCAAGGGCATCATCAGCGCCCCGGCCGGCAAGCACGGGCTGGTGATCGTGATCGCGGCCCTGGTCGGCGCCATCACCTGGAACCTGATCACCTGGTACTTCGGCCTGCCGAGCTCCTCGTCGCACGCGCTGATCGGCGGCCTGGTCGGCGCCGGGCTGGCGTCCAGCAGCGTCGTGCTGTGGGCGGGCATCCTCGACAAGGTCGTGATCCCGATGGTGCTGTCACCGGCCGTCGGCTTCCTCGGCGCGTTCCTGCTGATGATCCTGATCCTGTGGGTGTTCCGGAACCGCAACCCCGGCAAGACCACCCGCGGGTTCCGGCTGGCGCAGTCGCTGTCGGCGGCCGCGATGGCGCTCGGGCACGGTCTGCAGGACGCGCAGAAGACCATGGGCGTGATCTTCCTGGCCCTGCTCACCACCGGGCACGCGAACGCCAAGGACGGGATCCCGGTCTGGGTGAAGCTGGCGGCGGCGACCGCGATCTCGCTCGGGACGTACTCCGGCGGCTGGCGGATCATGCGGACCCTCGGGCGCCGGATCATCCACCTGGACCCGGCCCGCGGGTTCGCGTCCGAGGCGATCTCGGCCGCGGTGCTGTACGTGATGGCGATCGGCCTGCACGCCCCGGTCTCGACCACCCACACGATCACCTCCGCGGTGATGGGCGCGGGTGCCACGAAGCGGCTGTCCGCGGTCCGCTGGGGCGTCGCGAAGGGCATCGTCACCGCCTGGGTGCTGACCATCCCGGCGGCCGGTGTCGTCGCGGCCCTCGTCTACGGCCTGGTCCATCTGATCTTGGAGTAAGTTCCCGGCGCGGGTTCATTCAGAATTCACTCAGCGAGCCTACGGTCGATCGAGGTTGACCGATCGTCCGCCCTAGGGAAGTGATCGCGAATGGACCTCTCGTTCCTCGTCGTCGTGGTGATCATCACCGCGTTGGTGTTCGACTTCACCAACGGGTTCCACGACACAGCCAATGCGATGGCGACCTCGATCGCCACCGGCGCGCTCAGGCCCAAGGTCGCGGTCGCGGTGTCCGCGGTGCTGAACCTGGTCGGCGCGTTCATCTCCACCGAGGTGGCCAAGACCATCTCCAGCGGCATCGTCGACGACGCCAAGGTCACCGTGCCGGTGATCTTCGGCGGCCTGGTCGGCGCCATCCTCTGGAACCTGCTGACCTGGTACGTCGGCCTGCCGAGCTCCTCGTCGCACGCGCTCTTCGGCGGCCTGATCGGGGCCACCTGGATCGCGTCCGGGAGCAGCGCCGTCCACTTCGGCACCGTCGTACAGAAGATCATCATCCCGGCCGTGGCGGCGCCGATCGTGGCCGGTGTGGTCGCACTGCTCGGCACCTTCCTGGCGTACAAGATCACCCAGCGGGCCCGGAAGAAGACGGTCGAGGAGGGGTTCCGCGCCGGGCAGATCGCGTCCGCGTCGCTGGTCTCGCTGGCGCACGGCACGGGTGACGCGCAGAAGACGATGGGCGTGATCACGCTGGTACTGATCATCTCCGGCAGCCTGCACTCCGGCGCCAAGCCGCCGATCTGGGTGATCCTGGCGGCCGGTACGGCGATCGCGCTCGGCACCTACCTCGGCGGCTGGCGGATCATCCGGACGATGGGCAAGGGCCTGGCCGAGATCGAGTCGCCGCAGGGCTTCTCCGCGGAGACCAGCTCGACGTCCGTGCTGCTCATCTCGTCGCACCTGGGCTTCCCGCTGTCCACCACGCAGGTCTGCTCCGGCAGCATCCTCGGGGCCGGGCTCGGCAAGCGGCTGGCCGAGGTGCGCTGGACGGTCGCCGGCCGGATGGCCGTGGCCTGGCTGCTCACGCTGCCGGCGGCGGCGGTCGTGGGCGCGCTGTCCGGTGAGGTGGCGGACTCCGGCAACGTCGGTGTCGTGATCATCGCGGTACTCGCGATCGCCGCCGGTGGCGCGATCTACGCGGCCTCCCGGCGCCGCCCGGTGACGTCCGACAACGTCAACGAGTACCCGAGCTCGACGACACCGGCCGCGACCCCGGCCGCGGCGGCCTGAGAGGAGTACGGCGATGCACATCAACTGGAGTGCTCTCGGTGAGGTCGCACTGGTCAGCCTGATCTTCGGTGTCGGCCTGGCGGTGCTGTTCGCGTTCGGCGTGACTGCGATGTCTCGGCGCGCGGTAGCGATCGACGAGAAGCGACAGCCGTCCTTTGTGGACACGGGCGTTGCTGCGTTGTGTTTCGCAGCCTGTCTCGCCGCTGTGCTCTATGGGCTGTACCTAATCATCCCGCAGTTCCACTAGCGGTTCCAGCGGCGTACAGCCTTGGCAACGTCCTTCGCCCGGATGGAGCCAAGGTTGTACTCCCAGGCGGCCAAGAGCCGGCTGCCGAGTACCTCTGCGTCCAAGAACATGCGCGGGCGTACAGCAACAGCCCAGGTGGCCGCAGTCGCGTGCCCCTGCTGGTGGAGCAGGTGGTCGACGGTGGCCTCGATACGGCTGCTCTGCTCGCCACCCAGCCCGTCCGTGGCCCACTCCTGCACGATCTGCGGGTCGTCGGCCGTCATCCGCGCCAGGTAGGTCAACGGGCCACGCCAGAAGCCCTTGCTGCCGATGCTGTCCAGGGTCTCCAGCGGGAACCAGCCGTTCTGGTTGCGCCGCCCGTTCACCGCGGACTCGATCTCGCGGGCCCGGTCGGCGGACAGGTCGCGCGTCGCCCAGTCCACGAAGTACGCGCCGGCGTCCGGGATGTGCTCGGCCACATGCGGCGCAGGCGTCAGCGCACCGGGCTCGAAAAGGTGCAGCTCCTCCGGTGAATCGAACACTACCGCCCCCGCCTGCTCGAGTACGCGGGCCGCCGCGGCCGCCCGCCGAACAGGAACCCCCCAGGCGCCTGTTACGTCAACGAGTGCTTTCGTACCCTCGATCCGCCCCGAGGGTCAAGAGCTTCTCCGCCGTTCGGCTCGCTGGGCGAGCTCCTCGCGGTCCAGCCGCTCGGCCTCCGCCGTGGTCGGCGCGCCGCCGCCGTACGCGGCCGGCAGCCACCAGGCCCCGGCCGGCTGCTCCGGGTACCCGCGGATGCTCTCGTCCAGCATCCCGGCCATCGTCGAGCGCAGCCGCTCGGTCGCCTCCACCGGGTCGTCGTCCGGCGTCACGGTGAGCGGCGCGCCGATGCTGATCGAGATCGGCCGGTGCCGGGTGAAGTCCCGCGGGTGGTCCTTGGTGAACATCCGCTGGGTGCCCCACAGGATCATCGGCAGCACCGGTACGCCGGCCTCCGCCGCCATCCGGACCGTGCCGGACTTGAACTCCTTCAGCTCGAACGACCGGCTGATCGTGGCCTCCGGGAACACCCCGACCAGCTCACCGGCCCGCAGGTAGTCGACGGCCGTCCGGTACGACGCGGCGCCCGCCTCCCGGTCCACCGGGATGTGGTGCATGCCGCGCATCAGCGGACCGGAGTACCGGTTCCGGAACAGCACCTCCTTGGCCATGAACCGGACCAGCCGCTTGGCGGGTACGGCGCCGTACCCGCCGAGGATGAAGTCGACGTAGCTGATGTGGTTGATCGCGATCAGCGCGCCGCCGGTGTGCGGGACGTGCTCGGTCCCGGTCCGGCGGATCTTCAGGTCCAAGGCCAGGAAGGCGGTCTTGGCGAAGCCGATGACGGGCGGGTAGACGAGGTCTCGCATGACCCGATTATGGTGTCTGTTGACAACTACAGACCGCGGGAGCTCGCACCGTAGTGGGCTGAGAGGGCGGCTGGATCCAGGATTCCGACCTGGCCGGCGCCGCCGACCGCCGAACCTGTCCGGGTAATTCCGGCGTAGGGAGCAGCAGCATGGTCACTGTCAGCACCGGCCCGATCTCGGGGTCGGAGAAGATCTATCGCGGCGAACTCGGCGTCCCGGCGCGCCGCGTCAACCTCACCAACGGCGAGTACTTCGACCTGTACGACACCTCCGGCCCGTACACCGACGCGGCCGCGAGCATCGACGTACAGGCCGGTCTGCCCGCGCTGCGGCGGGACTGGATCGCCGCACGCCCCGGGCTGACCCAGCTCGGGCACGCGCGGGCCGGGACGATCACCGAGGAGATGCGGTACGTCGCCGTACGGGAAGGGCTCGATCCGGAGTTCGTCCGGACGGAGGTGGCGCGCGGCCGGGCGGTGATCCCGGCGAACCGCTGCCACCCGGAGAGCGAGCCGATGATCATCGGGAAGAAGTTCCTGGTGAAGGTGAACGCGAACATCGGCAACTCCGCGGTCAGCAGCTCGGTCGAGGAGGAGGTCGAGAAACTCGTCTGGGCGACCAGGTGGGGCGCGGACACCGTGATGGACCTGTCCACCGGGAAGAACATCCACGAGACCCGCGAGTGGATCCTGCGGAACTCGCCGGTGCCGATCGGTACCGTGCCGCTCTACCAGGCGCTGGAGAAGGTCAAGGGTGATCCGGCGGCGCTGTCGTGGGAGGTGTACCGCGACACCGTGATCGAGCAGTGCGAGCAGGGCGTGGACTACATGACCGTGCACGCCGGCGTGCTGCTGCGGTACGTGCCGCTGACCGCGCGGCGGATCACCGGGATCGTGTCGCGCGGCGGGTCGATCATGGCCGCGTGGTGCCTTGCCCATCACCAGGAGTCCTTCCTGTACACGCATTTCGCGGAGCTGTGCGAGATCCTGCGCGAGTACGACGTGACGTTCTCGTTGGGCGACGGGCTGCGGCCCGGGTGCATCGCGGACGCGAACGACGAGGCGCAGTTCGCCGAGCTGCGGACGCTGGGGGAGCTGACCCGGGTGGCCTGGGAACACGACGTCCAGGTGATGATCGAGGGGCCGGGGCACGTGCCGATGCACAAGATCGCGGAGAACGTGCGGCTCGAGGAGGAGCTCTGCGGCGAGGCGCCGTTCTACACCTTGGGGCCGTTGGCAACTGATGTGGCGCCGGCCTACGACCACATCACGTCGGCGATCGGCGCGGCGCAGATCGGCTGGCTGGGTACGGCGATGCTCTGCTACGTCACGCCCAAGGAACACCTCGGGCTGCCGGACCGGGACGACGTGAAGACCGGCGTGATCACGTACAAGATCGCTGCCCACGCGGCCGATCTGGCGAAGGGGCATCCCGGTGCGCAGGCCTGGGACGACACGTTGTCCAAGGCAAGGTTCGAGTTCCGCTGGGAGGACCAGTTCAACCTCTCGCTGGATCCGGACACCGCGCGGTCCTTCCACGACGAGACCCTGCCCGCCGAGCCCGCGAAGACCGCGCACTTCTGCTCGATGTGCGGCCCGAAGTTCTGCTCGATGCGGATCACCGCCGACATCCGCAAGTACGCCGACCAGGAGCTACTGCCGGTCACTGATTGAGTCGGACGCCCCTCCGGCCCGGCGTGCGCGGTACTCCGGGCCGGACACGGGGAGTGATCGGCTGAACCGATTCAGGTTTTGGCCTTCACTCTACGTAAATAAGACTGTAGCCTTAAGCCCGTCGGAAGGAGGTACGGGCGATGGTCTTCGTTCTCACCGTAGATCAGCGCGGCAGCCGAAGCACGAGTGATCTCGTACCCGAGCTACTGACCGCACTGAACCGCCGGCCGCGGCGGACCGGGCTGTTGCGGAAGTTCGAGCGGACCGCCGGCGACGAGGTCCAGGGCGTGCTCTCCGAGGCCCGCCCGACCGTCGACGTGATCGTCGAACTGCTCCGGACGGACAACTGGTACGTCGGCCTCGGCATCGGCGAGGTCGCCGAGCCACTGCCACGCAGTACCAGGGCCGGCAGCGGCGACGCGTTCGTGTACGCCCGGGAGGCGGTGACGCGGGCCAAGTCGAGCCCGCACCACGTCAACGTGGTCGGAGCGGACCCGCGCAAAGCAGAGCAGGTGGAAACCGTCCTGTGGCTGATGGCGTCCGTACTGCGACGCCGGAGCGACCGCGGCTGGGCCGTGGCGGACCTGCTGGCCGAAGGACTCACCAGGCGGGAGATCGGCGTGAAACTCGGCATCAGCCAGTCGGCAGTGACCCAACGGGCCCAGGCAGCCGGCTTCGCCGAGGAACAGCGCGGACGGGTGCTTGCGGCGGATCTCCTCGACCACGGGGTTGCTGCGTGACGGCGCTGGTCCTTTCGCTGACCGCGGTCGCGCTGGTTCTCGCCGTACTGGCGTGGATCCCCAAGTCGGGCTCCAACCTCGAGATCGTCATGAGCGGCGTGATGCTCGCCTGCCTGGCCGCTGTCGGCGTAGTGCTGATCCTCGGCAACGGTGTGGTCGGCTGGGCCCAGCACTGGTGGGACCTGCTGCTCCTGGTCGCAGGAGCGCTCGCAGTCGCCGGGGGAGGCCCGCTGACGACGTCTGTGCTGGCTTTGGCGGACAGGCGGAGTACACACGCCCAGTCGACTCAGAAAGCGGGAGAGGTACTGCGTGGCGGCGCTCTGATCGGTGCGCTCGAACGGCTGGCGATCTACGCCTCACTGGTGTCTGGCTGGCCGGAGGGCATTGCCATCGTGCTGGCCATCAAGGGGCTGGCCAGGTACCCAGAACTACGCAGCCCCGATCAGCCCGCCTCCGTCACCCCACAGGCCGTTGCGGAACGCTTCATCATCGGCACCTTCACCAGCGTCCTCTGGGCAGTCACCTGCGCAGGCCTACTGCGCTCCCACTGAGCTCCGGAACGCGCACGGACGCCGCGGCCAGGTGCGGGCCGCGGCGTCCGAAGGGTGTTGCTGCGGTCAGATCTTGACGACGTATGTGTTGTTGATCTTGTCCGCGAACGTCTGCTTCTTCTGGTCCCACAGGGGCCACAGGAAGCCCAGG
Source organism: Kribbella sp. (assembly GCF_035655035.1). GTDB lineage: Bacteria > Actinomycetota > Actinomycetes > Propionibacteriales > Kribbellaceae > Kribbella. Next base: position 1,116 of record NZ_DASRVN010000669.1, on the reverse strand, counting down.
TAGCACGGCAGGGCGTCCAGGATGTGGGTGATGTCGCGCAGGATCGTCTTGCCGATGCCGATCGGCTGACCGGTGTCAGCGCCGACGAGCTTGATGTTGACGACCCTCTTGCCCCAGGTCTGGCCGGTCTTGCCCTGCTGGATCCAGCGGTTGTAGACGAACAGGCCGAGACCGACGAGGGTCAGGATCAGCGCGATGATGCTCAGGCCGGTGTTCTGGCTGGTGCCGCCGCTGGTCAGGGCGTTACCGATACCGCTCGGGATACCCACGATGATGCCGTCGATGAAGTAACCACCAACACGCACCGGCCAGCTGGCCAGCTCACCCGACGGCGCTCCGCCGTACCCGTAGCCGCCCTGGTTGTAGCCCGGGAAGCCGGGCTGCTGCCCGTACTGCCCCGGCTGCTGCGGATACCCGGGCTGCTGCCCGTAACCCGGCTGCTGGCCGTACCCAGGCTGCTGCCCGTACTGCCCCGGTTGCCCGGGCTGCTGGCCGTAGCCGGGCTGCTGTCCATAGCCCGGCTGCTGCTGCCCGTACCCGGGCTGCTGGCCGTATTGCCCCGGCTGTCCGGGCTGTTGACCGTACTGACCCTGTCCGGGCTGCTGCCCGTACTGGCCCGGCTGACCGGGCTGCTGGGGGTCTTGCGGGCCGTAACCCGGTGGTGGCGTCGGAGTGCTCACGACGATCCCTTCTGGCGATGGTGCATTGAGGAGTGACTTGCAGGCTAACCGTCGGACGGATCAGATCCGCCGACGGATCCCAGGTAATGAGAGATACCTTTAGGTTTGTGAGCGTCTCACAGAGCGTCGTCCTCCGGCCTACCGGTCCGGTCCAGCCGCTTGACCGCCGGGTGTGGGGCCTGACCGCCGTCGGTGTCGGTGGATTCCTGCTGGCCGGCGTCTACCAGCTGTCCGGCCAGCGGATCGGCATCCCGTGCATCCTGCACGCGACCACTGGCCTGAACTGCCCGCTCTGCGGGTCGACGCGGATGGCTGCCGCCATGCTCCGCGGCGACTTCGCCGGCGCCTGGCACTTCAACCCCGTGGTGTTCGTGCTCGGCCCGCTGGCCGCCGTTGCCATCGGCTACCAGGTGCTTGCCTGGACGCTCGAATCGCT
>NZ_DASRVN010000668.1:0-3570 GCF_035655035.1 Kribbella sp. | reverse complement strand
CCACATGGGGCCGCCGTAGGCGTCGACGTATTGGGTGAGGGCCTGGGGGATGGTGAACTTCTGTTTGGAGGAGAGGAAGACGATCGGCTCCAGGTAGAGGTTCCAGCTGTGCAGGAACGTGAAGATCGCGACCGCGCCGATTGCCGGCCGGGCCAACGGTAGGCAGATGCGGTAGAAGAGGCCGAAGCGGCCCAGGCCGTCGACGCGGCCGGCTTCCTCGAGTTCGGCGGGGAGCGTGATGAAGAACTGGCGCATGATGAAGGTCGCCAGCACGCTGGGGGCACCGAGCATCGGGATCAGGATGAGCGGCCAGTGGGTGTCCACCAGGCCGAAGGCGTCGAACATCTTGTACAACGGGATGATCGTCACCTCGTTCGGGATCAGCAGCCCGGTCAGGACGACCAGGAACACAACCCCGGCGCCGCGGAACTTCACCCGGGCGAACGCGTACCCGGCGAGCGACGACACCGCCAGCGTCCCGATCGTCACCACCAGCGCGATGTAGAGGCTGTTCAGGTACTGCCGCCCGAACGGCTGCAGCTCGAACACCTGCTTGTAGGCGTCCAACGTCGGCGACCCCGGCAGCAGCGAGGGCGGAAACGCGAAGATCTCCGACACCGGCTTGAGCGACGTCGTCGCCATCCACCAGATCGGGAACACGAAGGGCACACAACACACCAGCAGTACGCCGTAGATCAGCAGCTTAAGCCTCATGGAACACCCACTTCTTACGCATCTGCCACTGGATCACGGTCAGCACCAGCACGATCAGGAACAGCACGAGCGACAGCGTGGCGCCGTACCCGAAGTGGTGGAACTGGAACGCCTGCTGGTACAGGTAGTAGACGAGTACGGTCGTGGACGTCCCCGGACCGCCTTGCGTCAGTACGGCGATCTGCGCGAACACCTGCAGCGACCCGACGATCGTCAGGATCATCGTCAGCAGGATCGTTGGGCTGATCAACGGGACGGTCACCCGCCGGAACCGCGCCCACGCCGACGCCCCGTCGATCCGGGCCGCTTCGTACAGCTCCGCCGGTACGCCCTGCAGCGCCGCCAGGAACAGCACCATGTTCAGCCCGACGTTCTTGAACAGTTGTACGACGATCACCGACACCATCGCCGTACCGCCGGAGCGCAGCCAGTTCGGCCCGTTGATGCCGAAGACGTGCAGGAAAGCGTTCACGCCGCCGTTGTCCTGCAGCAGGAAACCCCACACGATCGTCCACGCGACGAGCGTCACCACGACCGGCGAGAAGAACAGCGTCCGGAAAATCACCGTTCCGCGGAGTTTCTGGTTCAGCAGCACGGCGAGGAACAGCGCGAGGCTGAGGTTCAGCACCACCAGCCCGACCGAGAACAGACCCGTTGCCTGCAGCACCGGACCGAGCCGCTGGTCGTCGGCGAGCGCCTTGTAGTTGTCCCCGCCGACGAACTCGAACGTGCCGGCCAGCAGGTTCCACTCGTGCACGCTGTACCAGACCACCAGCCCGAGCGGCACCAGCACGAACGCGACGATGCCGGCCAGTTGCGGCGCGACCATCAGCCAGCCGGCCAACGTGTCACGCCGCCGCATTGTCCAGTACGGCGCCCGCGCGGACGCGGCCCCTGAACGCCTGGGCCGCGTGGGCTTCTCGGCGAGCAGGGTCATTTCGCCAGCAGGGGGTTGATCTTCGAGCAGACGCCGGACAGTACGGTCTTCACGTCGGCGTCCGGCTTCCACAGCGGGTCGAGGGCGGCGCGAACGGTCTGCTGCAGCTCGGCGTACCCGGTGTGACTGGGCTTGATCGTCCCGTTTTCGATGCCCTTGACAACAACACTGTCGAGTTGGGCGGGCTTGAGCAGCGGGTTGGCCTTCGCCAGTGCGGCCGCGTTCAGCTCGGACTTCCGCGGCGGCGGGAAGAACTCCGCCAGCTTGGCCGAGTTCTGCGCGTTGCTGAAGTACGCCAGGAACTGCTTGGCCGCCTCCGCGTGCTTGCCGCGCTTGAACACCCCGATCCCGGCCTGCCCGACCACGGAGTACTCACCGGCCGGACCCTTCGGCAACGGCACCAGGTCCCAATGGAACTTGGCCTTCTCGAGCAGCGCCGCCCGGCTGATCTGGGTGACCACCATCGACGAGTCGCCCGCGAAGAAGTCCTTCGTGATCCCCGGCCCCGGCATGCCCTTGTCGGTGAAGATCATCTTGTGCACGAACGTCATCGCGTCCACCATCTGCGGCTGGTCGAACTGGCAGCTCTTGCCGTCCTCGCTCCACGGCCGCGCACCCCACCCGGACCAGATCGCGTTCAGCGTGTCCCAGCCCTTGTAGTCGAAGTCGCCGACCACCAGACCACCCTTGCCGGTCTTGGCCTGTACGGCGGCAGCGGTCTTGGCGGCCTCGTCCCACGTCCATGTCCCGGAGGCGATCTGCTGCGCGGGCTCCGGCCGCCCCGCCGCCTTCACCAGGTCGGTGTTCACGAACACCCCCAGCGGCGAGGTGGAGAACGGGTACGCGTACAGCTTGCCGTCCTTCTCCCAGTTGGCCGTCGTACTCGGGACCAGGTCCGGGTCCTTGTCGATCGGCTCCAGCGCACCGGAGCTGACGAAGTCCGGCGCGTTGCTCTCGAAGATCCACGCCAGGTCCGGGACGTTGCCGCCGCCGATCTGGGTGGTCAGCGTGGTCGTGTAGCTGTCGAACGGGATCGACTCGAAGCTGATCTTGCCGATCTCCGGATGGTCCTTCTTGTAGTTCGCGGCGATCTGGTCGAACAGCGCCAGGTGCTTGGCGTTCGCGCTCCAGATCGTCATCCGCAGGTCGATCGGCCCACTCGCGCTCGCGCCGGAGCCGGAGCCGCCGCCGCATCCGGCGGCGGCCAGCACCGCGGCCGCGGACAACGCCGCTGTCAGTCTCTTCATCTCAGGGGACCTTCCATCAGTAGCCGGAGCTCAGTAACCCTCAATGGCCGGCCAGGCGAGTTCGATGCCCTGGGCAACCAGGCGGTCCTGGAACTCGCCGAGCAGGGCAGGGGTGGCGTGGACCGCATGCGGACTGACACCGCGGTCGAGGCAGAAGCCGGCCAGCAGGCCCGCGGCCTCGCCGATGTTCCACTCGACCGGGTGCAGCCGGTAACAGCCGTTGGTGATGTGCGTGGTGCCGAGGTTCTTGCTCGCGGGCAGCAGGTTCTGCACCCGCTGCGGGATCATTGCCCCGAGCGGGATCCGGAACGGGCTGCTCGCCACGTCGATGTAGTTGTCCCCGCCGGTCGACGGGTGCAGGTCGATCCGGTACATCCCGATCCCGACGCTGTCGTCGTACGCCACCGCCCCGCGGCTGCCGCGGACCGCGACCGACAGGTCCTGCTCGACGATCGTGTACGCCGCCTTGATCCGCCGCGACTCCCGGATGTACGGCGCCTGCGCGAGGCCGTCCGCCGAACCGAGCAGATCGCCGCGCAACCGCAGTCCGCGGAACCCGGTGCCGCCGTCGGGGCGCGGCGCCTCGGTCTGCAGCCAGTAGAAGACGGCCTGCGACAATTCCCGGGCCGCGGCGAGGTGCTTCGCGGCGTCCGGTACGTCGATCACCGGGCC
>NZ_DASRVN010000667.1:0-10792 GCF_035655035.1 Kribbella sp. | reverse complement strand
TTTCCGGGCTGATCCAGATCGGGGAGTACGACGAGGTCGTGACGTACGTCGGCGCGCTGAACCGCTATCGTGAGTCGCTCGACCTGACCGTGACCCGGCGGGTCCACGACACCACGGTCGCCGCCCTGCTGATGGCGAAGTCCTCGCTCGCGGCCGAACGCCGCGTCGAGCTCCGGGTGTCCGAGCGGACCACCCTGCTCCGCCTCGACCCGGCGCTGTCCGCGGACATCGCGACCGTACTCGGCAACCTCGTCGACAACGCGGTCGACGCCGCCGCGCAGTCCGGTACGCCGCTGTCGCCCGCCTGGGTCGAGGTCGAACTCCGGCAGGACGCGATCTCGGTGGAGATCGTGGTCCGGGACTCCGGACCCGGCGTCGCGCCGGAGCTGGCGCAGGAGGTGTTCGCGCACGGGTTCACCACCAAGGCCGCCGCCGAGGGCGAACGCGGCATCGGGCTGGCGATGACCCGGATGATCTGCCGGCGCCGCGGCGGCGAGGTCGCCGTCACCAACCTGACCGAGGGCGGCGCCGCGTTCATCGCGCGGATGTCCACCCAACGCACACCGGAAGGAGCCCGATGATCACGGTCCTGGTCGTCGACGACGACTTCATGGTGGCCCGCATCCACCGCGGCTTCGTCGACCGCGTGGACGGCTTCGAGGTCGTCGGTACGGCGAACTCCGGCGACGCCGCCGTCGCCGCGCTGGAGTCACTGGCGCCCGACCTGGTGCTGCTGGACCTGTATCTGCCCGACGTCTTCGGGCTGGACCTGATCGCCCGGCTCCGCGCCGTACAGCCGTCCGTCGACATCCTCGTCATCACCGCCGCCCGCGAGGCCGACGCCGTCCGCGGCGCCGTCCGCCAGGGCGTCGTGAACTACCTGCTGAAACCCTTCGGTTTCGAGGACCTCCGGGTACGCCTCCAGGAGTACGCCCGGCGCCGCGCGTCGGTCCCCGACCAGGTCACCTCGCAGGCCGACGTCGACCGGGTCCTGGCCCCCGCCCGCCCCCTGGTCAACCGCCTCCCCAAGGGCCTCTCCCAGGAAACCACCGACCTGGTCACCACCGCCCTCCGCAACACCCCGGAAAACCTCTCCGCCGCCGAATGCGCCGAACTGGTCGGCATCTCCCGCGTCAGCGCCCGCCGCTACCTCGAATTCCTCACCACCCAAGGCCAAGCCGAAGTAACCCTCCGCTACGGCACCACCGGCCGCCCCGAACGCCGCTACACCTGGCGCACCTAGAAGGGACGGGGTGATAACGGGTGGGCGAGGTGAACGATGGAGTTGGTTAGCCCCCGCGTGCTGCGCAGGTGCTCCGGTCGCTACGCTCCCTCCCGCACCCGCTTCGCGCGCTACCCACCCGCCCACCGGCTTAACGCCGGCAGTGCCCGGCTGGCGCCGGGAGTAGCGAGCTGCCGCTCGCGAGTGACTACTAGGCCAGCGCACTCCGTACGGTAGGTGGTGAGTGGCGCGGGTTGTGAGCGGTGGACGTGCTGAGCGGGAAGTGGAGGTAGCAAACGGGAGGTGGTGCCGCGTGGAGGTGCTCTGCCATTGCGCGCTGCGCACCTGCTCCGATCCCTGCGCGCGCTACGTGTGCACCGATCCCGTTCCGGCCGGGCGGCGATGGTTGCGTTGGAGTGTGCGCGCCAGCACATGACGGACGCTGATACCGACGGCACTGGCAGCGATGCAGCCCGTCGTGTTCAACAGGACGTCGGTGATGTCTCCAGCCGTGCCCAACGGAGTGAACGCCTGCATGCATTCGATGAGGGACGACAGAAGAAGCGCGCCAGCCGACGCGCTCAGCAGCAGACGGGCGTCTGATGCGTGCGGTGCTACCCAACCGAGCAGCAGACCGGCTGGGACGAAAAGCAGCAGGTTCACAAGGTTCTCTGTCGCGGGTGCAGTACTCTGCGCCGCGAAGGGTATCCAGTTGAAGTAGACGCCACCCGAGGCATCGTGTGGCCGGCCCCCGAGCGTCACCACGAGGAGCCCCGCGAACCAGAGAGCGAGGCAGACCCGTGCCAGCCTGGCCGCCTGCTCGTCGAGGCCTTGCAGGCTCAAACGACATAGCCGTAGCAGCACCCAAGCAACGAACGCGAGCGCAACGACGGCCGCAGGAACGATGAGGTTGGTCGGGGTCACGAGTATCTGACGACTCCCGTTCCGCATGAGCTGACCGTTGATGAACACGCTCTTTGATTCGAGCATCAAGCCGGGTCGTCGCCAGGCCGTTCGCCCACTTTGCGCTCCGGAAGCTCGCGTCATTGTGACCGATTCTGCCTGACAAGCGTTAGTGCTCCTGCCGCCCGCGAGTTCAGCCGGATCGACTGCGTGATGTGACCCCGGCAGTTGAGTTCAGAACACATTCTGAACTACCGTGTACCGCATGACGGCTGACACCGCATCTCGAACCTCCTTCCAGTCGTCGGAATTGAGTCGCTCGTCGGCGGAGGTATTCGCCGCGGCCTCGGACCATCCTGTCGAGGTGACGCGCCGGGACGGCGAGTCCCTGGTCCTCATGTCCGAGCGCGAGAATCGAGCCCGTAACTCGCTGCTTGAGCTCGCGGCCCAGCTCATCGCCGTCTCCACCAGCCTTGAGGGAACACTCGCCGAACGGATGAGTGATCACTTCCCATGGATGCTCGCCCTCAGTCCGGAGGGCCGTGAGACCTGCGCAACTGACATCCTGACCGCGGCCAGGGCATCATTCGCCACTGGCCAGGCATACCTCGCGCTCGCTGAGCTGACCTCCTGGCGTGAAACAGCAACTGCACTCGCCGCCGGTCTGGGTCATGCACCAGTGGAATGGCTTGACGAGGATGAGCCGGTGGACCGTCCCTGACGCATGGCGAAGCAGACAAAAGTCGAGCGTCCGACCAAGAACAGCGAGTACGAACTGCGCTTCGCCTCGGCCAATGCACAGAAAGGCTGGCGCGACCTCGCAGCCACACTGCGAGGTCCGCTCGCCGATACCTGGGACTTCCTGACCAGGACTCCGCTGGACGTGACGCCGACCAACTACCCGCTGAAGGACGCGCTGGGGATCGTATGCCGGGCAGGAGTCGACCACCAGCGATGGCAGCACAAGCCGACAGCCAAAGGTACGGCCCGCATCTGGTTCTACGTCGACGGCTCCGTCGTGTACCTCGAACAGGTGCACACAATCCATCCGAACCAGACAAAGTAGGCCACGCCAGGGCGCGGCCCTTCTGACTGGAAGGCGGCCCACGTACGTATCTCGGCGAGGCTGCGCGGCGCGCGACCGCGACCAAGTGGGTCACCCGACTCACTGACGCTCGCCGGCTGCCCCACGAGCTCGCTCGGTGCGAGTCTGGACCTCTCCTCTCGGCTGGAAGGTTCTGCGCATCAGGTTGTCCGATGCGCAGGCGACTCTGCGCCGGGGACCTGAGTCGCGGTGTCGACTGGCTGGTGGCGGTCTGTGTGTCCCAGGTCGCTGTGTCGTGCGGGATCGGCCGATTCGGACGCCGGCCGATGCCAGGCGGCCTGACTGTGAACACCTCGTGGGGTCGGGCGACAAGCAATTGCTTGTTCCCTGACCCCAGGGGGTATCGCAAGTCCGCAGAATGATCAATCTCCGCGACTGGAGGAGCACAACCTCGTGATTCGTGGCGGACGTCCGTCTTGTTCGTCCGAGCGTCGGCTGTGGTCGGCGCGCAGGGCGTCGGAGCCGGCCTGCTTCGGGCCAGAGTTCCTGCTGCGGACGACTCTCGCCCCACTGACCACGGCCCGCCCTACGAAGCGCGCTCGCTAAGCAGTCACGCGCGAGCGCCAGCTCGCAACTCCTGGCGCCAGCCGGGCACTGCCGGCGCCTAGCCGGTGGCGGGTGGGTAGCGCGCGGAGCGGGTGCGGGAGGGAGCGCAGCGACCGGAGCACCTGCGCAGCACGCGGGGGCAGACCACGCCCCCCGGTTCACCACATCCGCCTGCAGCTCCGCGCAGTACGGCGCCGAGAAGCAGCAGTCGTTCCTAGCTCCGGGCAGCGCGGGCGGCGGCTTCTATTTGGGCTCGATGGGCCGCCCAATCAACCGTGGGGTCAGCGTTGGTCGTGCCGTCGAGTTGTTCGCGGAGGATGTCGGCGTGACCCGTGTGGCGGTTGGTTTCGGTGAGGACGTGGACGAGGACGTTGAAGAGCATCACGTCGGGGCGGGGCCACCAGGGGACCGTGGCGCGGGTGTCGATCGGGAGGGCTTCGATCGTGGCGTCAGCGTGGGTGCAGGCGCGGTGGTAGTTGGTGAGGATCTGGGCGTGGGTCTCGTGTTCGGTCACCCACAGGTGGTGGCGGTTCGCGTAGTCCGGGTCGGTGTAGCTCGGGAGCGGGTCGGGGTACGGGCGGCCGAAGATCTCGCCGAGGTACCGGGCCTCGGTCATCGTGAGGTGTTTGATCAGGCCGAGCAGGTTGGTGCCGGTGTGCGTGAGGGGCCGGCGTACGTCGTACTCGGAGAGTCCCTCGACCTTGCTGAGCAGGGACTCGCGGACCGAGCGGAGCGCGTCGTGCAGGTAGGCCTTCGCGAAGTCGTCGATCACGGCTCGACCAGTTTGACGGTTGTGGCGTGGCGTTCGGCGAGGGCGTGGTAGACGGCGGCGTTGTGGTCGACGAAGAGTTTGGCGGTGCCGTCGAGCGGGACGATCTTCTTGGCGGGGCTGCCCATGGCGACCGATTCGGGTGGGATGACGGTGCCGGGGGTGACGGTGGCGCCGGCGGCGACCAGGGAGCGGTTGCCGATGACGGCGCCGTCCAGGACGATCGCGCCGTTGCCGACCAGGGCCTGTTCGCCGATGGTGCAGTCGTGGACGAGGCACTGGTGGCCGACGGTCGCGTTCGGGCCGATCTCGCAGCCGTTGTGGCCGACGTGGATGACGGTGTTGTCCTGGATGTTCGCCCCGGCGCGGATCGTGATCGTACCGAGGTCGGCGCGGACGACCACGCCGTACCAGATCGAGACCCCGGCCTCGACGACCACGTCACCGACGAGCGTTGCGGTCGGCGCGATCCACGCGTCGGGATGGACGGTCGGGCGCTTACCTTCGAACGAGTACAGCGGCATGCGGACCACCTTAGGTGGTGCGGAGTTGGGTGTGGATCTGCCCGAGGATGTTCAGCGAGACCACGAAGTCCAGTACTTCGACGTTGCCGAGCGCGATCTCCCCGCCGAGCTGCGGTGGATGCGCGAACGAGTACACCTGGTCACCGGACGGTACGACGCCGTTGTCGGCGGCGCCGAACACCAGCCCGGCCAGCAGGTACTGGTCCTGCCCGTCCTCGGTGTTGAGCTCCTGCTCCAACTCCTGCGCGCTCGCCCACTGCCGGGTCAAGGTGCCCTCCAGCGTGTCCAGCCACCAGAACCCGTCCGCCGCCTGGAAGAACACGTCCCCGAACGGCGACGTGAACAGCGGGACCTTCCCCTGCAGGTCGAGGAACTCCCACGACTCGAGAGCATGCGCGTACTGCGTATCGGTGAAGGCCCGGGTCAGCTCCATGCCGTCGAGGTTATCTCTGCCTCAGGGAGAAACCTGATGTGCAACGGACCGTGGTGTGGTTACGGTGGGCGGGATCGACCGAGGAGGGTGCTATGACGGAGATTGCGAAGTCGGGGGCCGCGGTGATCAACCGGGCCGACGGGCGCGCCGACGGCGAGGAATGGACCGAGAACTACACCGAGCTGCCGGGTGGCGCGGGCGTCTCGCTGATTCTCGAGGCGACGACCAAGGAAGGTGCCGGGCCGCGGCTGCACAAGCATCCGTACGCCGAGACCTTCATCATCCGGCGTGGTTCCGCGACGTTCACCGTGGCCGGTGAGGAGATCGTCGGTACGGCGGGCCAGATCCTCGTCGTACCGGCGGACACGCCGCACAAGTTCCGCACCGGGCCGGGCGGCTACGAGGCCGTCCACATCCACGCGAACCCGACGTTCGAGACAATCTGGCTGGAGTAATCGCGTTGGCGGCGCAGGTCAGGTGAGGGAGTAGGTGGCCACGAGTGGCCAGTGATCGGAGGCGAAGGTCAGCGGGACCGAGGCGGCGGTTGCTACCAGTTGCGAGTTGTGCAGCTGGTAGTCGATACGCTTGATCGCCACTGGCACCGGGTTGGTGAAGCCGAAGGCGAACCCCTTCTCCTTCCAGGTGTCGGTCAGGTGTGTCGTCAGCGTCCTGACCTCGGTCGACGTCGGTACTGCGTTCAGGTCGCCGACGAGCAGTGTTGCCTCGGGAGCATCCTTCAGCAGCGCGACGATCGCGTTCACCTGCTCGAGGCGTTCGCCGTCGTTGATCGTGGTGAGGTGCGTATTGGCGAAGCGCAACGGCGTACCGTTCACGTCGATCAGCGCCTCCAGCAGACCGCGCTGCTCACTTCCGGCATGCAGCGGCAGCAGCGTGTTCCGCGAGTCGACGATCGGGTACTTCGACAGCACAAGCGTCCCGTACTGCCGCCGCGGCTTGCCCGGCTCCGCGGGATCCCAGTCCAGGTTGGCGGCGAAGACGTAGTTCATCTTCAACCGGGCGGCCAGCCAGGACGGCTGGTCCACCCAGTTGCTGCGTGCATCGAAGAACCGGTCGACCTCCTGCAGCCCGACGACCGCGGCACCGGAGGCCTCGATCGCGCGGGCGACCCGCTCGAGGTCCAGCTTGCCGTTCATACCCGCGCCGTGGTGGATGTTGAACGTCATCGTCTTCACCATCGCCAGCTTGCCAGAGCAGCGGACATCCCCGATCGACGCCTACCCGTAGTCTCCCGGGTCCACGGGGCCAGGCCCTACATGGCCTTCACCGACAGGTCCTGCCAGTCCGCCCAGGTCTTCAGACGGTCGGCGTACGCCTGCTGCGCCATCGGGTAGCCCTGCGTGCCGAAGAAGACGCGGAGCGGTGGGTGCGGGGCGTCGGCGAGTTCGAGGATGGCGCGACCGGCGGCGGCCGGATCGCCGAAGTCCGCGGCCGCGACGTACGCCGTGAGCGCCGCGCGGAAGTCGTCGTACAGCGGGATCGCGGCGGACTGGACTCCGCCCGTGACGCCATCGGTCGCGTAGCCGCCAGGCTCGAGGATCGTGACCTTGACGCCGAAACCCGCGACCTCCTGGGCGAGTACTTCGCTGAGGCCTTCGAGGGCCCACTTCGACGCGCAATAGGCGGCACCGAGCGGCAACCCGAGCAGACCGGCCACCGAGGAAACCTGGATGATCCGGCCGTCGCCTTGGTCGCGCAGATACGGCAGGGCTGCCTGGACCACCCACAGCGGACCGAAGAAGTTCGTCTCCAACTGGTGCCGGAGTTGTGACTCGTCGAGCTCCTCGACCGCACCGGACAGCCCGTAGCCGGCGTTGTTCACGATCACGTCCAGGCGGCCGAAGTGTGCGTGCGCCTGCTCGACGGCCGCGAAAACGCTGTCCTTGTCGGTGACGTCGACGACCAGCGGAAGTACGGAGTCGCCGTACTGCTCGGACAACTCGGTCAGCTTGTGCCGCGCCGTCGCGGCCACCCTGTCACCGCGGGACAGGGCAGCCTCGACGAACGCTCGGCCGAGACCGCGCGACGAACCGGTGACGAACCAGACCTTGCTCATGCCGGCCGCACATTGTGGTTGCCGGAGAAAACGTTGTCGGGATCGTGTTTCCGCTTGATTTCCGCCAGCCGCTCGTACGTCGCGGCGGGGTAGACGTCGGTGACGTCGTCGTCGGAGAGGAAGTTCGCGTACGCGCCGTTGACGTGCGGGCGCAGCGTTTCCCAGAGCTGCTCGCGGGCCGGCCGGGTCGCCTCGATCACCGGCGGCGGGCCGATCGTGGTCGTGGCGAACATCAGCTCCGCCTGCCGGTGCGCGTACGCCGTCGCGTCGTCGGCGACCTGGGCGACCGCCCCGCCGAGGCTGCGGACCGCGATGATCGGCGCACCCTGCGAAGTACCGGCGGCGGCGAGGATCCGCAGTACCTCGGGCACCGAATCCTTGTCGACAAAGGCACTTCGGGTCACCAGCTGGATCCCCGGCGGCGGTACCGCGCCGTCCACCAGCACCTCGGCGTACGGCGTCAGCGCGACGTCGTCGGCGAGCAGCGTGCCCAGATCACGGAGCGGGTCGATCGCCTGCGCGGCGAGCTCCGGGTCGTCACCGTCGTACGCGACCTGGATCTCCAGCGGCGCCTCCGGGCCGCCGAGGAACGGGTTCGCGAACGCGGCGATCGAGGTCAGCTCGGCCGGCGCCGTCCGCAGGTACTCCGCCCAGCGCGGCAGTACCTCGGCGATCTCGGCCGCCGGAAACACCAGTTTCCCGAAGTGGATGTCGGTGGTCGGGTGCGCGGCGAACTCGAACGCGGTCACGATCCCGAAGTTTCCGCCGCCACCACGGACCGCCCAGAACAGGTCGGTGTTCTCCTCCGCGGACGCCCGTACGACGTCGCCCGCGGCGGTCACGAGCTCCACCGCGACCAGGCTGTCCAGTGCGAGACCGTACTTCCGGACCTTCCACCCCATCCCGCCGCTCAACGTCAGCCCGCCGACGCCGACGCTCCTCGTGTCACCCGACGAGATCGCCAGGTTGTACGGCGCGAGCGCGGCCGCGACCTGTCCCCAGGTGGCGCCGCCGCCGATCCGCACCACGTGCTTGTCCTTGTCGACGACCTCGATCCCGGCCAGGCCGGACAACTCGATCACCACGCCGCCGTCGTTCGTCCCGAACCCCGGGAACGCGTGCCCACCACCCCGCACCGCGAGCGGCAGCCCGCTCTCCACGGCGTACCGGACGGCCTTCCGTACGTCGTCGACGCTCGCCGGACGGAACACGTATGCGGGACTTCCGGAAACCAGCACCGTCCGGCTCGCCGCGTCGTACTCCGCGTCCTGCGGCCCGACGATCTGCCCACCAAATCCTTCGACCACTGCAGTCATGACGTTCCTTCCCGTTTGCCCTCATCGAACAAACACCTGACGTCCGCTGCTCACCACCTGTGACGTGAACAACCCCACATCACAAAACGCGGGCCTATTTCGTCCCGCCACCCATCCCCCACTCATTCGCCGAAGGATGGGTGGTGCAAACACCGCGGGACGACCGGATTACGGCAGCGTCCAGCGTTGGTTGAGCCCGTTGTTACACGTGTAGATGATGAGCTTCGTCCCGTTCGTTGAGGAGGCGCCGGTGGCGTCCAGGCACATCCCGGACGCGGCGTTCCGCAAGGTGCCATCGACCTCGGGAATCCACCGCTGGCCGGCCGATCCGTCGCAGGTCCACAGCACAGCCGGTGTGCGCAGGGTCGTGTCGCGGGCCGCCAGGCACTTGCCCGTCGTGCGGATCGTCCCGTCGTCGGCGGACGGCGTCCACTGCTGGTTCACGGCACGGTTACACGTGTAGAGCGTCGTCGGCGTACCGTCCGCCGTCAGCGCGCGGTACACGTCGACGCACTGCCCCGCGATACCGATCGCCGGCCCGGTGTCCTGGAACACGCCGAACTCCCAGAGCGAGTAGTAGCTCCCGGCAACGGCCCGTTTCGTCGCCACGATCCGCACGTACCGCGCGTAGATCGGCGAGAACGTCACGTTGTCCGTCCCGCCGTCCCCGCCGACCGTTGCCGAAACCGTTTTCCATGACCGTCCGCTGCCGGACACCTGGATCTGGTACGACTTCGCGTACGCGGTCGACAGCCAGTTCAGCAGCACCCGGTTGACCGCCTGCACCGACCCGAGATCGACCCGGTACCACTGCGGATCGGCCCGCGCGCTCGACCACGCCGTACCCATCGAGCCATCGACGGCCTTCGACGCCTCACGGCCCGCGAGATAGGTGCTGGAGGCAACAGCTGGTCGCCGGAGCGCCAGGTTCCGCTTCGCGCTGTACATGGCCGTGTACGTCGACACGCGGTCCGGAGCCACCAGGTTGTGGTCGCGCGCCCCGCCGTCCGACCACGCCCCGAACCGGTACACCTGGTTAGCCACCGGCTGCCCGGGATCCGCCGACACCGAGACACTGGATCCCACGATCGTTTTCCCGATCAACGGACTCTTCCCGCTCGTGTTCCCGAACGCGACCGGCATCCCGGGCGGCCACGAGTTGAACGTCAGGTCGACCGTCTTCGGATCCAGCCGCACGCTCTTCGTGTCGGTCAGCCCCTCCGCGTCCGTCGCCGTCAGCTTCAGCTCCAGGTACGACGGATACTCGTGATCCGGCGCCGTGAACGAGCCGCTCGCCCCGGTCATCGAGGTGATCGTGTGCGTATGGCAGTCGCTCGGGCAGTGATGCATGATCAACGTCCAGGTCAGCGCCGACGCCGGCAACGTACCCTGCTCGGGATCCGTCGCGGACCCGGAGAAGTTGATGGTGTCGCCAACCTTCCAGGTCGTCGCCGGGCCGGGCGACGTGATCAGCGCGGTTGGTGCCGTGTTCGCCACGTCGATCTGCGTGGACGTGGTGGTCGACGTTTTCCCGTCGGATACCCGCAACCGCGCGGTCACCGTTCCGGCGGTCGTGTACGTGTGCTGCACGGTCGCCGCGGTCGAGTCGTCGTACACACCGTCGCCGTTCAGATCCCATGCGTACGTGAGCGGATCGCCGTCGGCGTCGTTCGACGCGGTCCCGTCGAACGTCACGGTCAGCGGTGTCGGCCCGCTCGCCGGGGTGGCGTGGATGATCGCCGTCGGCGGGTTGTTCGTGCCGTTGTACACGTACCGCAGGATCCGGCCGTTGTCGTAGTCCACCGTGAACAGGTCGCCGCCCGGCCCGGTCTGCAGCCGGGTCGCGCCGTACCCCGACGCGAACAGCTGGATGTTCGAGGGATCAGGCAGACCGTTGCTC
>NZ_DASRVN010000666.1:0-19879 GCF_035655035.1 Kribbella sp. | reverse complement strand
CTGCAGAACTGGATCGGCGGCCGCTCCCCCGCCGAGGCGTACTACGTGCCGCCGCCGGCGCAGCTGATCCCGGAACTGCTCGCGGACCTGATGACGTTCGTCCGCGAGTCGCGGCTGCCGGTGCTGGCGAAGGCCGCGATCGCGCACGCGCAGTTCGAGACGATCCACCCGTTCGCCGACGGCAACGGCCGGACGGGGCGCGCGCTGATCCACCTGATCCTGCGCGCCGACGGCCTCGTCACCCGCACCGTGCCGCCGGTCTCGCTCTCCCTCGCCACGCACGCGTCGGAGTACGTCGAAGCGCTCACCGCCTTCAGGTACGTCGGACGCGCGACCACCGTCAAGGCCCGCGCCGCCGCGAACCCGTGGCTGCGAATGTTCGCGCGGGCCTGCACGCATGCGACCGCGGAGGCGGCCCGGTTCGAGCAGACCGCGTCCGACCTCAAGGCCGAATGGCGCGAACGTGCCGCGCCGGTACGCGCCGGATCCGCGGCCGAGCTCCTGATCGAGGCGCTGCCGGCCGCGCCGGTGCTGACCCTCGCGGCCGCCGCCCAGCTGATCGACCGCTCCCAGCAGGCCGCGAACCAGGGCCTCACCCGCCTGGTCGAGGCCGGCGTACTGCGGGAACTCACCGACGGACGGCGGAACCGGGTGTACGAGGCGCCGGAGCTGATCGACGCCTTCACGCTGCTGGAACGCCGGTTCGCCAGCCCGGCCGCGGACACCCGGGTCGAGCGACCTAGCAGACCGGTCCCACCGAGGCCAGGACCGACACACTAGGCGGTTTGACTTCCTCCCAGGGTCGAGCAAGAATTCGAACACATGTTCGATCATACCGGGGAGAGTTGAGATGGCGGCGTTCGACTGGGACATCCTGCACCGGCCTTCGGCGATGGCGATGGTCCGCGGCCAGCTGGGCTTCAGCTGGATGGTGCTGTCCGGACGCCTCGGACAGCTCACCGACGAGCAGTACTTCTGGCGACCCAGCAGTGAGGCGCTCACCGTCGTCCGGCGGCACTACTCCGGGAGATACCGGCCGCTCGGGTCCGGCGAGTGGGTCGCGCAGTGGCCGGACGAGCCCGACCATCGCGGTCCGCGGACGATCGCCTGGCTGATCGCGCATCTGACCGAGACGTTCTTCGAGCGCTGGGAGTGGACGTTCGGGGCGAGCCGGCAGGGCCGCGCGGACATCACGCTGCACGGCAACGCGCAGGACGCGGTCGCCTGGCTGACCTACTGGGTCGAGGCCTGGCAGGAGGCGATCGCGGACCTCGACGAGAGCGAGGCGATGACCGTCGGCCTCAGCCAGGCGAACGAGCTGGACGCCACCGAGCCGTTCGGCCACGTCGTGCTGCGCCTCAACCGGGAGCTGATCCACCACGGCTCGGAGATCATGACGCTCCAGGATCTGTACGCGGTCGCGGCGTGAGGACACAAGATGTGCGACATGCGGCGTGGCGCTACCACAAGATCTAGATCTCTCCGCCTAGCATCACTACCACTGGTGGTTCAGCGTTGTCCGCACCACAAGATGTGGGTTCGGATGCCTGTCACCGGTGCGTGTACCGCCGGTGCACGCGGTCCGAGACCTCGTGGGTGGGTTCGAGGGCGTGACGGCAGCGTTCCCGGCCGGAGCTGCCGGTCCCGTCGTGCGCCCGCCCGCGGGGTCCCGGGTCTCCGAACTCTCCTGGAGCGCACACCAGTGACCATTGCTTCTTCCTCACCCGCGGAGACGGACGCAGCTGCCCGGCTGACCGTCATCCGCCGGGACGGCAGCAGTACTCCGTTCGACGCCACCAAGATCTCCGTCGCGATGTCGAAGGCGTTCCTCGCCGTCGAGGGCGCCGACGCCGGCACCACCCACCGCGTCCGCGACCTGGTGACCGACCTGACCGGCCGGGTCGTCAGTACCCTCACCAGCCGCGGATCGGCTCAGTCCGCTGCCCGCCGCAGCGTGCAGGTCGAGGACATCCAGGACCAGGTCGAGCTGGCGCTGATGCGCGCCGGCGAGCACCAGGTCGCCCGCGCCTACGTGCTGTACCGCGAGGAGCGGACCAAGGCCCGCACCCCCGCCGACCCGTCCGGCGTCACGGAGCGGCCGGCGCTGACCGTCCGCGCAGCCGACGGCAGCCGGTCCCCGCTGGACATCGACCGGCTCCGGGTGGTGGTCGCCGAAGCCGCCGCCGGCCTGGACGCCGTCGACCCCGAGCTGATCCTGAACGAGACCCTCGGCGCCTGCTACGACGGCATCGCACAGCACGAGGTCGAGCTCGCGCTGGTGATGGCCGCCCGCTCGTACGTCGAGACCGAGCCGCAGTACAGCTTCGCGGCGTCCCGGTTGCTACTGGACCGGATCCGCCGCGAGGCGCTCGGCCGCGTGCATGGCGAGCCCCGGCAGGCGAGCCAGGCCGACATGGCCGAGGCCTACCGGAGCTACTTCACCCGCTACATCCAGGTCGGTGTCGAGGCCGGGCAACTCGACCCCGAGCTGGCCACTTTCGACCTCGACCGGCTGGCCGCGGCGATCAACCCCGACGCGGACCTGACCTTCACGTTCCTCGCCCTGCAGACCCTGTACGACCGCTATCTGCTGCACGTCGACAAGGTGCGCTACGAGCTGCCGCAGGCGTTCTTCCTCCGGGTCGCGATGGGCATGGCCCTCCGCGAGGACGACCGCGAGGCCCGGGCGATCGAGTTCTACCAGCTGCTCAGCTCGTTCCGCTTCATGTCCTCGACCCCGACCCTGTTCAACTCCGGCACCACCCGCCCCCAGCTGTCGTCCTGCTTCCTCACCACGGTCGAGGACGACCTGTCCGGCATCTTCACCGGCATCCGCAACAACGCCCTGCTCGCCAAGTACTCCGGCGGCCTCGGCAACGACTGGACCCCGGTCCGCGGCATCGGCGCCCACATCCGAGGAACGAACGGCGACTCCCAGGGCATCATCCCCTTCCTCAAGGTTGCCAACGACACCGCCGTAGCCGTCAATCAAGGTGGGCGGCGGAAGGGCGCGGTGTGTGCGTATCTGGAGACGTGGCACATCGACGTCGAGGAGTTTCTCGAGCTGCGGAAGAACACCGGGGACGAGCGGCGGCGGACCCACGACATGAACACCGCGAACTGGGTGCCGGACCTGTTCCTGCAGCGGGTCGAGGCCGGCGGGGACTGGACGTTGTTCTCACCGGACGAGGTTCCGGACCTGCACGATCTGTACGGCGCCGAGTTCGCTGAGGCCTACCGTGGTTACGAAGCGGCGGCGGACCGTGGTGAGGTCCGGGTGTTCAAGCGGGTCAAGGCGGTGGACCTGTGGCGGCGGATGCTCACCGTGCTGTTCGAGACCGGGCATCCGTGGATCACTTTCAAGGACGCCTGCAACCTGAGGTCGCCGCAGCAGCACGACGGCGTCGTCCACTCGTCGAACCTGTGCACCGAGATCACGCTGAACACCACCGTCGACGAGACCGCGGTCTGCAACCTGGGCTCGGTCAACCTGGTCGCGCACCTGACCGCCGACGGTCTCGACGCCGAGCTGCTGCGGGACACCGTGAAGACCGCGGTCCGGATGCTCGACAACGTCATCGACGTGAACTTCTACACCACCCCGGAGTCCGAGCGCGCGAACCAGCGGCACCGCCCGGTCGGCCTCGGCCTGATGGGCTTCGCGGACGCGCTGTTCAGGCTCCGCATCCCGTACTCCTCCGACGCCGCGGTCGAGTTCGCGGACAGCTCGACGGAGCAGATCAGCTACCACGCGATCGAGGCGTCCAGCGACCTCGCCGCCGAGCGCGGCCGGTACTCGTCGTACGACGGATCGCTGTGGAGCCTGGGGATCCTGCCGATCGACTCGCTCGACCTGCTGCACACGGCGCGCGGCGGGGACGTGATCATCGACCGGAGCACCCAGCTGGACTGGGAGGCGCTGCGGGCGAAGGTCCTCCGCGACGGCATGCGGAACTCGAACGTGATGGCGATCGCCCCGACCGCGACGATCTCCAACATCTGTGGCGTGAGCCAGTCGATCGAGCCGACGTACAGCAACCTGTTCGTGAAGTCGAACATGTCCGGCGAGTTCACCGTCGCGAACCCGTACCTGGTCGCGGACCTCAAGGCCCGCGGGCTGTGGGACCAGGTGATGGTGTCCGACCTGAAGTACCACGACGGCGTGCTGGCCGGGATCGAGCGGATCCCCGCGGACCTGCGCGCGCTGTACGCGACCGCGTTCGAGATCGACCCGCTGTGGCTGGTCAAGGCGGCGTCGCGGCGGCAGAAATGGATCGACCAGGCGCAGTCGCTGAACCTCTACATGGCCAAGCCGTCCGGGCGCGACCTTGACGAGCTGTACCGGTCGGCGTGGCGGTACGGGCTCAAGACGACTTATTACCTGCGTTCCCAGTCGGCTACCCACGTGGAGAAGTCCACGCTGAAGGGGACCGACGGCCGGCTGAACGCCGTACCGGTGGCCCTTCCCGAACCCACTGGAGCGGTCTGCGCGATCGACGATCCCGATTGCGAGGCCTGCCAGTGAGCACCATTTCGATCGGCGCCGCGCGTGTCGAGGTCACCGAGAAGTCCATGATCAACTCGCGCGCGGACGTCAACCAACTGTTGCCGCTGAAGTACACGTGGGCCTGGGAGAAGTACCTGAACGCCTGCAACAACCACTGGATGCCTACGGAGGTGTCGATGCAGGCTGACATCTCACTGTGGAAGTCGAGAGACGGCCTGACCGAGGACGAGCGGCTGATGCTGAAGCGCAACCTCGGGTTCTTCGCCACCGCGGAGTCCCTGGTCGCGAACAACATCGTCCTCGCGGTCTACCGCCAGCTGAGCAACCCCGAGTGCCGGCAGTACCTGCTCCGCCAGGCGTTCGAGGAGGCGGTGCACACGCACACGTTCCAGTACATCTGCACCTCGCTGGGTCTGGACGAGGGCGAGCTGTTCAACATGTACCGCGAGGTCCCGTCGATCTCGGACAAGGACGCGTGGGCGCTGAAGTACACCCAGCATCTCGAGGACCCCGACTTCCGGACCGGTACGCCGGAGGCCGACACCGCGTTCCTGCGCGACCTGATCGCGTTCTACGTGGTGTTCGAGGGGATGTGGTTCTACACCGGGTTCGCGCAGATCCTGTCGCTCGGCCGGCGGAACAAGATGGTCGGGATCGCCGAGCAGTACCAGTACATCCTGCGCGACGAGTCGATCCACCTGAACTTCGGCATCGACTGCATCAACCAGATCAAGCAGGAGAACCCGCACCTGTGGACGGCCGGGTTCCAGGCCGAGGTCCGGCAGATGCTGACCGAGGCCTGCGAGCTCGAGGTCGCCTACGGCCGCGCCACGATGCCGAACGGGATGCTCGGCCTGACCGCGGACCTCTGCGAGCAGTACATGCACTTCGTCACCGACCGCCGAGCCGAACAAATCGGCCTGAAACCGATCTTCGGTGAAACGCGGAACCCCTTCGGATGGATGTCAGAGGTGATGGACCTGAAGAAGGAGAAGAACTTCTTCGAAACCCGCGTGATCGAGTACCAGTCCTCCAGCGGCCTCAGCTGGGACTGACCCCAAGACCGGAAGGCCCGCGGCGCAACTCGCCGCCCCGCGGGCCTTCCCCCCACCACCAACCCCACCGCCTCCAGCCCACCGGCTCTGGTCCACGGCGTACGTTCCCGGCGCGCGCGTGCCCGGCGTGCGTGCCCGGCACGGGTGCCCCGCGCGAGTGCCCCGCGAACGTATCCGGCGCAGGTGCCCGGCGTACGTGTCCCCGCGTACGTGCCCGGCGGCGCGTAGCTGCGTCCGTCAGAGTGGTGTACGGCGTGGTGCCCGGCGCGCGTGCTCCGCATATGTGCCCCGCGCGCGTGCCCCGGCGCGGGTTGCCCGGCGTACATGCCCTGCGCGCGTGCCCGGCGGACGTGTCCCGGCGCGGGTGTCCGGCGCGCGTGCTCCGCGTACGTGCCCGGCGCTCATGCCAGGTGTAGGTGCCCGGCGTACCTACCCGGCATACGCGTCCGGCATACGCGTCCGGCGTACCTGTCCGGCGTACCTGTCCGGCGTACGTGCCCCGCGCGTGCGCCGCGTACTGCCCCGTGTACGTGCCCCGCGCGTGCCTCGCGTATGTGCCCGTATGACCCGCCGGCTTGTTCAAGCTCCCCGTCAACCACCTCGTGCAGGTCGAGCCGTGCGTCCGTCGTAGCGCGCGGACGCGGAGAGCAGGGGTAGCGCGGGAGAACGCGGGCAGTGAGTACGACGGGAGAACGCTGGCAGCGCGTACGACGCTTGGACGCGGAGAGCGCGTACGACGGGAGAACGCGGGCAGCGCGTGCTACCGGAGGAGGCGGGAGCACGTGCCGCGGGAGGGTGTGGGCAGCGCGCCACGGGCGCCGGGGTACGGACGGTGGAGTGGACGCGCGTGTTGGGGACTGGCAACAAGGTATTGCCTATCGTCAGTCCCGATTGAGTGTTCACAGTGCGCGCGATCGGCACGGCGGGAGCCCCCGTCAATCACTAGCGTTGGGCGAGTGAGGGAGAGGCGGCCGCGGCGGATCTCGCGGGTACTGCGGCGCGCCTGCCCGGCGTCTCTGCCGGCGTACGTGCCCCGCGCGCGTGTGCCCCGCGCGTGCCCGGCATACGTGCCCAGCGCGGGTGCCCGGCATACGTGCCCGGCGTACCTGGGTGGAAGCGCCTGTACTGGTTGCCGACGCACTGGATCCGGCGTACGTGTCCGGCGTGGGGCTGCGAGCGCGGTGCGCGGTGCCGTCCGGGGGGTCAGTGTGGGAGGAGTACGGCGGCTTTCGCGAGGAGGCCGCCGTCGACGGGGAGGGCGGTGCCGGTGATGAAGGAGGAGCGGGGGCCGGCGAGGAAGGCGATGGCTTCGGCTACCTCGGTGGGGTGGGCGACCCGGCCGAGGGGATGCATACGTCCCCAGGTGTCGATCAGGTGTTGTTCGCCGGCCGGGGTGCCGTCGCTGAAGGTGCGGGCGGAGGCGCGCAGCATCGGGGTGTCGACGGAGCCGGGGCAGACGGTGTTGGCGCGGATGCCGTGGGGCGCTTCGTCGACGGCGATCGAGCGGGCCAGGGCGTTGAGGGCGCCTTTGCTGGTGGTGTAGGCGGCGACCGATTCCTGGGTCACGAAGGCCTGGACCGAGGAGACGAGCACGATCGCGCCCGAGCCCTGCGCGCGGAGCTGCGGGAGGGCGGGTTTGATGATGTTGAAGGCGCCGGTCACGTTGACGTCCAGGACCTGGTTCCATTCGGCCGCGGACGTCTCGGCGACGTCGCCGTACCGCTGGATCCCGGCGGCGGCGATCACGATGTCCAGTTTCCCGTACGTACGAACGACCTCGTCGACCAGCCGCGCGCACGCCGCCGCGTCGGTCACATCAAGCTCAACAACACCCGGCGCGGTCGCGGGGCCGGGTAGGCCTGCCGGGATGACGGTTGCGCCGCGGGAGGAGAGGAGTTCGGCCGCCGCGAGGCCGATGCCGCTCAGGCCGCCGGTGACGATCGCGACCTTGCCCTCGAACTCATCCATCAGTCGCTCCGATTCCGTTGAGGACGCCTTGGAGGTAGCCGATCGCGTGGGCGCGGCCGCGGCTGCAGTAGGCCTCGGAGGAGATGTCGCCCCAGGTGTCGAGGTCGCCGATCATCGCCGGTACGTGGTCGTCGATCAGGAACCCGTCGAACCCGGACGCCGCGAGCCGGCGGATCACCCGGGCCGGGTCGAAGTTCCCCTCGCCGAGGAAGCACTCGCTGAACCGCGGCACGGTCCCCCGGACATCCCGGAAATGCACGTACCAAATAGCGGGCCCGAGCAGGTCGATGACCTCGTTGATACTGTCCTCGCCGGCCATCTCCGACACCGTGCCCAGGCAGAGGTTGAGCCCCCACGCCGGACTCCCGTCCGCCTGCGCGCGGGCCTGCCCGATGGCGGCCGGCGAGGTGAAGATCCGCGCGATCCCGCCG
The DNA here is from genome assembly GCF_035655035.1 of Kribbella sp. GTDB lineage: Bacteria > Actinomycetota > Actinomycetes > Propionibacteriales > Kribbellaceae > Kribbella. The sequence continues at coordinate 11,918 of NZ_DASRVN010000666.1, read as the reverse complement.
AGCGGTACGTCGACCGGCGGATCGTCCGGGTGCAGCGCGAGCCGTACGCCGGCCTCCTCCGCGACCGGCAGCACCGCGTCGAGGAAGTACTGGTGGTTCGCCCACATCTGCGCCGCCGTGATCGGCTCCCCGACCGGTTCGTCCGGCGTCAGCCGGTACCCGGCGAGCGCGTTGCCGTGGGACACGTCCGCGAGGTCGAACGCGCTGACCTTGGCCCCACCACGCCCGGACGCCGACATCGACGTACGCCACACATAAGTCGCGAGGAAGTTGTACCCGAGCAGGTCGATCCCGACGGCCGCGAGGTTGCGGATCGTCTTCTGGTAGTTCTCGATCTGCTCGTCGCGCCCCGGCAGCCCGCGCTGGATCTTCCAGAAGTGCGCGAGCGGTACGTTCTCCAGGCCGTCGATGGCGAGCCCGTCCGCGTCGCAGCGCTCCCGCAGCGCCCGCAGCTCCGGCAAGCTCCAGAAGCCGTCCACGCCCGGCAAGACGTCCGGCGTGTGCAGCTGGACGCCACGCAACCCGAGCTGGTGCGCGAACGTCGCGACCCGCGCGTCGTAGGTGTCGATGTGCCCGAGGGAGATCCGGATCGTCATTCGACGAAATAGTCCGGGTACTGCGCCTGCAGGGCCGGCGCCAGATCGTGCGCCCTCCTGGCATGGCGGCTGATGAGTCCACGGCCACCGGCGACGTCGCGCGCCTCGAGCGCGTCGACGATCAGCTTGTGCTCGTCGATGAGCGCCCGGATGCTCGCGGCGTCCGGCTGCGCGAGCCGCCGCAACCGGTCGAGCTGCAGCTTCATCCGCTGCACCGCCTGCCACGCGCCGGGGTACCCGCTCAACGCGAAGATCTCGCTGTGCAAGGCCTCGTCGGCCTCGAAGAACGCGTCGTAGTCCTCGGCCCGGCAGCTCCGCTCCTGTACGGCGAGCAGCTCCCGCAGTCCGGCGACGTCCACCGCCGTACCGCAGGCCGCCTCGAACGCCGAGGTCTCCAGGCTCTCGCGGACGAACCGTGCCTCCTCGACCTCGCGTAACCGGATCAACCCGACCCGGGTGCCGACCTGCGGTACGACGTGCACGAGCCCGGCGTCGACGAGTCGCGCGATCGCCTCCCGCACGGGGGTGCGGCTGACCTGGAGGCGTTCGGCGATCTCGGTCTCGGACAGCGAGGCGCCGGGCGCGAGCCGGAGGTCGCGGATCGCGGAGACCAGTTCGCCGTACACCAGGTCGGAGGTCCGGGTGCGGGCCCGGCTCCGGCTGATCGGCGACAGGACCCCGGTCGGATCCGGCGCCCGGACGGTGGCAGGTCGTGGAGTCACCCCTGAATCGTTGCATGTGGGTTACTTGTATGCAAGTATCCCGACACGATCCGCGCTGTAGAGAGCAGACAGAGAGAACGTGATGATCAAGCGAACGGCGATGCTCGCGGCGGCGACCGCCGCGGCCGGACTGGTACTGGCCGGATGTGGCGGCGGCAGCGGCAGTCAGGGTGGCAGTCAGAGCGGCCCGGCCGAGGTCACCTTCTGGGGCTGGGCGGCCGGGTACCAGAAGTCCGTCGACCTCTGGAACCAGACGCACCCGGACATCCACGTGAAGTACGAGGCGATCACCAACGGCGGCGCCGGCGGGTACGACAAGATGCTGACCGCCGCGAAGGCCGGCAACGCGCCGTGCCTGGCCCAGATCGGCTACGAGACGTTCGCGAGCTTCCTCGCCGCGGGCGCGCTCCAGGATGTCAGCGACGCGGTCGCGAAGGACAAGAGCCAGTTCCCGGACTGGGTGTGGGGCAACGTCGGCGTCGACGGCAAGTCGTACGGCGTACCGGTGGACACCGCGCCGATGGCGACCTTCTACCGCGCCGACCTGTTCAAGAAGGCCGGTATCGCCGTACCGACGACGTGGGACGAGTTCGCCGCCGCGGCCGCGAAGGTGAAGGCCGCGGACCCGACCGCCCGGATCATGAACCTGCCGACCGACCCCTACCTGTACGCCGGGTTCTCCTGGCAGGCGGACGCGCCGTGGTTCGGGACCAAGGGCGACGCCTGGTCGGTCTCGTTCGACACCGACGCCGGCAAGAAGGTCGGCGACTACTGGCAGGGCCTGTTCGACAAGGGCCTCGTCACCTCGTACCCGGCGTTCGACGCGACCCTGTACTCCGCGTGGAGCAAGGGCAAGGTGTGGGCCGAGGTCGGACCGGTCTGGTCGGCGTCGCTGATCCGCGACAACGCCGCCGGCTCGGCCGGCAAGTGGGCGGTGGCGCCGATGCCGCGCTGGAGCGGCAGCGATGCCGTCGGCAACTCGGGCGGATCGGCGACGGCCGTGATGAAGGGCTGCGCGCATCCGAAGGAGGCGACCGAGTTCGCGCTCTGGATGTCGACCGACAACGCGTCGGTGTCGAACCTGATCGCGTCCGCGGCGATCCTGCCCGCGTCGAAGCCCGGTCTCACCAACGCCGCACTGGACGCACCGCAGAGCTACTACGGCGGTCAGCCGATCTACAAGCTGTTCCGCACCGAGGCCGGCAAGGTGAACGACGGGTGGGTGTGGGGACCGATCATGTCGACGTCTGCCAAGTCGCTCGGTGACGGCCTGGGCAAGATCGGCACGAAGAAGGGGACGTACGGCGACGCGCTCGCGAAGGCCCAGCAGGACACGGTGTCGGCCCTCAAGTCCCAGGGCTTCTCGGTAAGCCAGTGAGGACCAAGGAGCTCCGCAGAGCCGCGCCGTTCGTACTGCCGTTCCTCCTGCTGTTCGTCTTCGTCTACCTGGTACCGACCGCGTACTCGCTGGAGCAGAGCTTCTTCGCGGTCAAACGATCCGGTCTCGGCCTCGGCGGGTCCGAGACCGTGTTCACCGGTTTCGGCAACTACACGCAGGTGTTCCAGGACAAGGACTTCCTCGCGGCGCTCGGGCGGGTGGCGTACATCGGGATCATCCAGGTACCGGCCATGCTCGTCATCGCACTGGTCCTCGCGCTGCTCCTCGACGCCCGGACGACGAAGGGCGCCCGGTTCTTCCGGGTCGCCTACTTCATCCCGTACGGGCTGCCGGGGGTGATCGCGGGGCTCGTCTGGTCGTTCCTGTACGCGCCCTCGCTGAGCCCGATCACCCGCGTGTTCGAGCATCTCAGCTTCGTCAGCGACGGCGTCCTGCCGTTCTCGATCGCGAACATCCTGACCTGGGCCTGGACCGGCTACAACACGATCCTGGTGTACGCCGCGTTGCAGGCCATCCCGGAGGAGACCCTGGAGGCCGCCGCGGTGGACGGGTGCTCCGGCTGGAAGGCCGCGCTGTTCATCAAGGTGCCGCAGGTCCGCCCGGCGCTGCTGATGGCGCTGGTGTTCTCGATCATCGGCACGTTCCAGCTCTACAACGAGCCGGTGACGATGAAGTCCGTCGCGCCGAACCTGTCGTCGACGTACACCCCGATCATGGCCGCGCTGCGTTCGCTGTCGGCCAACAACTTCAACTACGCGGCCACGCAGTCGGTGGTACTCGGCGCGCTGATCTGCGTGCTGTCCGTCCTCGTCTTCCGCGCGTCCGCCAAGAGGACCGATTCGTGAACCGAGTGAGCCCTACGTCCCGGCTGTTCGTACTGGCCGTCATGACCCTGGCCGCGCTCTACTTCCTGCTGCCCGTGTGGTGGCTGGTCGTGTCCGCGACCAAGGGCAGCGGGGACCTCTTCTCCGGCAACGGCTTCTGGTTCGGGCAGCACTTCGCCCTGTGGGACAACGTCCAGACGCTGTTCCGCGCCCAGGGCGGCATCTACTCCCGCTGGCTGCTCAACTCGCTGCTGTACGCCGTCGGCGGTGGTGTCGTGTCCACGCTCCTCTCGGCGATGTGCGGGTACGCCCTGGCGAAGTTCCCGTTCCCCGGGCGGGAGGCCGTCTTCGGAACGGTGCTCGCCGCCGTACTGCTGCCCGCGCCGGTGCTCGCCGTACCGCTGTATCTGCTGTTCAGTCATACCGGAGTGGTGAACACGTTCTGGTCGGTGTTCATCCCGAGCATCGTCAGCCCGTTCGGTGTCTACCTCAGCCGGATCTACGCCGCCTCGTCGGTGCCGGACGCGCTGATCGAGGCCGGCCGGATCGACGGCGCCCGGGAGTACCGCATCTTCGTGATGGGGATGCGGATCATGGCGCCGGCGCTGGTCACCGTCTTCCTGTTCCAGTTCGTCGCGATCTGGACGAACTTCCTGCTTCCCTCGCTGATGCTCGCCAACAGTTCGCTGCAACCCGTCACGGTCGGTCTGGTCGGCTGGCGCGAGATGCAGGGCTACCCGATCGGCTACACGACCGTCGTCACCGGCGCACTGCTGTCGGTCGTGCCGGTGGTCGCGATGTTCGTGTCGCTGCAGTCGTTCTGGAGCAAGGGTTTGGTCACGGGGGCCGTCAAGTAGTGCCCGAACGAAAGGGATGATCCCGATGAGAATCCTGTACGGCGCAAAAGTGGCAGTGGCGCTGTCCGTCACGCTGCTGCTCGCGGCACAGTCCCCCGGCGCGACAGCTGCCACCACAGCCGATCCGCCGGTCAACCTGCTCGCCGCGGACATGGACACCGGCGTCGACAGCGGTGTCAGTCCGTTCACGTTGTCCAGCACCGCCAGCGGAGGCAGCCAGCAAGTGATCGACAACGCCGTCGAGCTGCGCGACTCCTCCCAGAACGCCAACCTGGCCAGCTACTTCTACCACCGCTTCTCCACCGGGGCGCTCAAGGACCGCATCAACGCGGTCTACAGCCAGCCGGTCGGCAGTCCCGCGGAGCAGTTCGTCCTGCAGTTCGATCTCAAGCGCACTGCGGCCAGTACCAAACCGGTTGCCAAGGACATCTATGCGCAGATCTCGTTCGGCAACTGGGACGACGTCGCGGTACCCCGATTCCCGGTCCCGTCGGTCAGCCTGACCACGACCGCGGCGTACCAGAGCACCAGCGGCACCCTCCAACCGGTGACCGAGGCGGACCTCCCGGAGTACCGCTTCACGATCGTCCCGAACGGCGGCAAGCGGCTGGTCTCGACGGTCGAGCTCGGTTTCCAGGTCCGCGTCGACACCGGCGGCACCGACGAGGCGATCACCGTCGACAACTTCGCGGTGTACGACGCGGGCGCCGTCAACGACACGTCACCGCCGACCACGCCGACCGCCCTGACCGCCGGTACGCCGTCGTCGAGCGGCGTCGCCCTGCAATGGCAGCCGTCCACCGACGACACCAGGGTGACCGGGTACGACGTGTTCCGCGACGGGTATCAGGTCGCGTCGGTCAGCGGATCGACCACGGTGGCGGCCGTCGGCGGGCTGATGCCCTCGACCGGGTACGACTTCACCGTCCGGGCGAAGGATGCCTTCGGCAACGTCAGCCCGCTGAGCGACCCGGTCCACGTCACCACCGCAGCGAGCGTTCCGACGGCGCCCGCGCCCTTCCCCGGCACGATCCAGTCCCGCACGCAGTGGCTGTGGGACAAGACGAAGGCCATGAAGGAGGAAGAGGGCCCGATCAACGTCGCGGAGTACACAGCGCAGCTCGTCGACCACGAGAACGTGGACGCGAACCTCGCCAAGCTGGACAAGCTCTTCCAGGGCTACGACTACGAGCAGTACAAGAGCGTGGCGAAGCTGTACGCGTACCTGATGGCCGGCGACCAGTTCAGCCCGGCGATGGTCCAGGACGTGCGCGCGTACTTCGCGAAGTACGGCTACCAGAAGCTCAACCAGACCGAGAACCTGCGGATGAGCAACTACGTCACCGGCTACCTGGTCGGGCAGACGTTCCCGGACGTCGTCGACCTGAACGGCAACTCCGGCGCGAAGCTGATGGAGATCAACAAGGCCAACATCCTCGAGATGGTCCAGGCGGCGGTCCGGCGCGGCTGGGCCGAGTACGAGAGCCCTGAGTACACGATCATGACGTACGTCTGCCTGAACGCGATCTACCAGTGGGCGGACGACCAGGAGCTGCGCCAACAGGTGAAGATGGCGATGGACGTCATGTGGTTCGAGTGGGCGAACGACTGGAACGACGGCTACCTGATCTCGTCGGAGAGCCGCGCCAAGGGCGACCTGGCGTCGGTCAACGACCCGAGCTGGCGGCCCGCGGACCACGCGACCGTCGCCTGGACGTACTTCGGGGCGCACCGCGCGCAGCAGGCCGTCGGCGAGTCCGACAACCCGGCGCCGTCGGCGTACCGGCCGGATCTCGAGTACGCCGGATTCCTCGCGTGGCCGGGGATGACGTACAAGCCGCCGGCGCTCGCCGTCCAGATCGGGCAGACGACGGACAAGTCGTACACCGCGCACAAGACGAACCTGCAGAACTCCAGCGGGCACCCGATGGACATCTACCGCACGAGCTACGTACGGCCGACGTACGGGCTGGCCACCGAGGTCCAGTACCGGCGGGTCGACAACTGGATCGAGGACCAGCCGATGATCCTGCGCTGGAAGTCGGACGCGCCGAACCCGCTGTTCCGGCTGTCCACCGACCAGGGCAACGCGCCGATCGGCTCGTACGACCAGCCGGCCGACCATCGGGTGATGCAGGACGGACCGACCGCGCTCGGGGTCTACAAGACGGCCGGCGGCCCGACGTCCAACTACCTCAACGCGATGTTCCCCGACAACGGCTCGATCCGGCAGCGCAAGGAGGTGGACGGCTGGACGGTCGTCGACGCGGGATCGGCGTACTTCGCCTTCAAGCTGGCCAAGCCCGCGACCTGGTACCACCAGACGCCGAACGACCCGTCGAACAAGGTGAAGACGACAACTCAGATCCACCCGACCGCGACGCTGGCCTACAGCTACGACATCCTGCGCAGCCAGGCCGACACCAACGGCTGGGTCCTGGAGACCGCCGACGCCTCGGCGTACCCGACCCTGGACGCGTTCGCGGCCGCGCTGACCAAGAAGACCAGCCTGGACACGAGCCACGTCGACGACGCCAACCCGCGGCTGATCTACCACAGCCTGCGCGGGCACGACCTCGACATCACGTTCGACGCCGCCACCCAGGCCCCCGGCCCGACCCACCTGGTGGACGGCGAGCCGATCGACTACGACTCGTTCAAGCTGTTCGACACCCCGTGGCTCAAACAGAACCAGCTGGCCCCGAGATTCACCGCCCAGGTAGGTAACCAAACCGTCGTCTACGACTTCGACAACTGGACCGTCACCTCCCATCCGGCCAAGTGACGCAGATGGGCCCGCGGAAGCTTCCGCGGGCCCATCTCGTCAGCGTGGGTTGTTCGCGTGGGTGAGGGTTTCCCAGGCGAAGAAGTAGTTCGCGCCGGCGGGGCGTTCGGTTTCGGTGTACTGCAGGACTGCGGGGAGCGGTCGGCCGAGGCGGTTGTGGTAGTGGTTGTAGACAACCTCGGTGACCGGGCCGAGGCCCCTTCTTCACGGTGCCGCCGCAGAGGTTCGACGGGGTGGCGGCGCCGTTCTCCAGGCGGGTGTGGAAGGTGGTAGGCGTCGGTCAGGCGGTGGCCCGCTTCGGCGTACAGGTCGACGCCTTGGTGGTAGGCGGTCTCGGCGATCTGGGTGGCCGCGGTCAGGCCCCAGCCGGTGTGGCCGAAGTCGCGGCAGGTCTCCTGGGCCAGGCCGTTGGTGAACGTGGATTGGCCCTGCCAATAGTCGACGATCTCCTGGCGGGTGCTCTTCGGGCAGGTGGACGGTGCCTTGGCCGCGTCGGTCATGATCAGTTCCCAGTTGCCGTTCTTGCACCCGGCGCCGTTTCGTACCTCGGGCAGGTACACGTCGCGGAGCATCCTCTCGAACCGGCCGCGCTGCGCCCACGGACCGCCGTACGTGTACTTGATCAGCTCACCGGACCGCGAGAACGAGGCGCCGGACCACCCGGTCTGCAGCGGCGCGTTGGTGTTGGTGTGGTCCTTCAGTACGGCGGACCACGCGTCCATGATCTGGGTCGACTTCTTCGCGTACCGGTCGTCGCGGGTGAAGTACCACATCAGCGCCTGGGTGTACGCCGCGAGCGCGTCGTTGCGCTCGTCCGAGCACCCGTTGTTCGGGTTCGAGCTGGAACCGCATTCGACGATCGCGCGCGGCTTCGGCGTGTACGACAAGGCGGCGTACGCGCTGGCCTTCATCGCGTCGTACGCCGCCTTCTGGGGCTGGGCGCCTTGCTGGACCTGCTGCCGGGCGAAGTCGAGCTGCGCCCGGTCGACGAGGACGCCGGGGTGCTTGAACGCGGGCGGCGCCGCGGTGGTGGGCTGAGCGGCCAGCAAGGTGCCGATCAGCGCCAGGACGAGGGTGAGTAGGAGTGGGGGTTGCAGTAAACCTTCCTAACGGAAATCATCCGAGCAGCGCGATGATCTCCGCGGTGGTACCGGTCTCGCCCAGCCGCGGGAAGATCCGGGTCAGCGAGTTGTGATGGGCGTCGGCGGACAGGTCGGTCATCGCGTCGGTGGCGAGCGTGACGTGGTACCCGTGCTCGAACGCGGCCCGGGCCGTCGACTCGACGCCGATGCTGGTGGCGATACCGGTCAGCACGATCTGGGTGATGCCGCGGCGGCGCAGGTGGATATCCAGGTCGGTGCCGTGGAACGCGCCCCAGTTCCGCTTGGTGACGACGATGTCCTCGGCGTGACCGGCCAGCTGCTCGACGATCTGGTCCGCACCGGGCGGCGGCGTCTGGCGGGCGGACCGCGGCCCCTGCTCGGTGCGGCCCGGGACCCAGTCGGCACCGTCGGCGGCGATGCTCACCCGGACCAGCACCACCAGCAGGTTGTGCTTGCGGAACGCGTCGGCGAGCTCGACCGTCCGCCCGATCACGTCCGGCGTCGCGTGCGGCTCGCCCGGGAGCGCGGTGACACCGTTCTGCAGATCGATGACGACCAGCGCCGTCTTCGGGTCAAGAGTTGTGACAGGCACAGCGGGACCTCTCTATTCGGGGAGTTGCAGGAGGGTGACGAGCGCGAGCAGGCCGGCGACGACGAGCAGGAAGACCGCCATCTCGTGCAGGCCGGTCGTGGTCGCGCCGTGCTGGAAGAAGTGCGCGTTGGCGGCCGCGGAGATCAGCGCGCCGACGTACACGCAGGTCCGCAGCAGACCCGCGGACGACCCGATCCGGGCCGGATCGGCCTGCTGGTACAGGGCGGTCTGGTTGGCCAGGTTGTTCAGCCCCTGCGGTACGCCGGCGATCACGCCGACCACGGCAAGCACCCAGATCGGCGTACTCGGGCCGACGAACAGCTGTGCCGCCGCGGCCGCGAGCAGAAAGGCGCCACCGGCAACGAGTTTGCCGCGGATCGCCGCCCGCCGCCCCGTGGCCGCGGTGACCAGTACCGCGGCCAGCGACAACGGCAGCAGGAGCAGACCGGCCTTCGACGCGTTCAGCCCACGCGCCTCCTCGAGCCACTGGGTGAAGCCGTAGAGGAAGGAGTACGCGCCGACGAACGCGAGCACCTGGCGCAGGTACGTCATGATCAGCGGACGGTTACCGGCCAGCACCCGAAGGTCGATGAACGGCGCCATCACCCGCAACTGCGCGATCACGAAGGCGACGCCCAGCGCGAGCGCCAGCACCAGCAGGTACCAGCGGGAGACCGCCGGGTGCATCAGGAACAGCATCAGCGAGACCAGCGTGGCCGCGAACAGCACGATGCCGACGTAGTCGAGTCCCCCGGCGGTCCGCGAGCGGGTGGTGCGCGGCAGCCAGACCGTGCCAAGCACCACGCAGATCAGCGACAGTGGCACGTTGATCGTGAAGATCAGGTGCCAGCCGCCGAGCCCGATCAGCAGGCCGCCGAGCGTCGGGCCGATCACCGCGATCACCTGGTTCGCGATCGACAGGCTGCTCAGGATGACCGCGGGCGTCTCCATCCCGGTCCGGTCCGCCTCGGTCCGGATCAGCGACATCGCCGCCGGGTACGCCGCCGACGTACCGAAGCCGAGCAGCACCCGGGAGGCGATCAGTACGCCGAGGTTCGGGGCCAGCGCACCGAGCAGGCCGGCAACGCCGACCAGTGAGGTGGCGATCAGGTACAGCGGGCGCGGGCCGAAGATGTCGACCAGCCGTCCCATCACGGGCTGGCCGACGGCGGTCGCCAGATACAGCCCCGTGACCAGCCAGGCGGTCTGCGACGGCGGTATGCCGAACGCGGCGCCGATCGGGATCAGCGCGACCGCGAGCATCGACGAGTTGATCGGGTTCAGCACCGACCCGACCAGCATCGGGGCGATCAGTCGCCGGTCGAAGCGGTCGGGGGTCAACGGTCCGTCGCCGCCTCGATCGCGTGGTCGAGCAGCGCGAGCGCCTTGATGATGGTCTGCCGCTCGGCCTCCGTGCAGTGCTCCTGCAGCGTCTCCGCGAGCCACTCCTGACGGACCTTGCGATCACCCTGCAGCCGATGCCGGCCGGCGCTCGTCAGCGACACGACCTGCCGCCGGCCGTCCGACGGATCCGGGTGCCGCTGGATCAGGTTGGCCTCGCGCAGCGCGGTGAGGATCGCCGCCACCGACTGCGGCCGGATCCGCTCGGCCGCGGCCAGCTGGCTCGCCGTGGCCGGCCCGTCCTTGTCCAGCCGGCTCAGCACGGACGACTGCGACGGCGTCAGGTCGTCGGTCTCCGCGAGCTCCTTCAACCGCCGCTTGACCCGGCCGAAGACGACGCGCACCTCGCTCGCCGCTTGGGTCGCCGATGCAGTGATCACATCGGCAACTCTAAATTAGACAGTTCAAACTGTCCAGTTCGAACTGATCAGTTGGAGCTGACGGTCACGTCCAGGACGCCGATCACCTTGTCCAGCCGCGCGGCGACCCGGTCGGCGTCGAAGCCGTTGCCCTCGACGACGACCCGCAGTTCGCCCGCGTCCAGCGACAGCGTCAGCTCCCGGACGTCGTACGGATTGAGCAGCACGGCGACCCGCGCGAGCAGCCCCTCGACCTCGACCACGCGCGCCGTGTAGACCGTCAGCGTGCGCTCCACCGCGAGCAGACTCATCGCGCGACCTCCTTGTGGCGCAACAGACCGAACGTGAACCCGTCGACCAGCGCCTCCCACGACGCCTCGACGATGTTGTGCCCGACCCCGACCGTCACCCAGGCTCCTTCGCCGTCCGCGGTCTCGATCAGCACTCTGATCACCGCGTCCGTCCCGTGGCCCTGGTCGAGGATGCGGACCTTGTAGTCGACCAGCTCGAACTTGTTCACCGCCGGGTACGCACGCTCGATCGCGGTCCGCAGCGCGTGGTCGAGCGCGTTCACCGGGCCGTTGCCCTCACCGGTGACGATCTCCCGCTCCCCCGCGGCGACCAGCTTCACCGTGGACTCCGACACAGCCTCGCCGTCGGCGCGCGACTCGGTGATCACCCGCCACGACTCGACATCGAAGTAGCTCGGCCGCTTGCCGTCGACCTCCTCGGTGAGCAGCAGTGAGAACGACGCGTCGGCGGCCTCGAACGTGTACCCGCGGGCCTCGAGCTCCTTCACCCGCTCGGTGACCCGGCTGACCAGCTCGCGGTCGTTGCTCAGGTCGAACCCGAGCTCGCGGCCCTTCAGCTCGACACTCGCCCGGCCGGCCATCTCCGACACCAGCATCCGCATGTCGTTGCCGACCCGCGCCGGATCCGTGTGCTGGTAGAGATCCGGGTCCACCTTGATCGCACTGGCGTGCAGCCCGGCCTTGTGCGCGAACGCCGAGAGCCCGACGTACGGCGCCCTGCTGGACGGCGGCACGTTCGTCACCTCGGCGATCGCGTGCGCGATCCGGAACGACTCGGCCAGGTTGCCCGCGGGCAACAGCTCCATCCCGCGCTTGAGCTCGAGGTTGGCGACGATCGCGAGCAGGTCCGCGTTGCCGGTGCGCTCGCCGTACCCGTTGATCGTGCCCTGGACGTGCGTGACGCCGGCCTCGACGGCGGCGATCGAGTTCGCCACCGCGCAGCCGGCGTCGTTGTGACAGTGGATGCCG
>NZ_DASRVN010000665.1:0-3974 GCF_035655035.1 Kribbella sp. | reverse complement strand
TCAAGAACGACTCCGGCTCGGCGGCGAACCCGTTCGGGTACGGCGCGGGTGAGGTGCAGCCGAAGTACGGCATGGACCCGGGCCTGGTCTACGACTCGACGTACACGGACTGGACGAAGTTCATCTGCGGTTCCGGGCAGGTGCCGAGCACGCACGAGCTGTGTGCGAATGGAAAGATCGACCTGAGCGACCTCAACTACCCGACGATCGCGATCGGCGACCTGGCCGGGAAGCAGACCGTGACCCGGACCGTCACGAACGTCGGCACGACGCCCGAGGTGTACTTCCCGAAGGTGGAAGGTGTGAAGGGCCTCAAGGTGACGGTGTCGCCGAAGCTGCTCGTCACGTTCCCGGGCCGCAGTACGACGTACAAGGTCACCATCGAGAACAACGGTGCCCCGCTGGAGCAGTACTCGTTCGGCAAGCTGGTCTGGAAGTCGGCGAAGCACTCGGTCGCCAGCACGCTCGCTATCAAGCCGCTGACGGTCAAGGCTCCGGTCCAGGTCAAGGGCACCGGTACTGCGGGCTCCGTCGACGTCCCGGTCACCGCTGGGTACGCCGGGACGCTCAACACGACCGCTCTGGGTCTGAACCCGGCCACCGTCGCCGAGGCAACGCTGAAGAACCCGGGTGGCGTGTCGTTCCCGACCACCGCGCCGAAGGCCAACGACCACGTCGCGAAGTTCACCGTGGACGTTCCGGCCGGTACGACGTACGCCAGGTTCTCCACGTTCGACGCGGACTACCCGGCCGGCACCGACGTCGATGTGTTCGTTTACAAGGCCGGTACGACGTCCCTGCTCGGCAGCAGTACGGGCGGCTCTGCTGAAGAAGAGGTAAACCTGTCGCAGCCCGCGGGCGGTCCGGTGGACGTGTACGTCGACCTGTACGCCGGGGCGAACCAGCAGCAGGTGAAGCTGAACCACTGGGAAGTACAGAAGCCCGCAGGCAACCTGACGGTCACCCCAGCCACCCAACAGGTCCAGGTAGCAGGCGACACGAGCGTGACGGCCACCTGGACCGGCCTGACCGCCGGCACCAGGTACCTAGGCCAACTGCACTTCTCCGACGGCGCCGACGGCTCCGGCTCCACCGTCGTACGCGTAGACAGCTGACGCGGGTGCGGGGTGGCTCAGGAGAGCCACCCCGCATCGCCGGCTCAGAGCTGCCCGAAGATGTACATGGTCGCCGAACGGGCTGGCACGACGACCTTGCACCGGCCCGTGGTGACGTCGCAGCGGAACATCTGTCGCGGCGCGGTGATCCACGTGTTGTTCGAGCCGTGGTCCTCGCCCTTCTGGGTGATGACCAGGGCGAACCGGGAGTCCTCGTAGACGACGCCGTCGGCCGGCTGCACCTTGTCCGGGAGTTGCAGCTTGGTGACCGCTCCCGTGGTGAGGTTGATCGATGCCTTGGAGCCGCCGTCGACCATCGTCCGGCCGTCCGGCGCCAGGTCGACGCTCATCAGTCCGGTCTTGCCGCAGTACTCGCGGGTGAGAACGAACTTGTCACCCTCCACGGTGCCTGCCTTGGCACAGTTGTGGCGGTCCGGCCATTCTCCCGCGAGAACGGTGCCGGTCTGGGACGCACGGACCAGTTGTGAGCCCTCCGGGAGATTGATCGTCCGCTTACCCTTCCCCGGCTGCCAGACAGTCAGGACGTTCCAGTTCTTGAACCCTGAGGCCCAGATGCCGTCCTTGGTCCACGCGTGCAGCCTGAGGTCGTCCTTCGGCATCGGCAGGCTGTCCACCTCACGACCGGACCGCACGTCGAAGATCGTGATCCGTGACGGATCGTTGATGTTGCTCGGCACGACAGCGATCTGCTTGCCGTCCGGCGAGGCGAGCGGGTGCTTCTCGGTCTCCGGGCCGATCGGCCGGATCGTGCCGTCGGTGCCGATGATCGCCGGCCGGTACCCCTTGGTTCCGGAGCCGATCGAGGCGACCCAGCCCCCGGCGACCCGGGCCGCGGAGACGGCGAAGGTACCGGCGGGAAGCTTGATTCTGTGGTCGCCGTCCTCGAGGGTCGACAGTCTGTCGTTGGTCTGGACCATGTACGGGACGGACGGCATGGCGCTGGTCAGCGCCTTCGCCGTCGGACTACCGGCCGGGGCGGTGCCGGATTGCTTGGCCAGGCTGGTCAGGTACGGGATGCCGGCGAGCAAGGTGACCGCGAGGGCGGCGGCGACGGCGGTGACGGGGAGCCAGGTGCGGCGCCGGGTGCTGACGGTCAGCTCGGGCCCGGGGCCGTGCGAATCGGCCGGGACGCTGGTGGTCGCCTTGGTCTGGAGGTATTCGCGGAGGCGGTTCTCGGTGTCGTTCATCGGGCTTCCTTGAGCTTGTCGGTGAGGGCGGTCAGGCCGCGCGAGGCCGTCGCCCGGGCCGAGGCGGTGCGGATTCCGAGGAGCTGGGCGATCTCGTCGAAAGGGAGGTCGAGGTAGTAACGCAGGACCAGGACCTCTCGGGTGCGGGTCGGCAGGGCCTGCAGGGCGCGTTGCACTTGCGTCCGTTCCTCGCCGAGTACGGCGGCACTCTCGGCGGAGCTGCCGGGCGCCGCGTGGGGCGGTGTGTAGAGCCGCGCCACCCGGCGGCGCCGGAGCAGCGAGCGGCAACGGTTCAGCACAGTGGTCCGCAGGTAGCCGATGGCTGCTTCGGACTCACGCAGAGGCCACCGCTGGTACAGCTGCATGAAGGCCTCTTGTACGACGTCTTCCGCGGCCTGTTGGTCGTCCGTCACCAGTACGGCCAGGCGGACAAGTCCTACCCAATGCCGGCTGTAGAGGTTCGACACGGCGACCCGTGCGTCCTCTTTCACCGGTATCGGGACAGGCCCTCTGATACTCACCATTGGATTCGTCACACCCCAGAGACGCCTGTCCGGCGGAAACGCTGCATTCCGCGCTAGCGCAGTCTCTCCCGCACCCAGGCCAGGTGCGCCAGCGCGTGCTCTCGCTGCCAGGCGCGCATCGTTGGGATGCCGGGTGGCGCGGGCTGGGCTGAGCCCCACCAGAGGCCGCCGGCGATCGCCGCGATGAATCCGGTGATGGCAGGGTCGTCCGGGAGCTCCGGCAGGGTCACAGAGCCGCGCATCTCCGCGTGCAGGATGACTGTGTCCGTCCAGCGTGGTGCGAGCCCCGGGTGGGCCCAGTCGATGAACACCACGCGGTCGTCGGTGAGGATGATGTTGTCGGCTCGCAGGTCGTAGTGCGCGAGCGCCTTGCCCTCCGCCAGCGCTCGCAGACCGGTCCTGGCAAGTTCTGCGAGTTCTTCGACCCGCCCAGAGGCCCAGGACGGTACGGCGAGACCGTCCGCCAGCACGTTGTCCCAGCGGCTCAGGAAGTCGCGGCTCCGTACGGCGATGACGGGAGCGTCAGGCCACGGCGACGGGTTCAGTACGTCGGTCAGCTCGGCCAGCGCGTCCAGTACCCGGTCCGCGTCCGGCTGCTCCCAAGGATGTGCGGGCAGGCGTCCCGAGACGTCCTCGAAGAGCATGCCGACCCAGTCGCCGTCGTCGTACACCTCGTACAGCTCAGGCGCCATCGGGAGCCGGCCGATGCCCTGCATCGCGGTGATCTCCAGCCGGAACAGCTTCGGGGTCTTCGGGTTCAGCGACGTACCGACTGCCTTCAAGAACGCCCGGCGACCGGAGCCGGTCACCAGACGGGCCGCCGTACCGGGGGAGAAGCCGCCCTGCTGCGTGGTGGCCGATACCACGCTCGAGCCGAGCGTGCGCTCCACCCACGCCTGGACCTTCGAGGGCAGGTCGGAATAGGGCAACCGGACCCCAGCAGCGTGCGCCATACGTCACCACGCTAGCGGGCCGGTGCCAGCGATTTTTCGAATCTGCTGGACCCGCATGGGATGATTGACCGGATATACCACCCGAGACCAGAACTGGATCCCCTCCGTGCCCGTTGGCCCCACGAACGTTCCGCAGCCGGGTCGTACCGATCCGTCGCTGATCCGGAACTTCTG
>NZ_DASRVN010000664.1:0-4111 GCF_035655035.1 Kribbella sp. | reverse complement strand
GCGTCCTCCATGTGCCCGAGCAGCGTGTTCAGCGCGACCGCGACCTGGCCGACCTCGGTGTGCTCGTCGGTGAGCTGGTCCGGGACCCGGGCGGTGACCCCGATCTCGCCGGTGTCCAGCGGTAACGCGGCGACCTCACGGGCGGTCTGTGCGACCCGGCGCAGCGGCCGGAGTTGCCGCCGTACGACGAAGATCGCCACACCGCCCGCGGCCAGTACGCCGATGCCGCCGAAGAGGGCCTCCCAGCCGATCAGGCTGTTGACGGTGTTCTGGATGTCCTTCGTGGGCAGGCCCGCGATGACCGTGACCGGGCCGACGTTCGACGCGCGGACCCGGTACGTGCCGAGGCCCGGGACGTCGACCGTACTGTTCTGGTCGGTCGCGGACTGGCCGAGGACGTTGATCGCCTCGTCCGAGAGGGCGGTGAGCTGCCCGTCGGAGGTGATCACGGTACCGATCGCCTCGGACTGCTGTACGTAGACCGTCACGGTGCCCGCGTCCTGCCCGTGCGGCGCGTCCGGCGGCGGGCCGCCGTTCCGCCAGGCGCCCACCGCGCGTCCCTGGGCGCCCGCGACCTTGCCGTCGAGCTGCTGGGTCAGGTACGAGCTGATCGCGGCGGTCGTCAGTCCGCCGATCGCGATGCTCACCACCGCGACCAGCGCCACCATCGCCGCCGCGACCCGGACACTCAACGACCGTGCCGCAACCCTCATGCCTTCAGCATGAACAGCCAGCCCTCAGGCAGGCTCCACGTTTCCTGGCACCTTGCTGTGAACTCAGAGCAGCGCGCGCAGCCCGTCGTACTCCGCCGCCGCCCAGCCCTCACCTCGCGACTCGGTGCCGCGGTAGCGCGGCTTGTCGACCACGTGGAAGCGCAGGTTGAGGATCCGCCCGAGGATCTGCAGGTCCGGGATCGCGGCCTCGTCCTCGTCGGTGAGCGGGCGCCGGGTGCGATACCCGGCCTTGAACGCGTTCCAGTGCGGCGTCGTCGCGACCCCACAGAAATCGGCCGCCACCGGGCCGGTCGCGGCCAGGTCGAAATCCAGTAACAGAAGTCCCTGTGGCGTCAACAAAACATTGTCCATCGAGACGTCGCCGTGGCAGGTTCCTGCCTTTGGGTACTGCGCGAGGTTGTTCCGTACTCTGGCCGCCAGCGTCCGGAGCAGGTTTTCCTCCGCGCCGTCGACGGCGAGGATTTGTTCGAGCGCTTGCGCGGCGTCTTCCGCGGGCGGCCGGAAGTACGGCGACGTGTAGTTCTCGGCGGCCTGGTGAAATGCGGCCACCTGGATGCCGAACGCGTGGTACAGCTCGTCGGTGAAGGGTGGCCTCGGCGTGCATCCCTCGACGTACCGGAGCAGGGTGAACGGGCGGGGTCCTTCAGGTGTCGCCAGCAGGCCGACGGTGTCGCCGTCGAGCAGCGGGACGACCTCCGGCGCGCGTACCCCGGCCGCGATCAGATGTGCCGAAAGCCCTGTCTCCCAACGGATTTCGTCCGCCTCGCGCCGGCCGTACTGGTAGAGCTTGAGCACGTACCGCGCGTCGCCGGTGGTCAGCTCGTACACGTCGTTCACCAGCGTCCGGCGGAGTTCGCAGTACTCGAACGTCACGCCGTACAGCGGACCGAGATGGGCGGCCAGTGCGGCCGGGTCGGGCAACGACCGGAACGTCTGGATCATCACGCGAGACTAGACGGCGTTGCGAATTCGCAGGTTAGAACCCGGGCAAGACGGGGGAGGTTCGAGACGTTTCCGGATTCGCCTCCCCTTTCGGGGCCGGAAACCGGTAGCCTCTTGCAGCGCGCTATGGGGGCCGCCGTACCACCCAACCGACGAACTGCCGGAGAGCCCAAACCGGTCAGGAGTGCACGTCTTGCAGGAGAACACCAGCAGTACCAGTACTGGCGAACTGGTCGCCGTACCCCTCACCGGTGCGGACAAAGTCGCCTACGCTTTCTACGCGACCGCGGCTGCCGCGGCGCTGGTCGGCCAGGTCTGGGCCGGCGTGACCCACATCCCCTGGCCGAGCGACGGCTTCTCGCCGTTGCTCAAGATCATTCTCGTCACGCCCGCGGTCGCGGTGCTCGAGCTCGGCGGTGTGGCCACCGCGGCGCTCGCCGACCTGCGCCGGCGCAAGGGCGAGCAGGCGTACGCGTACCGCGCGATGTCGTTCTTCGCGGCACTGGTCGCGGTCGTGTTCAACGTGGTCGGGCACTGGCGCCCGGAGGAGCGGTTCCTGGCCTTCGGCTTCGGTGGCCTGTCCGCGTTCGCGTACGTGCTCTGGCTGATCCACAGCTCGGCCCGGCGCCGCGACGCACTGCGGCGTGCGGGGCAGATGCGTGAGACCGGCCCGGTGTACGGCGTCGTGCAGTGGGCCCGCGAGCCGCGGGTCACCTGGCTCGCGCGGTCGCTGGCGATCGAGCACGGGTACGGGCTGTACGAGAGCCTCCGTGCGGCGCAGCACCAGATCCGGAACCGGAGCCGCCGCGAGGCGATCGCCGGGACGGTCGCGGAGTACATCCGGTCCGAGCACCAGGACGAGCGGCTGGCGAAGATCGCCGAGACGACGTACGACCCGGACCGGCTGGCCGGGATGCTCGAGGAGCGGATCAACTACGAGGTCATCACGAACAAGCTGACCAAGGCGATCTCGCCGCCGCCGGAGCAGTCCGACGAGCGGCCCGCCGTACCGGCCGCCGTGTGGGTGCTCGAGGGCGGGCAGCCGCGGCGTGCGGACAGCACCGGGGTGGGCCTGCGCGACGACGACGCCTGGACCGGCGAGCTGATGGCGATCGTCGACCAGCCCGACCCGACCGACAGCGGCAACGTGTCCGAGGCCGTGGTGGTCGAGGACGAGAGCGAGCCGCAGCACGTCGTGAACGGCGGCCTGAAGCCGTTCGCTCCGCAGCCGAAGGCGGAGCCGCTGGTGGAGAAGCCGAAGCCGCCGTCCCCCTTCGCCGGCCCGGCGGACCCGCAGCCGCCTGCGCTCATCACGACGCCGAAGCCGGAGCCGGTTGAAGAGGAAGTTGCCGAGCCGACCGATCTCGAGAAGAAGCGCACGCGGGCGTGGAACATGCTGGCCGACTGGCCGGAGGGCCACGAGCGCACGGCGAAGAACCTGGCCACCGCCGTCAACTGCAGCGAGCCGATGGCGACCAGGTTCATCGAGCAGTACGAGGCCGAGCACGGCCTGGTCTTCAGCTCGCCGAACTGATGATGCTGCCGGTGGACCTCTGAGGTTGAGGTTCACCGGCAGTTCTGCGAGACCGCTCACCAGGACGCGTCGCCAGGCGAGCTCCTCGGCCGGCTTCGCGAGGCTCATCCGCGGGAACCGCCGTACCAGCGCCGGCAACGATTCCTGCAGCGCGATCCGCGCCAGCTGCGCGCCGAGGCAGAAGTGCGACCCGAAGCCGAACGACAGGTGTTGTCCGCCCGGTCCACCCGCGGCGCGTCCGGTGCGTCGTACGCGCGCGGATCCTGGTTCGCCGAGTTGAGCGCGGCCAGCTGCCGGAGGTCGGCGCCGTCACCCGCTCGCGCGACGTCCTCGGCGAGTCGCGCGGACAGCTCCGCGATCTCGGCATCGGCCTGGCCGGCGCCACCCGCGGCGCGCCCTGCTTGACCACCGCGGCCCGCATCCTCGAACGGAATCTGCAGCACCGGATCCATAGCTAGACGCTAGAAACTTAGGTAACCCTTGCTTGGAGTTCCGGCGCGCCGCTCACAACCGGGCGGCCGGGGTGCCGGCGCCGTGCAGGAGGGTGTCGACGACCTGGGTCGCCAGGGTGTCGATGTCGGTCTGGTCGGCGTCGCCGCCTTGGGCGACCTCGTGCAGGATGGCGTAGTAGACCCGTCGCGCCCAGACCAGGTCGACGTCGGCGCGCAGGATGCCGGCCTTCTGCAGGCGGGCGAAGAGGCGGTCGCAGGAGGCGACGACGCCGGCCATGATCTCGTCGCTCTCGCTGCCGTCTGCGAGCGCGCTGTTCATCGAGAAGCCCCAGGACAGCTTGACCTGGAGGGCGTTGGCGGTCGCCTGGTAGAGCGCGACCAGCGGCGGCGCGGTGTCGAAGCGGGCCTCGTCGACGGCGCTCGCGAGTTGCGTGGAGGCCCAGGTCTTC
>NZ_DASRVN010000663.1:0-6668 GCF_035655035.1 Kribbella sp. | reverse complement strand
CTCGACGTTGCCGACCACGTGGTCGACGGCCTGGAAGAGGCGCTTCGGGTGGTCCGCGGGGCGCTGTACCTGGGTCTGCGCGGCGACGAAGCCCGGGAGGTACGGTCCGTCGTACCTGCTGCGGTCGATCAGCGTGTGCCGGGTGTCGCCGTACGCCGCGATCGCCGCGCGCCGGACCGTGCCGTGCTCGTCGGTGACGTCGTTCGGCTCCTCGAGGACGACCGCGCCGACCTTGCGGGCGTGCGCGATGCACTTGTCCACGTCCGGGACCTCGAGGGCGATGTCCGCGACGCCGTCGCCGTGCTTGCGGTGGTGGTCGAGCAGGGCGCTCCGCGGGCCGACGCCGCCGGAGATCACGAAGCGCGCGGAGCCGGACTTCAGGACGTACGACTTCGCGTCCTTGCTGCCGGTCTCCGGGCCGGAGTACGCGACCAGGTCCATGCCGAAGCCGAGCTGGTACCACTTCGCGGTCTGGGTCGCGTTGCCGACCACGAACACCACGGCGTCCATCGCGGTGACCGGGAACGGGTCGGTGCTCTCGTCGTACGGCACCAGACCGACGAGCTGCTTCAACTGGTCGAGGTCGAGATCGGCGTCGAGCTCTGCGGGGGTGAGGTCGGTGCTGGTCATCGGGGTCCTCCCGGGTCGCGGGTACTTGCCACCGAGCCTTGTTGTTTGAGCGCAGGTTGCGCAACAGTTTGTTGTTTGACCAGGCAATATGCACAGCATCGTGCGGGTGTTGGTAGGCTATTTGGTCAGTCTGACTATTACCGGAGGATTCGCATGTCGGTGGACGCGCTGGATGCCCGGATCCTGCGGCTGTTCGCCGCCGAGCCGCGGGTCGGCGTACTGGAGGCGTCCCGCCGCCTGGGTGTCGCGCGAGGCACCGTGCAGGCCCGCCTCGACCGCCTGCAACGCGACGGCGTCGTCCGGGGCTGGGGCCCCGACATCGACACCGCCGCGATCGGCTACCCCGTGACCGCGTTCGCCACGCTGCAGATCGAACAGGGCTCCGGCCACACCGCGGTCGCCGAGGCGCTGGCTCGAATCCCCGAGGTCCTCGAGGTCCACACGATCACCGGCGCCGAGGACCTCTGGTGCCGGATAGTCGCCCGCTCCAACGCGGACCTGCAACGCGTGATCGAC
The DNA here is from genome assembly GCF_035655035.1 of Kribbella sp. Lineage (GTDB taxonomy): Bacteria > Actinomycetota > Actinomycetes > Propionibacteriales > Kribbellaceae > Kribbella. The sequence continues at coordinate 5,522 of NZ_DASRVN010000663.1, read as the reverse complement.
CAGGTGGTCATCGTCCGCGGCATCCAGCGCGCCTCGACCGTCATCGCCCTGGCCGAACAGATCCCCCACCGAGTCCTCCCCCTGGTCGAGGCAGCCACCAAACCCTGACACCCCCGCTCCCCACCGACCACCCGGCGTGTGGGTGCCTGTGGAGCGGGTCAGGCGAGGCGCTTGGCGACCTCGACTGCGGCTCGGGCTACTCGGGGGCCGACGAAGTCTCGGTCGAGTTTGCCGAGGACGACCACGCCGATGGAGGCTTCGACCCCGGGGACGCCGAGGACGGGTGAGGAGACGCCTTGGGCACCGGCTTGGAGTTCGCCGGCGGTTACCACGAACGGGCGGCCGGCGGGGTCGGGTTTGCGGCGGCCGGCCAGGATCGCCTTGCCGGCGGCACCCTGGTCCAGCGCATGGCGGGAGCCCATCCGGTAGGACACGTGGTAATCGGTCCAGCTCGGCTCGACGACCGCGATCGCCAGCGCCTCTTCACCGTCGGCAACTGTCAGGTGCGCGGTGGCGCCGGTGTCTTCGGCCAAAGAACGCAGTACCGGAAGCGCGGCATCCCGGAGCGTCGGCTGCACCCGGCGGCTGTAGTGCAGTACGGCGAGACCGAGCCGGGCCCGCCCTTCGCTGTCCCGCCGCACCAGCCGGTGCAGCTCCAGCGTGTTCACCAGGCGGTACACCACCGTCCGGCTGACCCCCAGCGCCGCCGCGAGCTCGGTGATGGAGAGCCCGTCCGGGGCGTCCGCCAGCAACTCGAGGACGGTGAGTCCCCGGTCGAGCGTCTGCGAGGTCTCGGCTGGCACCCAGCAAGAGTATCCGCTATTCGGGCACGGCCCGATGGGCCCGTATCTTGCTGCCGTGCGAAATTACTGGTCGCTGCTCCCCGCCGTCCTGGTGATCGTGGGCCTGATTCTGGTCTATGCCGTTCCGACCATCATCAACCCGCAGTGGACGAGCTCGATCATGGCGCTGTTCCGCAGTACGGCGCTGCCGGCCGACGCCACGCCGGAGGAGACCCGCCGGGCGGCCGGGGTGCTCGGTCCGCAGCAGCTGCGGTCCCGCCGGATGCTGGCGATCGCGATGGTGGTCGGCGCGCTCGCGATCGTCGGCTTCAACATCTCGCTGAACCGCGAGGCGGTCGGCTGCTACAAGGCGGCCCGCGCGTTCGGCGCGATCGACGGCCCGGACACCAAGGACCCGTGCTACGAGATGATCTACGGCACGTTCCTCGGCGACGGCACCGGGACCGCGGAGGAGAAGTCCCCGCAGCCGCTGCAGTACTACCAGCTCGTGAAGGGCAACCGGCCGAAGTACCTGAAGTGGATCCAGAACGCCCCGAAGTACGACGAGGCGAACCTGCTGGTCCCGGCCGGCGGCAAGTGCGTGAGCGACCTGCGGGTCGAGCAGTCCGACACCGAGATCAAGATCTACCTGGACAGCGACGTACCGTGCCCGCCGGACAGCAACATCTCGCTGACCCCGGTCAAGCTGAAGAAGCCGCTCGGCGACCGCAAGATCGTCACGGTCGGCGGCAAGGAGATGACCGAGGTGAACCCGGACATGGACTCCTGGTTCACCGTGCTGGGGAAGCTCGCCACCGGCGGCTGAGCGGCCTCAGCTCAGCGCACGGGTCCGCGCGTCGTACACCCGGAACGGCCGGTTCCGGGCCAGCAGGATCAGCAGCCCGGTGATGCAGACCGCGGCGCCGCCGAGCAGCGCGACCGTCGGGCTGGTCAGCGAGGACGTGGTCCCGACGACGAAGTCGCCGAGCCGCGGCCCGCCCGCGACCACCACGATGAACACCCCCTGCAGCCGCCCGCGCATCGCGTCCGGCGCCGCGGACTGCAACACGGTGTTCCGGTACGCCGAACTCACCATGTCGGCCGCTCCGGACATCGCCAGCAGCGCGACGCCGAGCCAGATCGTCCGGGACAACCCGAACAGCCCGACGGCCGCGGCGTACGCCGTGATCGCCAGCACGATCGCCACCCCCTGCCGGCGGACCCGGGTCACCCACCCGGAGAACAGCACGCCGAGCAGCGCCCCGATCGCCGGCGCGGCCTGCAGTACGCCGACGGTCCGCACGCCGCCGCCGAAGAACGCGCCGGCCACCGCCGGGAACAGCGCCCGCGGCTGCGCGAACACCATCGCGAGGATGTCCGCGAGGAAGGTCGCGAGCAGCGCTGGTGCCGCGCGCAGGAACGTGAACCCCTCGAGCACCGACCGCAGCCCGGCCCGCCGTACCTCGCCGGTCGGCGCGACCCGGGGCAGCCGGAACAGCGCGTACAGCGCCGCGGTGAACGTGATCACGTCGACCAGGTACGCCGCCGCGAACCCTTGCCAGGCGATCACCGCCGCACCGAGCAACGGCCCGGCGGTGAAGCCCAGGTTGAACGCGGCCTGGCTGAGCGTGTTCGCGGCCGGCAGCAGCTCCGGCCGGATCAGCCGCGGGATGATCGCGGACCGGGCCGGGTTGTTCACCGCGAAACACGCCGACTGGCAGGCGACCACGGCGTACAGCACTCCGACCTGGGCCCAGCCGAGGTGCGACTGCAGGACCAGGACCATGGACAGCAGCCAGAGCCCGGTCGACGAGACCAGCGCGAGCGTACGGCGGTCGATCGCGTCGGCCATCGCGCCGCCGTACAGCCCGAAGACGATCAGCGGGACCAGCGAGCAGAGGCCGACCAGCCCGACCGCGAACGTCGAGTGCGTCAGCGCGTACACCTGGATCGAGACGGTCACCGCGGTCATCTGCTGACCGAGCTGCGACACCGTCGACCCGATCCACAGCCTCCGGAAGTCGGCGGACTCACGCAGCGGACGGATGTCGGTGAGCAGACGCACGCTGACAACTTATGCCACGGTGTAAACGCTCACACCCGCGGGAACAGCTCGTGCTCGAGTGGCCGGCCCACCGGCAGGTCGAGGCCGTCGGTGACGACGTGGCCGGCGCCGGTGTACGTCGCCTCCGCGTCGAAGTAGATGTTCACGTGCGCGATCCGCGGGTCGTCGGTGAGGTTCGGGGTCGCGGAGTGCGCCAGGTACGCGTTGTGGAAGGTGCAGTCGCCGGCCCGCAGCGGGATCGTCAGGCGCTCCTCCCAGCGCAGGTCGGGTGCCGCGCGGAACATGTCGTCGCGGTCGGACAGGTCCTGGCTGCGCAGGTCCTGGTGGTTCTGCGAGCCGGGGATGAAGGTCATGCAGCCGCGCTCCACAGGTACGTCGACGAGCGCGATCCAGGCGGACAGCGAGGCGCGGGATCCGGCGTGCGGCCAGTACGGGGCGTCCTGGTGGAACTCGGTCGCGGCGCCGTTGTGCGGAGGCTTGACCAGCAGCTGGTCGTGCCAGATCCGCACCGGTACGCCGGCCAGCGCGGTCGCGGCCGCTGCCAGCCGCGGGTCCAGCGTGAGCTCCTTGAGTACGTCGTTCTGCCGCCAGACGTTGACGTACTGGTTGAAGATCTTCGAGCCCTCGAAGTTGTCGTCGGCGTTCGCGGTCCAGGCGGTCGCCGCCGCCGCGAACCGGGCTGCCTCGTCGCGGCCGATGATGTTCCGGATCCGGACGACGCCGTCCCGGCGGTAGGCGGAAATCGTCTGCTCGTCGAGCGCTGCGGGTGCCGTAGGGTCGGTCGTGGTCATCGGGTGCTCCTCGGATTCCGTCGTACTGGAAGGTGATTCCAGCCTCGCGGGGCGGGCCTTCCGGGGACAGGATGTGGTTGACCTGAGGTTGACTGAAATTGACCTCCTGGGAGGTTTGGTGCACAACGTGCTGAGCAGTGAGGTGTTCCCGGATCCGCGGCTGCCGGTGGCCGGGGAGCGGATCGAGGTCGTTGCGGACGTGGCGGTGCACAGTCACGCGTTCTTCGAGATCGCGGTGGTGGTCGCGGGCCGCGGGACGCATGTGTCGGCGGGTGGTGAGGTGGAACTGGGGCCGGACTCGGTGGTGGTGATTCGTCCGGGCGAGTGGCACGGGTACGTCGAATGCACCGGTTTGGTAGTCCGCAACGCTTACCTGGGACCGGATGTGTTCGGGTTGCTGTCGGGGGCGCTGGTACCAGGAGGCGCGCGGCCGGCGGGCGCGGGCGTGGCGGTGGGGCCTGCGATGCATCCGGCGGTGCAGCAGGCGATGCGAGTGCTGGAGGCTGACCTGGCCGAGCCCTGGACACTCGAGCAGTTGGGGGCTCGCGTCCACCTTGCGCCTGGGTACTTGATTCGGGTGTTCGGGAAATCCGTCGGGATGTCGCCGATGGCGTACCTGCACCGGATCCGCGCCGAGCGCGCGGCGGGCCTGCTGATCGAGACCGAGCTGCCGGTGGCGACGATCGGCGCGGCGGTCGGCTGGCACGACCCGAGCCACGCGACCCGGCGATTCCGCTCGACATTCGGACTGAGTCCATCCCAGTACCGGGCCGCTTTCAGACCGTAGGCAAAGATGTGCGTATGACGTCGTCGCTGCAAACGCCTGATCCGAATCCCGGTTGGCTGTCCGAGTTCGCGCTCGCCGAGACCCGGACACGGGTCCCGATCCTGTACGTCGAGGCCGTCCCGGCCCGGGTCGACGCGCTGGGGCAGATCGAGCACATCGGGGTCCTGCTTCGGACCTCGGCCGCGACCGGGGAGATCATCCGTACGCTGGTCTCCGGGCGGGTGCTGCACAACGAGTCGATCCGCGACGCGCTGCAGCGCAACATCGAGAAGGACCTCGGGCCGGCCGCGTTCCCCCGGCTGCCCGCGTCGCTGGTCCCGGTGACGGTCGCGGAGTACTTCCCGTTCCCCGGCATGACCCCGCTGCATGACCCGCGTCAGCACGCGGTCGCGCTGGTGTACGTCGTACCGGTCACCGGCGAGTGCAACCCGCGTCAGGACGCGCTCGAGCTCACCTGGCTGACTCCGGAGGAGGCGCTGGCGCCGAGCCTGCTCAACGACCTGGAGGGCGGCCGCGGCCAGCTCCTCAAGCAGGCCCTCGCCTGGTCCGGCGCCATCGTCTGACCTCACCAGGGCAGGCGGCCTTCTTCGGCGTACACCTGCCCGGTCGGACCGTCGGCGGCCAGCGTCGCCAGCCCGACCGCGACTGCTGCCCCCTGCGCGGGCGTCCGGGCGGCGGTCCAGCCGCCCATGTCCGTGGCGCAGTTGCCGGGGTCGGCGGCGTTGACCAGGATGCCGGTGCCGCGCAGTTCGTTGGCGAGCATCACGGTCACCATGTTCACGGCCGCCTTCGACGAGTTGTATCCGAGCGTCAGCACCGTCGACATCCGCGACTCCGGGTCCCCGACCTGCGTGAACGACGCCAGCGACGTCGACAGGTTCACGACCCGCGCCGCCTCCGCCTTCCGGAGCAGCGGCAGAAACGCCTGCGTCACCCCGACCAGCCCGATCACGTTCGTCTCGAACGCGGACCGCAGTACGTCGCGCGCCACCTCCGACACCGCCCCGTCCCCCGCCGGGATGATCGCGGCGTTGTTCACGAGTACGTCGAGCCGGCCGTACGCGGACTCGACCTCCGTCGCCGCCGCCCGTACCGAC
>NZ_DASRVN010000662.1:0-4082 GCF_035655035.1 Kribbella sp. | reverse complement strand
GGTCGCTCATTGCCTTGTCATGTCGCAGGACATCGGTGACAGTTCTCTATCAGGACATCGGTGACCCGCTGATCCTCGTGTCCGTCTCGCGATCCGTGCCAGGACTCGGCCCGATGGCCGGGTGGGGCATTGGAACCCGCGGGCGACGGCCGTGACAGCTATCGTGCAGAGCGTGCCCGGACTGCGGAAGATCCTCACCGCCGCCGAATCGAAGGTGGACCGTGGGCTCGACGAGTACGCGCGTGACAACGGTTACCGGTTGCTCCTCAAGCCTCGCCTCCGCGACGTCATCGACGTCGACGACATGCACCTGACCTGGCGCGAGCAGAACTTCACCTTCACGGCACACCTCGACTTCGTAGCCGCCGACGCCGCAACCGGCCTGCCGATTCTTGCGATCGAGTACGACGATGCGCGGCACCGGACGGACCCGCAGCAGCGTGAGCGCGACAAGATCAAGGATCGGCTCTGCCAGGCCGCAGGTCTGCCCATGCTGCGCGTCGATAGTCAGTTCGCCCGCCGCGAGGGCCGTTGACAGGTGCTCGGCTACATCTTGGAGATGCACGAGGCCGGGAAGGCTTTCCACGCCGCCCAGCAAGCTGGGCAGATTCCGTGGGACGAGCCCTTCATCCACAACCTGATCATCGACATGAGCAGCCCCGGACGTCCGACATTCACTGGCCTCGACCAGGCGGCCCTAGAGCGGCTCAGTGACCTGCGCGATCCCGGGACGATCGGGCTCACCGGGGGGCGACGTCGACGGACCGATCGAGGCGTGCTGCGTGCTCAGTCTGCTGAACGGCCAGTTCATCTCATCGCTGGTCTCGATCCGCAAGTTCGCAGTCGAGGGCATCTCGGCTCAGGCGGTCGTCGACGAACCGGCCACCGCCGAACTCGGCTGGCTGCTGCAGCGCTACGAGGCCGGGGAGCCGGTGGCGCTCAGCGCCCAGCAGGGCAATGCTCTGCTGGATCGGCTCGGACGCGACATTCGTCGCGCCTGGTCTCCAGACGGATGGGCGATGCGCTGGGGCTCGATGCCATCGTCGGAGCCCTGACGGCGACCGGCGACGCCGAACTCCGAGCCGTGTCCAGCTCAACCACTACGACCTTCACCGTGTGTCCGACGGGATGGGGACAGGCGAGAGTTGCGATGAAATGCTCTCGCCGACCAGCGAGGTCCGAACTCGACCCCGCGGCCCGCGCCACAAGCCCCCGGAAACGTCACCGAAGTCCTGACACATCAACTGCAACCGATGTCCTGATGCAGAACCGCACCCGTGTCCTGAAAGGCCCCCAAGTGGAGAGCAGCGTCGGTTTCGGCACGCGCGACGACTTTATGACCAGTGACTGAGAGCGGTGCGAAGGAAAGCGTCGCGCCTTTCGGTGACGGCAGCGGCGCCCAGGAGGCTACCGTCGTCGGCGAATCCCGCCCAGCCGTCCATCGCTGTTGGCGTGTTCAGCGCGGCCACGGCATCCCAGTAGGGCACGCCGACTGCCTCCTGGCCCGCCTGCCGCTCCCAGCCCTCCAACACATGGGACGGTGCGTCCTGGCCGTACTGAAGGGTCATCTGCATCCGCAGGCTGCCGAGATCGACGCCCGGATTACCAGCCCCGGCTGTATTCCAGTCGATCAGCGCAACGCAACGGTCGCCATCCCACAGCATGTTGCCGCCCCAGGCGTCACCATGCACGAACACCGACGCGACTGCCGGCATCCCGTGCGACCTGACCCGCTCGTCGGCCTGCTGCAGCAAAGGTGTGGTCGGCATCAGGCCCCGCCGGCGTTCATCGGCGCGGTCGTCGACGGCGCACGGCCGGGGCCGGTATGGCAGGTGGGCCTGCGGAACCAGCCTGAAGGCGTGGACCCTGGCAAGGGCTGCTCCCGCTTCGCGGAGCCGGGCGACCGAAACCGTCGGCGAGAGACCGGCGCTGCCGGGCAGGAAGGTCTCCAGGGTGGCGACGGTTCCGCTCGCCTTCCCGTCGAGATCCGCAGCGATCAGCCGCGGCGCGGCCAGGCCATGAGTCTCGGCCAGCTGAAGCGCGCGTGCGTTCGTGATCACCCACGCGGCGGCGATCCATCCCCGGACAGGGACCTTCAAGATCACGTCCCTGGTCCGGGCCGCCGGTCCTTCGATTCCCAGGCGGAACGTGCCCGAAGGGCGGTGCTCGCCGCGGGTCAGGCCCTCGGACGAAACGACGCTCGTCCCGCCAACCGCCTCGGCCGCCCAGCGCAGAACCTGGTCATTCGGCATCTTGCCAGTGTGTGCTCTTGCCATTCCATGACTTTATGACGCAGCAGTGGCCTTCCCAACACACAGTGAGACATCACAATCTCGGCCGTGGATGCTCATTGCCTTGGAGGGCCGAAGCGTTTGCGGTAGTCATCGAGTGGTTCCAGGCCGGACTGGCGGCGGCGGGTGTCGACGTGGTCGGCGTCGGCCAGCGGTTGCGGCTGCCAGGAGCCGTCGTCGGCCAGTCTGAATTCGGTGCCGTAGAGCTGCTGGTTGCCCTCGGCAAGCAACACTCGGTCGGTGAGGTAGGCCTCGTGGGTGGAGTCGGCGTCGCCGGCTTGGACAGATGCGCTCAGGAGTGCGAGGGAGGTGCGTTGGAATGTTGGGTCCTGGTCGGCGTGCTGGATCAGTAACCAGGCGGCTTCCGCGCCGTCGGAGCCGACCAGGTGGCGGCCGGGCCAGCCGTGCGCGGCGATGATTGCTTTCATTCGTGCGGTGTTGGCGGCGTCCACCGCCTGTAAGTGGTCCAGGGTCTGTCGCTCGGTTGCGCTCAGATCCTGCACGGGTACGCCGTCCAGCAGTCGTGGATGTTCTTCCAGACGGCGCCGCGCATCCTGGTCTGTGGAGGCCATGCGGAGCAATTCGTCACGTAGTTCGAGATGGTTCACGGTCTCAGGAAAGCATGGTCAGCGTTGCTGCTGAGGTGATGAATCGTTCCTACGCCGGCCGATTCGTGGTTGGGGAGGAGCAGGCGGTGCCGCGGCGCCCAGGTGTGGAGGTGGGAGGGCGTGGGCCAAGGTGTTCGCCGTGTCGATCGCGGCGGCGCGGGTGCGGTCGGGTGTGGTTTCGCCGCGGGCGGTGGGGGAGCGGAGCGGCTCGGGCTTGGTGAAGTCTGCGACAGCGGCGACGACTTCGGGGGTGTAGATGTCGGCGCCTCGTGTGGTCGCCCGGGCGGGGGACGGGGCCGGTGGGTGGATTGCTTCGCGGAGTTCGGTGCGGAGGAACTTGAGCAGCTCCTTCGCTCGCAGTGCCCGGCTTCGGCGGAGGATCTGGCGTTCGAGGGCGAGCGTCGCCTTGGTCCGCCAGGCGATGTCGAACATGATCCGGCCGCGCCGGAAGTCCGGGTTCGTCTCGCCGCCGGGGTAGCCGCGGGCGCCGCCGTGGGTGAAGAACTCGCTGTAGAACGCGCCGTCGTCCTCGTGCTTCAGTACGTTCCAGGCGCGGAACCCGTCCGTCGGTAGCTCGCCGCGGACCCAGGCCTCGTCCATCAGTGCGTGCGATGCGGCGTTCAGGGGCCGGTGGCCGACGTAGTGGTACTGCGGACGTTCGCCACGCCGGCGGCGGTCGTACTCGGCGATGATCTGTGGCCACTCGTCCGCCGAGACGGCTCGCGCCAGGCGGGATGCGAACGACGTTCGCGCGCGCAGTTCGGCCCGCGAGGTCACCGGGTGATCCGTCCTCCCGGTCATTGTCTCGAGCTTGTCCATCACGAACGTGCCGCCGTGCGGACCGACGCGTTCCCAGCGGGTGACCCGCAAGGAGGGACGGCTCGCGTTCGGTGCCCGCAGCAACGAAGGCCGGGTTGCGTTCAGTGCTCGTAGTGCGGCGATGCCGGCGCGGTACAGCGGTACTCGCCGGCGCATGATGCGCGTTTCCCAGGCGGTCCGGTAGTCGCTGTCGAGCCACGCCGTACCGGATAGACGCCTGGCTTCGCGGCGGTTCACGGATGCCGCTCCGCCCGCCAGTTCTTGATCATCTGGTCCATGTCGGCGTGGATGAACGCGAAGAAGTCGGCGGCCTCGGTCAGTCGCCGGGCGACGGGGGAGTCGTCGGCGAACAGCGCGGCGCCGG
>NZ_DASRVN010000661.1:0-9907 GCF_035655035.1 Kribbella sp. | reverse complement strand
AGTACGGAATCATCGACGTCCCCAGCCGACCCGACCTGCGGAGTACTGCCGTGAGCATGGAAATGACCGCGTGGAACTCGCTGTACCACGCGATGCACGCCCAGGACGACAAGAGACCGTTCTCCCGCGCCACGCTGCGCCGGATCCTGGCGTTCGCGCGCCCGCACCGGACGCAGCTGGTCTGGTTCCTGGTGCTGAGCATCGGCGCCGCCGTGCTCGCCGTGGCCACCCCGGTGCTGGCCGGCCGGGTGGTCGATGCGATCGTCGGCCACCGGGCCTTCGGCGTCGTGCTGTGGCTCTCGCTGCTGATCGCGGCGATCGCGGTCGCCGAGGCCGGGCTGAGCATGCTGACCCGCTGGCTGTCGGCGCAGATCGGCGAGGGGCTGATCCTCGACCTGCGGACGGCCGTGTTCGACCACATCCAGCGGATGCCGATCGCGTTCTTCACCCGGACCCGGACCGGCGCGCTGGTCTCCCGGCTGAACAACGACGTCATCGGCGCGCAGCGCGCGTTCAGCGACACGTTGTCCGGTGTGGTGAGCAACCTGGTGATGCTGGTGCTCACGCTCGTGGTGATGCTGCGGGTGTCCTGGCAGATCACGCTGCTCGCGCTGATCATCCTGCCGATCTTCGTCATTCCGGCGCGCCGGATCGGTGCGCGGCTGGCCGGGTTGCAGCGAGAGGCCGCGGCGTACAACGCGACCATGAGCACGCAGATGACCGAGCGGTTCTCGGCGCCGGGCGCGACGCTGGTGAAGCTGTTCGGGCGGCCGGCCCGGGAGTCGGCGGAGTTCGCGGTGCGGGCGCGGCGGGTGCGGGACATCGGCGTCCGGACGGCCATGGTGCAGTGGATCTTCGTGACCGCGCTGACGCTGGTCTCGGCGCTCGCGCTCGCGGTGGTGTACGGGCTGGGCGGCTTCCTGGCGCTGCGGAATCAGCTCGAGCCCGGTGCGGTCGTGTCGATGGCACTGCTGCTGACCCGGCTGTACTCGCCGCTCACCGCGCTGGCGAGCGCGCGGCTCGAGGTGATGACCGCGCTGGTCAGCTTCGAGCGGGTCTTCGAGGTCCTCGACCTGGAGCCGCTGATCAAGGACAAGCCGGACGCGGGACAGGTGCCCGAGGGACCGGTCACGGTGGAGTTCGCCGGCGTGAGCTTCGCGTACCCGTCGGCGGACAAGGTCTCGCTGGCGTCGCTCGAGGAGGTCGCGAAGCTCGACACCCGTGGCGGCGTCGAGGTCCTGCATGACGTGTCCTTCCGCGCGGAGCCGGGCGAGATGGTCGCGCTGGTCGGCTCGTCGGGCGCGGGCAAGTCAACGATCGCGCAACTGATTCCCCGGCTGTACGACGTGGACTCCGGGGCGGTGCGGCTGGCCGGGACCGACGTCCGGGACGTGTCGGCGGAATCGCTGCGGCAGACGCTCGGGATGGTGACGCAGGACGGGCACCTGTTCCACGACTCCATCCGGGAGAACCTGCTGCTCGCGCGTCCGGAGGCCGCCGAGGAGGATCTGTGGGACGCGTTGGAGCGGGCGCGGCTCGGTGAGCTGATCAGGTCGCTGCCGGATCAGCTGGACACGGTCGTCGGCGAACGCGGGTACCGGTTGTCCGGTGGCGAGCGGCAGCGGCTGACGATCGCGCGGTTGCTGCTCGCGCAGCCGCGGGTGGTGATCCTCGACGAGGCGACCGCCGCGCTCGACTCGACGAACGAGGCCGCGGTGCAGGAGGCGCTGACCGAGGCGCTTGCCGGTCGTACGGCGGTCGTGATCGCGCACCGGCTGTCCACGATCCGTGCGGCCGACCAGATCCTGGTGATCGAGGGTGGCCGGATCGTCGAGCGCGGGCGGCACGCCGACCTGCTCGCGGCCGGCGGGCGGTACGAGGAGCTGTACCGGACGCAGTACGAGACGGCCGGGCGGGATGCCGGCGCTTTGTCATCGGCGGGCTGACCGGGAGGGACTGTGCTGTGGACGAGCAAGGGACGATCAACACCATTTGCCCGACCTGTGACGGGAGCGGGGGGATCCGGATAGCCCGCGGAATCGTTCATCTGAAGGGCAATCGCCCGACCGGTCCGGCCGCCACGGCCTGGGTGCTCGAGGAGTGCCGGACCTGCGAGGGCGACGGCAAGCTGCCCGGGGTGCAGGCGCCCGTCTGAGGCCGGTGCGGTCCTTCGCCTTGTGTGGTGAGGGAGGATGCCTGGGGTTCGTTGTCCGATTCGACGCGGAGGTTCACGGGGTGCTGGGCGCAGGGCAGGAACTGGCCGGATACGCAGTGGTGTTCCGGCCGTCCGATCCACCACGCACCAGCGTGCTCGCCTTCTGGGACCCGGACGGCGCCCCACTCCCCCTCACCCTCGGCCAACAGGTAGACCTGCCCCTCGCGATCACGCAAGACGGCGGGGTGCAGTTGCGGACTGTGCGGGCCGTTGAGGTGCCGGTGGGCGAAGCGGTGCCGGTGCTGGGGCGGATGCGGCGGGCGTCAGGGGCGCATCCTTCGGGGGCGTTCTGGGGGGCGGCTTCGCTGGTGGCGTTGCAGTTGGTTGCGCGCGGCAAGCTTCTGCCGGGCGTCTCCCCCGGCGGGCACGACGCCTGGCGGGTCGGTCCGCTGGACCCGGACGACATCACCCGGATCCTCGAGCTCGCCGAAGCCATGCCGACCTCCGCCAGGGCCCTGCCGCTCAGCACCACCGGCGAGGTACGCCTGCCCGTCGCGGAGGATCTCGTGCGGGAGTTCCTCGACGCCGTGGCCGACGGGATGCCGCGCTCCCCGGCCGCGGGGAAGATGCATCAGACCAGCCTGTTCGCGGCCGTCGCCCCGCAGCGGGCCGAGCGGTTGCGGGGCTGGGCGGACGAGGTCTCCGCCGGCCTGGACGCCGGCGTACGGATCTCGCTGCGGGTCGAGATGGGCGCGTCACAGTCGTTCGGCGCCGCCGTACAGCTGCACAGCCTCAAGGACCCGACTCTGGTCAGCGATGCGTCCGACGTCTGGTCGACCGACGTACCGGGATTCGGCCCGCGGGCACGGATCGACGCGACGCTCGCGATCCGCCGGGCCGCGCGCGTCTGGCGCCCGCTCGGGCAGCTGCTCGATTCCGCAGTGCCGGATCACCTGGACCTGGCCGACGAGGACGTCGCCGACCTGCTCGCCGGATCCGCCCAGCGGCTTGCGGCCGCCGGTGTGGACGTGCACTGGCCGCGCAGCCTCGGCCGTTCGCTCACCGCTCGCGCGGCGATCACCTCGGCCGACGGACCGCCCAGCGACCTGCCCGGCTTCTTCCAGGGCGACAAGACGCTCGACTACAGCTGGCAGGTGGCGGTCGGCGACGACCCGCTGACCGCGGCCGAGCTGGACCAGCTTGCCGAGGCCACCCGCCCGGTCGTCCGGCTCCGTGACCAGTGGATGCTGATCGACCCCGAGCTCGCCCGGAAGGCCCGCGAGCGGATCCTCAAACCGGTCACCGCGATCGATGCGCTCGGTGCCGCGCTCACCGGCACCACCGAGATCGACGGCCGGCACATCGCGGTCAGCTCGACCAAATGGCTGGAAGACCTGCGCGCCCGGATCGCCGACCCGGACCGCGCGGACGACCCGGCCGAGGCCCCACCCGGGCTCGAAGCGACACTGCGCGACTACCAGCTCCGCGGTCTCCGCTGGCTTTCCCGGATGACGTCCCTCGGCCTCGGCGGCTGCCTCGCCGACGACATGGGCCTCGGCAAGACCATCACGCTGATCTCCCTGCATCTGCACCGCCAGCAGTCGGGCGACACCGCCGGCCCGACGCTCGTCATCTGCCCGGCGTCGCTGCTCGGTAACTGGGAGCGCGAGATCCACCGCTTCGCCCCCGCTACGTCGGTACGCCGGTTCCACGGCACGTCCCGCTCCCTCGACGAGGCTCGGGACGGGTTCGTGCTCACGACGTACGGCACGCTTCGCCGCGACGCCGTACGGCTGGCCGGGCATCCGTGGGCGCTGGTGGTCGCCGACGAGGCGCAGCACGTGAAGAACCCGTCGTCCGGTACGGCGAAGGCGCTGCGGACCGTTCCAGCCAAGGCGCGCGTCGCGCTGACCGGCACTCCGGTCGAGAACAACCTGTCCGAGCTGTGGGCGATCCTGGACTGGACCACGCCCGGGCTGCTCGGTCGGCTCGGGACGTTCCGCACCAAGTGGGCGACGCCGATCGAGGCGGACAAGGACGAGGAGGTCGCCGCGCGGCTGGCGACGCTCGTCCGGCCGTTCCTGCTCCGGCGGAAGAAGTCCGACCCCGGGATCGCGCCGGAGCTGCCGCCGAAGACCGAGACCGACCAGCCGGTGTCGCTGACCCGCGAGCAGGTCGTGTTGTACGAGGCAACGGTCCGCGAGCTGATGGACGAGGTACGGGCGAGCGACCGGATGGCGCGCCGCGGTCTGATCGTGAAGCTGCTGACCGGGCTGAAGCAGATCTGCAACCACCCGGCGCAGTACCTGAAGGAGCCCGGCGACGCCCGGCTGACCGGCCGCTCCGGCAAGCTCGAGCTGCTCGACGAGCTGCTGCAGACGATCCTCGCCGAGGACGGCGCGGTGCTCGTCTTCACGCAGTACGTCGCGATGGCCCGGCTGCTCGAGCGGCACCTGGCCGAGCGCGGGATCGGCGCCCAGCTGCTGCACGGCGGTACGCCGGTGCCGCGGCGCGAGGAAATGGTCGACCGCTTCCAGGCCGGTGAGGTGCCGGTGTTCCTGCTGTCGCTGAAGGCCGCGGGCACCGGGCTGAACCTGACCCGCGCGGAGCATGTCGTGCACTACGACCGCTGGTGGAATCCCGCCGTCGAGGACCAGGCCACCGACCGCGCGTACCGGATCGGTCAGACCCGGCCGGTGCAGGTCCACCGGTTGATTGCCGAAGGCACCATCGAGGACCGGATCGCCGGCATGCTCGCCACCAAGCGCGAGCTGGCCGCGGCGGTGCTGTCCGGCGGGGAGGCGGCGCTGACCGAGCTGTCCGACACCGAGCTGGCCGATCTGGTCGAGCTGCGGGGAGGCGCGCGATGACCGCGGCGCGGGGCTTCCCGGCGTTCCCGGCGCAGCGGCGGAGTACGCACGGCCGGTCGTGGTGGGCGAAGGCGTGGGTGCAGGCGCTCGAGGACACGTCGCTGGACAACGACCAGCTCCGCAGGGGCCGCCGGTACGCGAGCTCGGGGCAGGTCGGCACGATCACGATCAGCCCGGGCCGGATCGCCGCCACCATCTACTCCCCCGAGGACACGTACGAGGCAGTCGTTCGCGTGGACGAGCTGAGCGAGGACGACTGGCTCCGGTTCCAGGAGCAGGTCGCCGCCCGCGCCGGACACATTGCGGCGCTGCTCGACGGCGAGATGCCGCACAGCCTGGTCGAGGCGGCGTCCGATGCGGGGGTCACGCTGCTGCCGGGGATCGGCGATCTCGATCCGAGCTGTACGTGCGACGCGTGGGAGCTGCCCTGCCAGCACGCGGCGGCGCTCTGCTATCAGGTGGCGTGGCTGCTCGACGCGGATCCGTTCGTACTGCTCCTGCTTCGCGGGCGTACGCGCGAGGCGCTTCTTGACGAGTTGAAGCTGTCCTCGACTCGTCCGGTCGAAGCCGGTGTGGCGATCGCTGACGTCGTCACGCCTACCGCGGACCTGCCGGAGCGGCCCGAACTGCCGGCGAAGGTCACGATCGATCAGCTCGCGGTTGCGGGGATCGAGCCGCCGGACGGATTCGGCCCGGCGACGTTCGCGCTGCTCGTGCTCGACGCGGCCCGGCGTGCCCGCTCGATCCTAAGCGCGCTGCTGCACGACACCGCCGTACCGCAGGCGCTGGACGAGTGGCAGGACACGGTGCGGCTGGCCGCCGACTTCCCGCAGTTCGACGCCGGGGAGGATGTTGCCCTCGGCATCCAAGCGTGGCGGTACGGCGGCGCGCCCGGTCTCGACGTACTGGAGCACACCTGGACGCCGGACGCGGCCGACCTCAACCGTGCTCGGACCGAGCTGCTGGCGGCCGGCGACGACCTGACGATCGGTACGTCGGCCAACCAGCTGACGCTCGGCCCGGACACGCAACTGCGGCTCGACCGTGCCGGACGGTGGCACCCGTACCGGTTGATCGACGACACCTGGACGCCCATCGGCCCGCCGTCCAAGGATCCGCTCGTCGTGGAGTGGTAGGTCACCCGCTGTCACGTCGGCGACGTACTGACCCGGTCGCCGGTGGCCGGTAGTAAAAGGTTCACACAAACTCGCCGAATCACTTGCGCACGTTCCTTGTATACATGAAACAGTCGACAGTACCCCGCCTACACAGGAGCATGCGATGACTCGTCGACTCGCACTGAACCGAATCGTCCCTGGTACCTGCCGCCGGAAGCCGGTCGGCGCGGGCGCGGCTGTGGTCGCGCTGGTGCTGGCCGGTACGGCGTGTTCGCCCGTGCAGCCCGCCGGCAACAGCCCGTCGAGTGGTACCGCGTCAGCCGGGCAGGACGTCTTCGGGGAGGCGGCCGCCGCGGGGCAGGTCAAGCAGGGCGGGACGTTGACGGTCGCGCTGTCCGCGGATCCGGACAAGCTCGACCCGACGCTGTCCCGGAGCCTGTACTCGCGGTACGTGTTCCACACGATGTGCGAGAAGCTGTACGACCTCGGCCCGGACGCGAAGATCGTCCCGCAGCTCGCGACCGCGCTGCCGACCATCTCGGCGGACGGCCGCAGCCTGACGATCCCGCTCAAGCAGGGCGTGAAGTTCGCCGACGGCGGCACCTTCGACTCCAGCGCGGTGAAGGTCTCGCTGAACCGGGATCTGACCCTGGCCGGCTCCGCGCGGAAGAGCGAGCTCGGCCCGATCACCGCGATCGAGACGCCCGACCCGAAGACCGTGGTCATCAAGCTCTCCAAGCCGTTCGCCCCGCTGACCGCGGCACTCGCGGACCGCGCGGGGATGGTGCTCAGCCCGGCCGCGGTCGCGAAGCTCGGCGCGAACTTCTCCAGCGCGCCGGTCTGCGTCGGGCCGTTCAAGTTCGCCAGCCGGGTCGCGCAGAACTCGATCAAGGTGGTCAGGGACCCGCAGTACTACGACGCGGCGAAGGTCCACCTGGACGCGATCGAGTACCGGATCATCACCGACTCCAGCATCCGTTCGGCGAACCTGAAGTCCGGTGACGCGCAGGTCGCGGACTCGCTTTCCACCCAGGACGCGCCGGAGCTGCAGAAGGACGACAGCGTCAGCGTGCTCCAGTCGCAGTCGCTCGGATACCAGGGGCTGACGATCAACATCGGGAACGCCAACGGTGTCGGCAATCCGCCGAAGCAGCTCGACAGCCCGCTCGCGAAGAACCCCAAGGTCCGGCAGGCGCTGGCGTTGTCGATCGACCGCGCGGCGCTGGTGAAGTCGATCTTCAACGGGCTGAACACGGTGGCCTGCTCGCCGATCTCGCCGAAGAGCGAGTTCACCTCGGACGCCGCGCAGGTCTGCCCGGCGCATGATCCGGCGAAGGCGAAGCAGCTGCTGGCCGACGCCGGTGTGAGTACGCCGTACAAGGTCGAGATGATCACCTCCAACAACCCGGACAGCCTGCGCCTCGCACAGGCGCTGCAGGGCATGGTGAAGGAGGGCGGGTTCGACCTCGTGATCAAGCCGGTCGAGTACGCCGCGCTGCTCGACCAGCAGGATCGCGGCGACTTCGAGCTCCTGCAGCTGGGCTGGTCCGGCCGCGTCGACCCGGACGCGAACATCTTCAGCTTCGTCGCCACCACCGGCAGCCAGAACGTCTCCGGCTACAGCAATCCAATTGTTGACAATCTACTGACCCAGGCCCGCGAAGCCACCGACCAGGCGCAGCGGGTGAAGCTGTACGGCGAGGTTGCCGGAAAACTGCAGGCGGACAATCCGATCGTCTACCTGTACCGCCAGCGCAACCTGACCGGTGTCTCGAAGAAGCTGCTCGGCATCCAGGTCTACCCCGACGGGGTGATCCGGACCGCGTTCGCGGGGTTCGCCAAGTGAGGCGGTACCTGCTCGGCCGGCTCTGGCAGTCCGCGGTGACGCTCGTACTCGCGACGATCGTGGTGTTCATCGGAGTACGGGCGCTCCCCGGGGATCCCGCGCTGGCGCTGGCCGGCGAGGACCGGGATCCGGAGTCGTTGCGGGCGATCCGGCAGCAGTACGGGCTCGACCAGTCGTGGCTCGTCCAGTTCTGGCAGTTCGTCAGCCACGCGGCGCGCGGCGACATCGGGCACTCGATCCGTACCGGTGCGCCGGTAGGTCCGATGATCGTCAGCGCGCTGCCGGTGACGATCGAGCTGTCGGTACTGGCGATCCTGATCGCCGGCGTGATCGGCGTCGGTGCCGGTGTGGTCGCCGCCGTCCAGCGTGGCCGCCCGGCCGAGTGGGCGGCGAACGGGCTGGCGCTGCTCGGCCTGTCGGTGCCGCACTTCTGGCTCGGGCTGATGGCGATCCTGTACCTGTCCGTTGCCCTCGGCCTCTTCCCGGCGTCCGGCTTCGTCCCGTTCTTCAGCGACCCGATCGCGAACCTGCACCACTTGATCCTGCCCTCGCTGATCCTCGGCACCGGCCTGGCCGCGGTGATCATGCGGCAGACCAGATCGTCGATGCTGGACGCCTTGTCCGCCGACTACATCCGGACCGCGGAGGCGAAGGGCCTGCCGCCCAGGGCCGTCGTCGGAAAGCATGCCCTGCGCAACAGTCTGATCGTCGTGGTGACGGTCGTCGGGCTCCAGCTCGGTGCGCTGATCTCCGGCGCGGTCGTCACCGAGCGGATCTTCGCCCTCCCCGGTTTCGGCAAGCTCACCGTGGACGCGGTGTTCCAGCGCGACTACCCCGTCATCCAGGCGGTCGTCCTGGTCACCGCGACGGCGTACATCGTCATCAATCTGCTCGTCGACCTGCTGTACTCCGTGATCGATCCGCGCATCCGCGTCCGAGGTGAGGCGTAATGGCCGTCGCCGAAGCTGTCACCGCCGCACCGCTGCGGAGCAATCGCCGGCGGGTGGTACGTAGGATTGTCCACAATCCGCTGGCCTGCACCGGGCTGGCGGTGCTCGCGATCGCGGTCGTCCTCGCCGTCTTCGCGAACTGGCTCGCCCCGCACGATCCGACCCAGAACCACCTCGACCACGCGTTCGCGCCACCGGGCACGGCCGGGTACCTGCTCGGCACCGACGACCTCGGCCGCGACGTGCTGTCCCGGATCATGTTCGGGCTCCGCGCGTCCCTGCGCGTCGGCGTCCTCGCGGTCGCGTTCTCGCTCGTGGTCGGCGTACCGCTCGGGCTGATCGCCGGGTACTTCCGGACCGTCGACGCGCTGATCTCCCGGCTGACCGATCTGGTGCTGGCGTTCCCGTTCCTGATCCTCGCGGTCGGGCTGGCGGCGATCCGCGGCGCGAGCCTCGGCAACGCGGCGATCGCGATCGGGATCGCGCAGATCCCCGGCATGATCCGGATCGTCCGGTCCGAGACGCTCCGGCTGAAGTCGCTGGACTTCGTCGCCGCCGCGGTCGTCGAGGGTGCCGGTGACGCCTGGGTGCTCGGCCGCCACGTGCTGCCGAACGCCGGTTCGGCGATCATCGTGCAGGCGACCGTCGGCCTCCCGGCCGCGATCCTCGGCGAGGCGGTGCTGTCGTTCCTCGGCCTCGGCATCCAGCCGCCGGCGCCGAGCCTCGGCACCATGCTCGCGGACGCGCAGCAGTTCGCGTCCCGGGCGCCGTGGGCCGCGGTGATGCCCGGTGTCGCGATCATGCTGCTCACGCTGGCGTTCAACATCGTCGGCGACAGCCTGCGCGACGCCCTCGACCCGAAGGCGAGCCGCCGATGACCTCGGTACTCACGATCAAGGACCTGTCCGTCACGTTCCGGACCGAGGACGGGCCGCTGTCGGCCGTCGACCGGGTCAGCCTCGAGGTCG
>NZ_DASRVN010000660.1:0-8040 GCF_035655035.1 Kribbella sp. | reverse complement strand
GGCTGATCAGGCCCGACGTACCGACGATCTCCGAGGTCCGGACGACCGGTCCCGGCTGCGGGATCCGGCGCAGCCGCTCGGCGGCCTCCGGGTCGTGCGCCGCGGCGCCGGCCAGCGCCACCTGCAGCATCGCCTCGGCCTCGGCGCGCTGCGACGGGCTGAGGCCCGGGCCGCCGAGGTACCGGTCGAGGGCATCGGTCGCGCCGCGGGCCGGTTCTTCCCCGCGGGCGCGGGCGACCTCGGCGCCGAGGATCGCGACGGACTCGGCCAGCAGGCGGTCCTCGGTGACCCGGTCGGCGGCCCGGCGGGTCAGCTGCTCCTGCAGCGACCGCAGCACCTGGGCGTTCAGCAGGTCGTGGCGGGTGCTGAGCCGGACCCGGCCGTCGCGCAGCGGCACCGCCGACGGGTGCAGGATCCCGAGGGCACTTCCGACCGCCCAGCGGGCCCGAACCGTCGCCGCGGCGGCCGGCAATGTGGGTGTGGACAGGCCGATCACCCCCTCCCGTTCAGTGTCCCGGTGCTCACCAGTTGTCACCAGGACCCTCTGGTTCCGGAATCTAGCAAACAATCGGTTACTCGCCAGCAACTCGTTCTACCCGAACTGTTAACGATTTACGCCCAGCCGTCCACCTAGGATCCGCTGCATGACTGAGACGTTCGGTGAGTCGGAGTGGACGGTCAGCGACGCCCGCCAGACGGTCCACGAGCTGCGGCGGATCGCGACCGGCGACCAGGAGTACGACGCCATCGAACTGTTCCTCGCCCTGTGCGAGTACCTGGACGAGCTGCACGGCACCGACGCCACCCGCGGCCGGTACGGGTTCGGGTCCTTCTCCACGGGCGCGCAGCTCGACCACCTGGCCGCGGCGGTCCAGGCCGTCCGGGGCCCGAACACCGCGTGGGATCCGACGTCGAACCGGATGGACCAGCCGGTGAATGCGGCCGTCACGCTGGCCCAGGGACGGGAGCTGACCGAGTGGATGACCGCACGCCCGGCGTGGGAACGACAGGTCGGACTCTGCCTGCGGGCGCTGTATGCCTATCTAGACCAGTTGTACGGCGGTCCGGGACTGTTCAACCAGCTGCTCACGCCGCGGGAGCGGGAGCGGGTCGCGGCGCGGTAACGGCACCGGCCTGCCGGCCCGATTGGTACCTTGCTGCCATTACGGTAGGCGCGTGAGTCTCTCGTCCTCCACGCGTACCTCTTCCCCAGGGTCCCGCTCCGCGGGCCGGCCGGCGGGTGGCGGCTCGACCCGCCTCCCGAGCGGACGGGAACGACGTCCCGCGCTGGCCGCGCTGGCGGTCATCCTGATCCTGCTCGGTGCCGCCGGGTCCGCGCTGATCGCGCTGAACAGCGGCAACCGGACCGACTTCGTCGCGATCTCCGCGGACGCGCTGCCGCCCGGCCACCGGATCGAGGCCAAGGACTTCTCCCGCGGCGACCTGGCCGGCGCCACCGGCGGCCTGGTCCCGTGGTCCGAGGCGAGCAAGTACGTCGGCCGCTACACGACCAGCTGGCTGTACAAGGACCAGTTCGTGACGCCGGAGAACTTCACCAAGGACGGCCAGCAGCCGATCCCGCAGACCGGCGCCCTGGTCGGTGTCAGCCTGGACGCGGGCCACGCGCCGTCCGACGGGCTGAGCGTAGGGGACGTCGTCCAGGTCTTCCGGGTCCCCGGCGGCAACGACAGCAGCGGCAGCTCGACCGAGCTGGTCGGCGCGGCCACCGTGACCTCGAGCGCGGGTGCGATCACCGACAGCAAGACCAGTGCGAACAGCTCGCTCAACGTCACGATCCTGGTCCCGCAGTCGAAGGTGGGCATGGTCGCCGCCGCCGCCGCGGCCAAGACGCTGTCGGTGGCGAAGCTGGCGCCGGGTACCAAGACCGACGTGGCGAACGGGTCGAACTGATGGCTCTGGTGGCGCTGGCGAGCGCGAAGGGCTCTCCGGGTGTGACGACCGCGAGCCTTGTCATTGGCGCGCTCTGGCCGCGGCAGGTGCTGCTGGCCGAGTGCGACCCGGCCGGCAGTGACGTGGCGATCCGCATGACCGGCCCGGCCGGCGCACCGCTCGACTCCGACCGCGGGCTGGTCAGCCTGGCCGCGGCGAGCCGGAAGGGCCTCGGCGACGAGGTGATCCTGGCGCACAGCCAGCAGTTGGACGGTGGTCTCGACGTACTGCTCGGTGTCCGTTCGCCCGAGCAGGTGGGCGGGATGGGCGGTCTGTGGCACCCGCTCGGCATCTCGTTCAACCAGATGCAGCAGAGCGACGTACTGGCGGACTGTGGGCGGATCGGCGCGCAGTCGCCGCAACTGCCGGTGATCCAGTCCGCGCGCCTGGTCGTGATGGTGTGTACGGCGACCGGCTCGTCGGTGGCGCACCTGCGCGAGCGGCTGTCCACGCTGGTGCACCACGTGGACGCGCAGCTCGGAGTTGTCGTAGTCGCGGACCCGAAGCAGCGGGACGGTGTCAAGCAGGTGTGGTCCGTCCTGGACGCGATGTCGCTGCCGGTGCGGCACCGGTGGCACCTGGCGTACGACCCGGCCGGCGCGGCGTTCTTCGACGGCCGCGGGCACGGCCGGCTCGACAAGACCCAGCTGATCCGGTCCGCGAGCGTGATCACCGGCGAGATGGCGTCGCTGGTGGCCTCTCCGCCGCCGCAGGACTTCGACATGGCGAACGCGGCGTTCCCGCCAGGTGAGTTCGGATGAGCGCTGACCAGGAGCTCGTCCGGCGGCTGCGGGTCCAGGTCGCGGAGCGGCTGAACGAGCAGCGCCGCCGCGACCAGGTGAACGGCGTACCTCCGATGAGCGCGGAGGACGAGCGCGAGTACGCCCGGTCGCTGATCGTGCAGGTGCTCGAGGACCACGCGCGGTACGAGCTGGCCGAGGGCCGGACGCCGCCGACGCCGGACGACGACGCGCAGATCGCCGGCGCCATCCACTCCGCGCTGTTCGGGGTCGGCCGGCTACAGCCGCTGATCGACGACTCCGAGGTCGAGAACATCGACATCAACGGCTGCGACCAGGTCTTCGTGCAGTACGGCGACGGCCGCGAGGAGACGCCCGGCCCGGTGGCCGAGAGCGACGAGGAACTGATCGAGCTGATCCAGGTACTGGCCGCGCACGCCGGCCTGACCAGCCGCCCGTTCGACTCCGCGAACCCGCAGCTGGACCTCCGGCTGCCGGACGGCTCCCGGCTCTCGGCCGTGATGGGCGTGACGTCGCGGCCCGCGGTGTCGATCCGCCGGGCCCGGCTCGGCCGGGTGTTCCTCAAGGACCTGGTTGTCAACGGCACCATGACCGACGACGTCGGCTCGTTCCTCCGGGCGGCGGTCGCGGCCCGGAAGAACATCATGATCGCCGGCGCGACGAACTCCGGGAAGACCACCCTGCTGCGGGCGCTGGCCAACGAGATCCAGCCGCACGAGCGGCTGATCACCGTCGAGCGGTCGCTCGAGCTCGGGCTCGGCGAGTTCAAGGACCTGCACCCGAACGTGGTCGCGTTCGAGGAACGGCTGCCGAACTCCGAGGGCGTCGGCGAGGTGACGATGGCCGACCTGGTCCGCCGTTCGCTGCGGATGAACCCGAGCCGCGTCATCGTCGGTGAGGTGCTCGGCGACGAGATCGTCACGATGCTGAACGCGATGAGCCAGGGCAACGACGGTTCGCTGTCGACGATCCACTCGAACAGCTCGATGGAGGTGTTCAACCGGATCAGTACGTACGCCATCCAGGCGAGGGAGCGGCTGCCGATGGACGCCACCCAGATGCTGATCTCCGGGGCGCTGGACTTCGTGGTGTTCGTCCGCCGGCACAACGACTACCAGCGCGGCGGCGGCGTCAGCCGGTACATCGAGAGCATCCGTGAGGTGACCGGCTGGGACGGGCGGGTGCTGTCCGGCGAGGTGTTCGCGCCGGGACCGGACGGCCGGGCCGCGGCGCACGCGCCGATCGCGTGCATGGACGAACTCGAGCACTTCGGCTACCAGCCACTCGTGCACGGGACGTGGGCGTGATGCGATGAGCATGGAGACACTGGGAGCGCTGCTCTGCGGAGCGGTGGTGGGCGGCGCGATCCTGCTGCTGATCGTCGCGATCCGCGGTACCGAGCCGAAGAACGAGACCCCTTCGCTGTTCCGGAACCGGAGCGCCGAGAACCGCAAGAACCTGATCCGGCTCGGCGCCGGAATCGGGGTCGGCCTGCTGGTCCTGGTCGTGACCCAGTGGCTGGTGCTCGCGGTCGCCCTCGGCCTGCTCGCCGGGATGGCGGACCGGTTCTTCGGCGGCAGCGGCGAGGAGCGCCGGGCGATCGACCGGCTGGACGCGCTGGCCACCTGGACCGAGGCGCTCCGCGACACGATCGCCGGCGCGGTCGGCCTGGAGCAGGCGATCCCGGCCACGGCGGTGAACGCGGCGCCCGCGATCAAGCCCGGCCTGAACCTGCTGGTCGACCGGCTGCGGATCCGCGAACCGTTGCCGTCGGCACTGATGCGGTTCGCCGACGACCTCGACGACCCGTCCGCGGACCTGATCGTCGCCGCCCTTGTCCTGAACGCACGGCTCCGCGGCCCCGGACTGCGCGAGGTGCTGAGCGCGCTCGCGGACTCGGCCCGCGAGGAGCTCGACGTACGGCGGAAGGTCGCCGCGGAACGGCGGTCCACCCGGCGCAGCGTGCAGGTGGTGGTCGCGATCACGCTGGCGATGGCGGCCGGCCTGGTGCTGTTCAACCCGGCGTACATGGCGCCGTACCGGAGCTTCGTCGGGCAGGTGGTGCTGACCGTCGTGATCGGGCTGTACGCGCTCGGTCTGCTGTGGCTGCGGCGGCTGGCGAAGATCGAGGTACCGGAGCGGTTCCTGATCGGTGTCGCCAAGGACCACGGGACCAACCGGCAGGGTGACGAACGGATGGAGGTGGTGAACGGATGACGTGGGCCTTCATCACGGGCGGTCTCGCCGGGCTCGGCGTGTACCTGCTGGTCCGGATGTTCATCAAGCCGCGGGCCAACGTGCTCTCCACGATCGCGCGGATCGACGCGGGCCGCGGCGGCTACGCCGGCGGGGCGACCGCGAGCGCGGCCGGGGACCGGGTGCTGGGCGGCGTCGACCGGGCCCGGGAGTCGCTCGGCCGCCGGCTGGAACTGGAGGCCAACGCCCGCGGCTGGGCGTTCGGCAAGCTCCGCCGGGACCTGGCGGTGATGAACCAGCCGTTCGCCGCGATGCTCGCGACCAAGGTGTTCTTCGCGCTCGGGGCGATGATCCTGATCCCGATCGTGCTGTTCCTGTTCTCCGCGATCGGGTTCAGCGCGCCCGGTGCGAGCCCGGCGATCGTGACGCTGGCGTTCATGGCGCTGGCGTTCTTCCTGCCGGACCTGGCGCTGCGGCAGGAGGCGGAGAAGCGGCGCCGCGACTTCCGGCACGTGGTCGGCAGCTTCCTGGACCTGGTCGCGATGAACCTGGCCGGCGGCCGCGGCCTGCCGGAGGCACTGATGACCGCGTCCACGATCGGCGACCACTGGGCGATGGCGCGGATCCGGCAGGCGCTGGCGAACGCGCGACTGATCGGCATCACGCCGTGGGACGCGATGGCCCGGCTGGGCGAGGACCTCGGCGTGGAGGAACTCCGGGACCTGGCCGCGGCGCTCGCGCTGGCCGGCGACGAGGGCGCGAAGATCCGGTCGTCGCTGCTCGCCCGGGCCGCGTCGCTGCGGCGCAAGGAACTGGCCGACGTCGAAGGCAAGGCCGGCGAGCGCTCGCAGTCGATGCTCGTCGCGCAGTTGGTGATGATCGCGGCGTTCTTCCTGTTCCTGGCCTTCCCGGCCGGTGTGGCCATCCTCGGAAGTTAGGCCGAACAGTGATGCGGGCACGGGATCCGTTGGGCGGCGTGGTCCGTCGAACACGTCATACTGAGGCCGGCGACGGCTTCACGATCTGGAAGGCATGCGAATGACCTCGGAGTTGATGTTCTGGCGGGCCATGGCCGGCTATGCGGTGGCGCGGGCGCAGGCCCAGCGCGCGCGGGCCCGGCAGGGGCACACGGAGCTGGGAGCCTCCGCACTCGAGTGGGCGATCATCTCGGGCATCCTGGTCGTCGCCGCGCTGGCGATCGGCGTGGTGGTGAAGCGCGTCATCGACAAGCACACCTCAGATATCAACAAGGGCTGACCCGTCATGCGGTCGGCGTGGCGGCGTCTCCGGCGGCGGTCGGAGCGGGGGGTCAGCACGCTCGAGCTGGCCATCTTGGCGCCGGCGATCCTGGCGCTGATCTTCGTCTCCATCCAGACCGCCCTCTGGCTGTACGGGCGGTCCGTCGCGCTGAACGCCGCGCAGGAGGGTGTGTCCCGGCTGCGGCTGGTGCAGCCGACGGTCTACACCGCGGCCGTGGGGGAGAAGGTGCGCGCCGACATCCAGTCGTACGCCCAGCAGGTCGGCGGTACGACGTTGCGCAACGCCACGGTCCCGTTCCCGTCGTACAACAGCCCGCAGGGCATGGTCTCGTTCACGGTCACCGGGGACACCGTCTCGCTGGTGCCTGGCCTGGACCTGAAGGTCAGCCGGACCGCCACCGGCCCGATCGAGCAGTTCCAGGCCGACAAGTGAGGGTACGGAGGATGCTTCGCAGGCGGCGCCGGGAGCGCGGCACGATGGCGCTGGAGATGGTGATCCTGGCGCCCGTACTGCTGGCGCTGTTCATGTTCCTGCTCGCCTGCGGCCGGTACTTGCAGACCTCCTCGCTGCTGGAGAGCGCGGCCCGCGACGGTGCCCGCGGCGCCAGCCAGGCCCGGTCGCTGCAGGAGGCGCAGGGCCGCGTCGACCAGGCCGTCAGCGATGCCACGGGGCAGGCGGTGACGTCCTGCAAGGAGTCCGCGAGTGGCTCGATCACCACCGGGTTCGTTGCCGGGTCACCGTTGTCGGTCGAGGTCACCTGCACGATCAACTACCGCGACCTGGGCCTGCTCGGGCTCGGCGGCGACACCAAGATCACCAAGCGCTTCACGTCCTCGCTGGACCCGTACCGGGGGGTGCGAGGGTGACGGCTCCTGACCAGCCGCACCGCCGGTCCCAGCGCGGCGCGCTGAGCCCCGCGGTGGCGATCCTCGCGGTGATGATCTTCACCCTGGCCGGGCTGGTGATCGACGGCGGCCGGCAGCTCGGCGCCCGGTCCCGCGCGGTCGGGTACGCCCAGGAGGCCGCCCGGGTCGGCGCCGCCGCGATCCAGCTGAACTCGGCCGAGGCAAAGATCGACACCGCCAAGGCGGCCACCGCGATCGCCGGGTTCTGCGGCCAGGTGCAGTCCAACGACCCGACCGTGACCGCCTGCGGCCCGACCACGCTGACCGACAAGGAGGTCGACATCCAGGTCGACATCCTGAACAAGACCACCTTCCTCGGCCTGATCGGCAAGCAGTCCCTGAAGGCGTCCGGCGTCGGCCAGGCACACGCCGAACAGGGCGTCGACAAGGCCGACGACAGCCCGACCATCCCGCCGATCGTGGTGAACTCCAGCCCCGACGGCCCGGGCAACATCCCGATCACCACCGCGGTCCCGCCGGTCATCGACCTGCCGTGCCCGACCTGGACCGCCGGCTCGCCGACGCCGGTCTGGACGCTGACCCCGTTCCCGTTCCCGGCCACCTGCTCGCCGAACGTGACCCCGACGCCGACGCCGAATCCTTCCGGGACACCGAGCACGACGCCGACACCGTCCAAGTCGGTCCCGACCGGCCGCCCCAAGAAGTCGCCGCCACCACACCGGCGCTAGCCAACGGAGGACTGTTCTTCGTGCGTACGTTTGCCATCCCGGCCGCGGTGCTCTGCGGCCTCCTGCTGCTGAGTGCCTGCGGCAAGAACTCGAACGACGGCGGCCTCCCGGCCCCGGCCGGCGGCGGCTCCGGTACGACGACCTCGGGCACGCCGTCCGCGGATCCGAGCGAGACCCCGAGCAGCGCGCCGACCCAGCCCGCCACCAGCGCGAAGCCGACCGCGCCGGCCGCCAAGCAGGTGTTCGTCCAGGCCGGGAACTTCGCGTCGAACCCGGCCG
>NZ_DASRVN010000659.1:0-8028 GCF_035655035.1 Kribbella sp. | reverse complement strand
GGATGAGTTGGGTGCGGGTGTGGCCGTCGTCGGGTATGACCCGGGGTGGCCGGGGGAGTTTGCTGCTCTCGCCGAGCGGATTGAGGCTGCGCTCGGCGAGCGCGCTCTGGCGGTCGACCACGTCGGCTCGACCTCAGTCCCCGGCCTTCCCGCGAAGAACTGCATCGACGCGCAGGTGCGGGTCGCGGATCTCGCACCCGATCTCATCACTCTGATGGAATCAGCCGGCTTTCGCTGCCGGCCCGAGCCTTGGAACCGCACCGAAGTCTCCTTCGGCGAGACCTGCGAAAAGCTCGTCTTCGCTCCACCCGTCGGCGAACGCCTCACCAACATTCACCTCCGCCGCGCCGACGGCCCCAACGCCCGCTTCGCACTGCTCTTCCGCGACTACCTCCGCGCCGACGCCACAGCCCGCACCGCCTGGGGCGCCTTCAAACAACGCCTGGCCCAGTCAGTCCCCGACCTAGCCGACTACGGCCAGATCAAAGCCCCCGCCACCCAACTCCTCCTCCACACCGCCAACTACTGGGCCACCCAAACCAACTGGACCCTCCCACCCATCACCTGAGACTCGCCCGCCGAACCCGCACGTCGTACTTCGGCAGCGCACCCGGACTCCGCTGGCCACTCCAGCCGCCGGTGACCGCAACGTTCCACCCACGTTGCTCGCGCATGTGTACGGCGAACGCCCGCAAGTCACGCAACTCGCACCCGCACTCCAGCACCACCTCGACGCTGATGTAGGACCCTGCCGGATCGGTCTCGTACGGCGACACGCTCCAGCTGACGTCGTGCCGGTGGGACTGCAGCCCGGTCCGCTCAGGGTCCGGCTGCAGCCCGATTGCGCGTTCGTACTCGTCGATGTCGTCGATCAGGAACAGATCGCTGCGGTACTTGCCCGGCCAGACGGCGTACAGGCGACTCGCTCCGGACCGCACCCGGCCGGACACGCCCTCGTCTGGAGGTGATGTCACCTGTCCGGAGTGATCGACCTCGAGGAAGCAGACGGTTCGGTCGCGGTACGGGAAATTCTCGGAGTGGGTGGCCTGGCGCATGGCGTCAGGATCTCACCAGCGGCGGGGAAGGCGGGGGTGTTGGCAGAGGAAGCTGCCTACGGCTAGTTCCAGGGCGGGGTAGCTGCCCCAGAGGTCGGGGCGGCGGATGGGGATGATGTGCCAGCCGAGGGCGTCGAGTTCGGTGCGGCGGGTTTCGTCTTTCAGCTGTTGTTTCGGGGACGAGTGCCACTGGTCGCTGTCGTACTCCAGGCCGAGCCGCCGGCCGTCGACCGGGCGGTCGGGGTAGCCGAGGTCCAGGCGGTAGGTGCGGCCGTTGCCTGCTACGCGGACTTGTGGTTCGGGGCGGCCGAAGCCGGCATCGATGAGGCGCAGGCGGAGCCAGGACTCGCCGGGGGAGGCCGCACGGCGGTCGGCCCAGCGCAGGATCTCCTGGCCCTGGCGGTAGCCGGAGTGCTGCTCGTACGCAGCCGACGCGGCCCGTAGGGCGAACAGGTCGGCCTTGCCGGTTCTCAGGAACGCGTCGACGGCCGAGAGCGCGAACGGGCGGTGGAGCCGCATCGCGAGCTCGACCGCGGTGGCGATCGGGCTGGTAACGCGCACGCCGTGCAGCTCGACCTCGTCGCGCGCCTTGCGCGTCCACTGCGCCTGGACGAGCTCCGCAGGCCCGAGCGCGGTCGTGTCGAGCCCGTGCAGCCACGCGGCTGCCGCCCCACACACCACCGCGTCCGGCGGTGTCAGCAGGCGCAGCGCATCAGCCCGCAGCTGCGGCGAATCGGGAATGCGCACGTCGACGTACACGTCCTTCAGCACGGGGCGGATCTCCCCGCGCGCGAGGAGCCACTTGAGTTTGCGGCCTACTTGATGGGGGCGGAAGGGGAGGCCGCTCCAGTAGTAGGGGAGGTCAGCGGGGAGCATCCGACCAGGATGACTGATATCCCTTGTGCGGGTCCGGAGTTGTCCACAGGGGGTTGACACAGGACCACAGTGAGTGGACTAGTTGCAGAGGCCAACAACCGGGCTCGGGGGACTAAGGGGCGTACGGATGAGGCGTTCGATAGCGGGCCTTGGGTCCGCGGTACTGCTTGCGGCGCTGGTGGTGGCGCCGCAAGGGGCGGTCGGTGGTGCGGTCGCGGACGACACGCCGGTGCTGAAGCCGGGGACCGCGCCGCCGCGGATGAGCGAGGAGACCGAGCAGCTCCTGCTGCAGCGGGACCTGTACTTCATGAGTCGCCGTACGGCGGGCGACCAGAAGCTCGACAACCTGCAGGCGGGTGCGTTGCGCGCGGTCGCGGCGCGCTCGGCGCGGGACCTGCGCAAGAACCGGGCGACGAGCCCGGGGCCCGCGACGTTCACCGGGCCGTGGACCGGTATCGGTCCGGACCCGGTGGTCCAGGTGACCCGCAGTACGCCGATCTTCACCGCGATGTCCGGGCGGATCGGCGCACTCGCGATCCGGCCGAGCACCGGGCAGTTCATCCTCGGCGGTGCGCAGGGCGGCATCTGGCTGTACGACCAGGCGTCCGGCACCTGGTCGCCGAAGACGGACAACCTGCCGTCGCTGGCGATCGGTGCACTGGCGGTCGCGCCGTCCAACGACGCGACCGTGTACGCCGGGACCGGCGAGGGCTCGCTGGCCGGCGACAGCTACTTCGGCAACGGCATTCTGAAGTCCACCGACGGCGGCCAGCACTGGGCGCAGGTCTCGGGCGACTTCTTCGCGGGTGTGTCGACGTCCGCGCTGGCCGTTGACCCCACCAACGCCAACCACCTGTACGCCGCCATCATCCGGGGCCGCGGTGGAGCCCGCCGTACGACGCCTCCGGTGCACTCGCGGTACGGCGTCTGGGAGTCGAAGGACGGCGGGACGACCTGGACGTTGCTCAAGGAAGCGAAGTCCGAGCTGAACGGCGCCACGGACCTGAAGATCGACCCGCAGAACCCGAACATTCTCTACAGCTCGTTCTGGGGCGACGCGATCTACAAGAGCACCGACGCGGGCGCGCACTGGGCACCGATCATGACGGGGCTCCCGGCTGCCGACTACGCGAGCACGCTGACGCGGTTCTCCATCGGCCTGTCGCATCCGGCCGGGCAGAGCGCCGTACTGTATGCGGGCTTCAACTGGAGCGACCAGCCGGCCCGGATCTTCAAGTCCACGAACGAGGGCGCGAGCTGGACGATGTTGCCGGCCGGTTCCGGGGCCGACAAGGTCGAGGACTACTGCGCCGAGCAGTGCACGTACGACAACGTGGTGGTCGCCGATCCGGCGAACCCGAACATCGTCTACGTGGCCGGCCAGTTCAACTACGCGATCGGCTCCGGCGGCATGTTCCGCTCCGACGACGGCGGGCAGACCTGGAAGAACCTCGGCTGGGACCTGCACCCGGACTTCCACGCGGTCGCGCTGGACCCCGCGAACCCGGCGCACGTGCTGATCGGCAACGACGGCGGCGTGTGGTACAGCTCCGACCGCGGCGGCCGGCCGAACGGTACCGACCCGCTGAAGGCCGTCACCTGGCAGAACCTCAACGGCAGCGTGGATCCGGCGACCGCGGCGGTGACCCACCGTACCGGTCTGCAGTTGGGCCAGTTCACCTCGATCGCGAACGTCCCGACCGTACCGGGGCGCGTCTGGGGCGGTCTGCAGGACAACGGGACCGAGCGCAAGTCGACGGCCTCGAACACCTGGTTCGACGTGGCCAGCGGCGACGGCGGTCAGGTCCTGGTCGACCCGAACGACCCCAACTACGTCTTCGGTACGTACTTCGGAATCTCGCCGTACCGCTATACCGACGGCGGCGGGCAGTTCTTCTCGAACCAGACCATCGCGACGGGTATCGACCCGAAGGACCGGGCCGAGTTCTACGTGCCGTGGGTGCAGAACCAGCGGAAGACCGATCAGCTGTTCCTCGGTACGTACCGGCTCTACCGCACCGACAACGCGAAGGCGCCGTCCGCGGGTGACGTGCGCTGGAAGCCGATCAGCCCGGACCTGACGACCGGCTGCACCGGCTCGGCGCCGAACGGCGGCCGCAGCTGCACCATCTCGGCGATCGGGACCGGCGGCGGCAATGCCGTCTACACCGGGTCCGAGGAAGGGCTGGTGTACCTGAGCACCAACGCGCAGGTGTCCGACACCCCGGCCTGGACCCGCGTCGACCACGGCGTGCTGCCGAAGCGGCCGATCACCCAGATCGCGGTGGACCCGAGCAACTACCGGATCGCCTACGTCGCGTACGCCGGCTTCAACCGGGGGACGCCGTCGCGATCGGGCCACGTCTACAAGACGACCGACGGCGGAAGGACCTGGAGAAACGTCAGCTTCGACCTGCCGGACAGCCCGGTGAACTCGATCGTTCTCGACCCGGCGTACGCGGACACCCTGTACGCGGGAACGGATGTCGGGGCCTTCGTGACGCATGACGGCGGCAGGCAGTGGGCGCCGCTGGGCTCCGGGATGCCGAACGTGTCGGTCTGGCAGCTGGACCTGGATGCGTCGCATCGCGTGCTCGCGGCCGGAACCCACGGTCGCGGCGCATTCCGGACGTACGACACGACGGCCGTTCCCGCGCTGCGCCTGAGCCAGACGGACGCGGGCGTGCCGGTCGGACCGTCGAGTCGGCTCGACTACACGCTCACCGTGGACAACACCGGCAACGCCGACGCGACCGGGGTGCGGATCACCGCTCCGATCCCCGCGCACACGTCGTTCCTGGACGCCGACAACGGCGGTACGAACGTCCACGGCGCCGCGGCCTGGTCCGGGCTGACGATCCCGGCCGGCAAGAGCGTGACCGTGCACCTCGGGGTGCGGATCGCGAAGTCGAAGACGCTCCGTTCGATCGTCGACGACGGTGTCCGGGTGACGTCGGCGCAGGGGCCGTTCACCACCGGGTCACCGGTGACGACGCCGATCGCTCCGCCGTACGCGGCCGCGATCACTCCGGCCACCCAGACGGACGGAGCGCGTCCGGGGTCGACCGTGACCTACCCGGTGACGGTCAAGAACCTCGGCTACAACACCGACAGCTACACGATGTCGAGCACCGGCGGGACCGATCCGGTGACGTTCCTGGACGCGAGCTGTACGACGCCGCTCACCACGACTCCGGCGATCGCGCCGGGTGCGACGACCGGCGCCTGCGTGAAGGTATCGGTGCCGACCGGGGCGACCGGGTCGAACACCGCGACCGTGGTGGCGACCTCGGTCGGCAGCTCGAGTGCGACCGCGTCCGCGACGGTGAAGACGTTCGCGGTCACCAACGACACGCTGCTGGTGGACAACGACAACAACTCGCCGGACGTACAGCCTGCGTATGCGGCCGCGCTGACCGCCAAGGGCGTCGCGTTCGACACCTGGGATCTCAGCGCCGACCACATCTTGCCGCAGGGCTACCTGAATGCCCACAAGAACGTCGTCTGGTTCACGGGTAACAGCTACCCGGGGCCGATCACGCCGTACGAGGCCCGCTTGAAGTCGTTCCTGGACGGCGGAGGCCGGCTGCTGATGTCCGGGCAGGACATCCTGGACCAGGCCGCCGGTACGACGGCGTTCGTCCACGACTACCTGCACGTCACGTGGGACGGGACGGAGACGCAGAACGACAAGGCGACGACGGCCGTGCACGGCGTATCGGGCAATCCGGTGACGAACGGCATCGGGGCGGTGACACTGGACCATACGGTCCTGAACGCGAACTTCGAGGACCAGCTGACCCCGAACGGCGGCGCTCAACCGGCGTTCACCGACGACGCGGCGCAGTCGGACGCGCTGTCCTACTCCGGAACGTACAAGGTCGTGTTCCTGGCGTTCCCGCTGGAGGCCTACGGATCGGCCGCCGACAAGGCCGACCTGATCGGCCGGACGATGACCTTCTTCGGTCCGTGACGACTGGCTGAACTGATGCGGGCCCGCGAGGCCCGCATCAGTTCAGCTGAAGTCGCTGAGCGCGTTCTGTGCCTGGGTGAGCCACTCGCGGCGGGCGGTGATGGCTTCGCGGGCCTCGGTGGCCTTGCGGGTGTTGCCCTGCGACTCGAACTTGGCGGCCTGCTTCTCCAGGTCCGCGATCAGGGACTGGAGCTGCTTGACGGTCGCCTCGGCGCGGGCGCGGGCCTCCGGGTTGCTGCGGTTCCAGACCTCGTCCTCGGCGGCCTTGACGGCCTGTTCGACGGCGCGCAGCCGGCCGTCGACGGCGCGCATCGAGTCGCGGGGGACCTTGCCGATCTGGTCCCAGCGGTCCAGGTAGTCGCGGAGCTGTTCGCGCGCCGTACGGGCGTCCTCGACCGGGAGGATGCCCTCGATCTCGACGAGCAGGGCCTCCTTGGCCCGGAGATTCTCCACCTGTTCGGCGTTCTCCTCGGCCTGTACGGCGTCCCGGGCGCCGAAGAACAGGTCCTGCGCGGCGCGGAAGCGCGCCCAGAGCTTGTCGTCGACCTCGCGCGGCGCGGGGCCGGCGGCCTTCCACTGCCGCATCAGGTCCCGGAAGCGGCCGGACGTCGGGCCCCAGTCGTTCGAGGAGGCGAGCGACTCGGCTTCCGCGGCCAGCCGTTCCTTCACGACGGCGGCCTCCTCGCGCTTGGAGGACAGCTCCGCGAAGTGCTGCTTGCGGTGCCGGGTGTACGTCGTCCGCGCCGAGGAGAACCGGTGCCACAGCTCGTCGTCAGACGACTTGTCCAGCCGGGGGAGGGCCTTCCACTCGTCGAGCAGCTCGCGGAGCCGGGTGACGCCGTGCCGCCAGTCGGTGCCGGCCGCGATCGTCTCGGCCTCGGTGGCGATCTTGGTCTTCGCGGACCGCGCCTCCTCGACCTTGGCCGCGCGCTCGGCCTTGCGGCGTTCGCGCTGCTGGGCGACCAGCGGGGAGAGCGCGTCCAGCCGGGCCCGGAGCCCGTCCAGGTCGCCGACCGCCTGCGCGTCCTCGAGCGAGCTGCCGACCTTCTTCACGGCGGCGCGCGCGTCGTCCGGCGACACGGTGCCGGCCTGGACGCGCTGCTCCAGCAGCTCGACCTCGAACGCCAGCGCGTCGTACCGCCGGGTGTAGAAGGCGAGCGCCTCCTCGGGGTTCGCGTCCGGCCACTGGCCGACCGCCCGTTCACCGTCCTTCGTCCGTACGAAGACCGTTCCGTCCTCGGCTACCCGGCCCCAGTTCTCTCCGGCCACAACTCGCCCCTTCCGGCGGTATGCACTGCGCTCGTGCCCATTCTGGCCAGTCCCCGGGCCAACCGCGTGACCAGGGCCCAACCGGGCGCGTCGAGCCAGTTTCTCGACGCCTATCCCTGAACAATCACAAACTCCCAGCTCAGGCGCAACGGGGTTGGATCACAATCCGGTTCGATATCGCCGCGGCCCGACCGGTAGCCTTGGTGGGTCCCGAACCCTGTTCCAGGAAGGTCTGTCGTGCTCATCGCCGGGTTCCCCGCGGGTGCGTGGGGTACGAACTGCTACGTCGTCGCCACCGGCCAGGGCGCGGAATGCATCGTCGTGGACCCCGGGATGGACGCGGCCCCGGGCGTCGAGCAGGTGGTCCGGGAGAACAAGCTGAAGCCGGTCGCGGTGCTGCTCACGCACGGTCACATCGACCACATGTTCTCGGTGCTCCCGGTCTGCGGGACGTACGACGCGACCGCCTGGATCCACCCGGACGACCGGCACCTGCTGGCCGACCCGATGAGCGGGCTCAGCCCGGAGGCCGCCCGGATGCTGCTCGGCCGCGACGTCTCGTTCGCGGAGCCCGACGACGTCCAGGAGCTGACCGACGGGCGCCGGCTGGAGCTGGCCGGGATCGACTTCACCGTCGACCACGCCCCCGGGCACACCAGGGGCTCGGTCACGTTCACCTCGCCGTACGACGGGCCCCAAAGGGGCACACAGGACGTGCCCGCGGTGCTGTTCTCCGGTGACGTGTTGTTCGCCGGGTCGATCGGCCGGACGGATCTGCCAGGCGGCGACCATCCGGCGATGCTGCATACCTTGGCCACCAAGATCCTGCCGATGCGCGACGAGATCGTCGTCCTG
>NZ_DASRVN010000658.1:0-15607 GCF_035655035.1 Kribbella sp. | reverse complement strand
CGTCCGCAGCTGCCCAGGTCCAGCCGCTCCACCAGCGCGGGGACGTCGAGCGGATGCGTGTGCAGGGTCGCGACGTACCGGAGCATCTCGACCGCCCGGACGCCGGACCAGGCGCCGCCCTCCTGGAGCATCACGCCGATCTTCGGCATCAGCTCGTCGTGGTCGGCGAGCGGGTCCAGGCCGAGCACCCGGACGCGGCCCGAATCCGGGCGCCGGAAGCCCTCACAGGTCTCCACGGTCGTGGTCTTGCCGGCACCGTTCGGGCCGAGCACGGCCGTCACCGTGCCGGCGGTTACGGTGAGAGCGAGACCGTCGACCGCGGTCTTCTCGCCGTACCGCACGACGAGGTTGTCGATCTCCACCGCGACTGGCACGTACCGCAGCATAGAGAACGGGGTGAAGTGACCTCGCTCACGCCTCCCCTCGAACCGCGCCTGAGCCCGGGGAACGGTAAGGCGAGCCTTATTTGAAGGGGCCGGGGAATTACGCGACACTGATGTTGTGAAAACTCCTGCGAGTCACGGAACGACGCCCACGGGCGCCGGTGCCGCGCGGGACGAGTCCACCCGGGACCGGGTCGCACGCTCGATCCTGACCAATGGCCCGTCCAGCGCCGCGGTGCTGGCCGAGCGGCTCGAGCTGACCCCGGCGGCGGTCCGCCGGCACCTGGACCACCTGCTCGACGAGGGCCTGGTGGAGTCCCGCGAGGAGCGCGTCTACGGCCCCCGCGGCCGCGGCCGCCCCGCGAAGGTGTTCGTGCTGACCGACACCGGCCGGCACGCGTTCCACACCGCGTACGACGACCTCGCGGCGACCGCGATGCGGTTCATCGCCGAGGCCGGCGGTGACGACGCGGTCACCGACTTCGCCCGGCGCCGCGTCGCCGAGGTGGAGCAGCGGTACCGGGAGCTGGTCGACGCCGCTCCCGAGAGCACCAAGGCGGAGGCGCTCGCTCAGGCTCTCACCGGGGACGGCTACGCCGCCTCCACGGCGAAGGCCGCCCACGGCGAGCAGCTCTGCCAGCACCACTGCCCGGTCGCGCACGTGGCCGAGCAGTTCCCCCAGCTGTGCGAGGCCGAGACCGAGGTGTTCTCGAGACTCCTCGGCAAGCACGTGCAGCGTTTGGCCACCATCGCCCACGGCGACGGTGTCTGTACGACACATATCCCGGGTGCGACCCCCGTTACCCCTGTAACCGACGGCGAATCTGCGAGGACTGCACGATGACGCAAACCGCTCACCCCGAACTGGAAGGCCTCGGCAACTACCAGTACGGCTGGGCCGACTCCGACGCTGCCGGCGCGGTCGCCCAGCGCGGCTTGAGCGAGGACGTGGTGAGAGGCATCTCCACCCTCAAGAACGAGCCGGAGTGGATGCTCGACCTGCGCCTCAAGGGCCTGAAGCTCTTCGGCCGCAAGCCGATGCCGTCCTGGGGCGCCGACCTGTCCGGGATCGACTTCGACAACATCAAGTACTTCGTCCGGTCGACCGAGAAGCAGGCCACCTCCTGGGAGGAGTTGCCGCCGGACATCAAGAACACCTACGACAAGCTCGGCATCCCGGAGGCGGAGAAGCAGCGCCTGGTCGCCGGCGTCGCCGCGCAGTACGAGTCCGAGGTCGTGTACCACCAGATCCGTGAGGACCTGGAGGCGCAGGGTGTCATCTTCCTGGACACCGACACCGGCCTGAAGGAGCACCCGGAGCTCTTCAAGGAGTACTTCGGCTCGGTGATCCCGGTCGGCGACAACAAGTTCGCCTCGCTGAACACCGCGGTCTGGTCCGGCGGCTCGTTCATCTACGTGCCCAAGGGCGTCAAGGTGGACATCCCGCTGCAGGCGTACTTCCGGATCAACACCGAGAACATGGGCCAGTTCGAGCGGACGCTGATCATCGTCGACGAGGGTGCCTACGTGCACTACGTCGAGGGCTGCACGGCGCCGATCTACAAGTCCGACTCGCTGCACTCCGCGGTCGTCGAGATCATCGTGAAGAAGGGCGCCCGCTGCCGCTACACGACGATCCAGAACTGGTCGAACAACGTCTACAACCTGGTCACCAAGCGCGCCACCTGCGAGGAGGGCGCGACGATGGAGTGGATCGACGGCAACATCGGCTCCAAGGTGACGATGAAGTACCCGGCCGTCTACCTGATGGGCGAGCACGCCAAGGGCGAGACCCTGTCGGTCGCGTTCGCGGGCGAGGGCCAGCACCAGGACGCCGGCTCGAAGATGGTGCACAACGCGCCGTACACCTCCAGCTCGATCGTGTCGAAGTCGGTGGCCCGCGGCGGCGGCCGGACGTCGTACCGCGGTCTGGTCGAGGTGGCGCCGGGCTCGCACCACAGCAAGTCCACGGTGCGCTGTGACGCGCTGCTGGTCGACACCATCAGCCGTTCGGACACCTACCCGTACGTCGACGTCCGCGAGGACGACGTGGCGATGGGGCACGAGGCGACCGTCTCCAAGGTCAGCGACGACCAGCTCTTCTACCTGATGAGCCGGGGGATGGCCGAGGACGAGGCGATGGCGATGATCGTCCGCGGCTTCATCGAGCCGATCGCCCGCGAGCTCCCGATGGAGTACGCGCTGGAACTGAACCGGCTCATCGAGCTGCAGATGGAAGGGGCCGTCGGCTGATGTCGTCCACTGAAACACTTGTTGCTACCGGCAACAAGGCACACTCGCACGGGCCGGGTTCCCCGGTCCCGCTCCAGGCCCGCAGCGAGCGGCCGACGTCGTACGACGTCGCCGACTTCGCGGTGCCGAACGGGCGCGAGGAGGAGTGGCGCTTCACCCCGGTCAAGCAGCTGAAGGCACTGTTCGAGGACGCGCCCGGCACCGAGACCCCGAAGCTGGACGCCTCCGGGCCGGACGGCGTCGTGATCGAGACGGTCGCCGGCGACGCGCTGAAGGTCGGTACGCCGCAGGACCGTGCCGCGGCCGTCGCCTGGAACCACGCGGGCGACGCCCTCGCGGTCCGGATCCCGGCCGAGGCCGAGCTCACCGAGCCGGTGCACGTGAACGTCGCGAGCCTCGGCGCCCGCGGCTTCAGCCACCTGATCGTGGACGCCGGCCGGTTCAGCAAGTCGATCGTGATCATCGACCACACCGGCGCCGGTGAGCTCAGCGGCAACGTCGAGATTACCGTCGGCGACGGCGCGGACCTGCGGGTGGTCGCGATCCAGCAGGGCGACCACGAGTCGATCCACCTGGCGCAGCACGACGCGCTGGTCGGCCGGGACGCCCGGCTGCACCACGTCGCGGTCACGCTCGGCGGCAAGGTCGTCCGGCTGAGCGTCAACGTCCGGTACGCCGGACCCGGCGCCGACGCCGAGCTCGTCGGGGTGTACTTCGCCGAGGGCGGGCAGCACCACGAGCACCGGCTGTTCGTCGACCACGAGGCCACGCACTGCAAGAGCAACGTGCTCTACAAGGGCGCACTCGCGGGTGACGACGCCCGCTCGGTGTGGATCGGCGACGTGCTGATCCGGGCCGCGGCCGAGGGCACCGACACCTTCGAACTGAACCGGAACCTGGTGCTCACCGAGGGCGCCCGCGCCGACTCGGTGCCGAACCTGGAGATCGAGACCGGCGAGATCGAGGGCGCCGGGCACGCGTCCGCGACCGGCCGGTTCGACGACGAGCAGCTGTTCTACCTGCAGGCCCGCGGCATCCCCGAGGACGCCGCCCGGCGCCTGGTGGTGTCCGGCTTCTTCAACGACATCATCGGCAAGATCGGTGTCCCCGAGGTCACCGAGCACCTGCACGAGGTGATCGAGCAGAAGCTGGCCCGCGCCGCCGAGCTGAGTGAGAACGCCAAGGCGGTCGTCGGCCAGTGAAGAGCGCACAGTGAGCGACACCTTCGAGCGCGCCTGCGCCGCCGCCGACGTCCCCGACGAGGGTGTGATCCCGGTCGAGGTCGGCGGCGTCGAGGTGGCGGTCGTGAAGAGCGAGGGACAGTACTTCGCGGTCCGGGACGAGTGCTCGCACGCGCAGATCCAGCTGTCCGAGGGTGACGTCGGCGAGTGCGAGATCGAGTGCTGGCTGCACGGGTCCCGCTTCGACCTGCGGACCGGCGAGCCGACCAGCCTGCCGGCGTACGACCCGGTGCCGATCTACCCCGTGCGCCTCGACGGCGACGACGTACTCGTCGACGTGAAGAACCCCATCAACCAAGCTTCCCTGTAAAACTGACGGAGATAGAGAAACTCATGGCGACACTCGAGATTCGCGACCTGCACGTGTCGGTCGACACCGACGCCGGCCCGAAGCAGATCCTGCGCGGCGTCGACCTGACCATCGCCGGTGGTCAGACGCACGCGATCATGGGCCCGAACGGCTCCGGCAAGTCGACGCTGGCGTACT
Organism: Kribbella sp.; assembly: GCF_035655035.1. GTDB lineage: Bacteria > Actinomycetota > Actinomycetes > Propionibacteriales > Kribbellaceae > Kribbella. The sequence continues at coordinate 11,243 of NZ_DASRVN010000658.1, read as the reverse complement.
CGATCGCCGGGCACCCGAAGTACAACATCACCAGCGGCACGGTGACGCTGGACGGCGAGGACGTCCTCGACATGAAGGTCGACGAGCGCGCCCGGGCCGGCCTGTTCCTGGCCATGCAGTACCCGGTCGAGGTCCCCGGCGTCTCGGTGGCGAACTTCCTGCGGACCGCGAAGACCGCGGTCGACGGCGAGGCGCCGAAGCTGCGCACCTGGGTCAAGGACGTCAACAAGGCGCTCGCCGACCTGGACATGGACGCCGACTTCGGTCAGCGCAACGTCAACGAGGGCTTCTCCGGCGGTGAGAAGAAGCGCCACGAGATCGTCCAGCTGGAGCTGCTGAACCCGAAGATCGCGATCCTCGACGAGACCGACTCGGGCCTCGACATCGACGCGCTGAAGATCGTCTCCGAGGGCGTCAACCGGTTCGCCGGCCAGGGCGACAAGGGCATCCTGCTGATCACCCACTACACGCGGATCCTGCGCTACATCCAGCCGGACTTCGTGCACGTGTTCGTCGACGGCCGCGTCGCCGAGGAGGGCGGCCCGGAGCTCGCCGAGGAGCTCGAGGCCAACGGGTACGAGCGGTTCCTGAAGGCAGGCGCGTCCAAGTGACCGACGCCCGGACGTTCAGCAGTCCACTGGACCTGCAGTCGGTCCGGGCGGACTTCCCGATCCTGTCGCGCGAGCTGGCCGGCGGGTTCCCGCTGGTGTACCTCGACTCGGCGAACTCGTCGCAGAAGCCGCGCCAGGTGGTCCAGGCGATCGAGGACCACTACCTGAAGCACAACGCGAACGTGGCCCGCGCCATGCACCAGCTCGGCGCCGAGGCCACGGCGGCGTACGAGGGCGGCCGGGACAAGGTCGCGGCCTTCATCGGCGCGCCGTCCCGGGACGAGATCGTCTTCACCAAGAACGCCTCCGAGGCGCTGAACCTGGCCGCGCACACGCTCGGCGCGTCGTTGAAGCCGGGCGATGTCGTGGTGGTCTCCGAGATGGAGCACCACAGCAACATCGTCCCGTGGCAGCTCGCCTGCGAGCGGACCGGCGCGACGCTGAAGTGGTTCGGCGTCACCGAGGACGGCCGGCTCGACCTGTCGAACCTCGACGACCTGCTGACCGAGAACACCAAGGTCGTCGCGCTGACCTGGGTCTCGAACGCGCTCGGCACGATCAACCCGATCAGCGACATCGCCGCGAAGGCGCACGCGGTCGGCGCGACCGTGGTCGTCGACGCGTCGCAGGCGGTCCCGCAGTTCCCGGTCGACGTCTCGACGCTGGGCGCTGACCTGCTGGCCTTCACCGGTCACAAGGTCGTCGGCCCGACCGGCATCGGCGTGCTCTGGGGACGGTACGACCTGCTCGCCTCGCTGCCGCCGTTCCTCGGTGGCGGCGAGATGATCGAGATCGTCCGGATGACCGGTTCGACGTACGCCGCCCCGCCGGCCCGGTTCGAGGCCGGTACGCCGCCGATCGCGCAGGCGGTCGGGCTCGGTGCGGCCGTCGACTACCTGTCCGGGATCGGGATGGACAAGATCGCGGCGCACGAGCACGCGATCGTGGAGTACGCGCTCGAGGGGCTGAAGACCGTCCCGGGTCTGAAGATCCTGGGGCCGACGGACGCGGCCGATCACGGTGGTGCGATCAGCTTCGCGCTGGACGGCGTACACCCGCACGACGTGTCGACGGTGCTCGACACCCGGGGGATCGCGGTCCGGGCCGGGCACCACTGCGCGCGGCCGGTGCACGAGCGGTTCGGAATGCAGTCGTCGACCAGAGCGTCTTTCTATCTGTACACGACGCCCGAGGAGATCGAGGCACTCGTGGACGGGTTGGGATTCGTGCGCAAGTACTTCAAGGTGGATTGATATGCAGCTCGACAGCCTCTACCAGGAGATCATCCTGGATCACTACCGCACCCCGCACCACGCGGGGCTGGCGGAGCCGTACGACGTGGAGGTGCACCACGTGAACCCGTCCTGCGGGGACGAGGTCACGCTCCGGGTCGAGCTCGACGGCGACACCGTGAAGTCCGTGACGCACGACAGCGTCGGCTGCTCGATCAGCCAGGCGGCGACCTCGGTGATGTCGGACCTGGTGATCGGCAAGCCGGTGGCCGACGGCATGGCGACGTACGAGAAGTTCCTCGAACTGATGCAGGGCCGCGGGAATGTCGAACCCGACGAAGAGGTTCTGGAGGACGGCGTGGCGTTCGCGGGCGTCGCGCAGTTCCCGGCCCGGGTGAAGTGTGCACTGCTGGGCTGGTCGGCGTGGCGCGACGCCACGGCGCAGGCCCTCGCAGCCAACCAAGGAGTGAGCAATGGCTGACCAGACCGACGAGAAGATCGAGCTGCCCGAGGTCGACCTCGAGGCTGCTGCGTCCCCAACCTCGTCCCCGGCCAAGGTCGAGGACGTCACCGAGGCCCTGAAGGACGTGGTCGACCCCGAGCTCGGCATCAACGTCGTCGACCTCGGCCTGATCTACGGCATCACGGTCGACGACACCAGTACGGCGATCATCGACATGACCCTGACGTCCGCGGCCTGCCCGCTGACCGACGTGATCGAGGACCAGACCCGGATGGCCCTCGACGGCCTGGTCAACGACTTCCGGATCAACTGGGTGTGGATGCCCCCGTGGGGCCCGGAAAAGATCACCGACGACGGCCGCGACCAACTCCGCGCCCTCGGCTTCAACGTGTGACTCACCCTGCAACGCGCACCGTCTCGGTGGCGCCGGAGCGGTTGGGTAGGTGGCTGGACGGCTTCGGTGAGCGGCATGGGGCGGTGCGGTACGACGTGGGGCCGACGCGGGTCGCGTTGTTGGCCGAGGACGGGTCGACGGCTGTTGTCACGGTGCCGTTCGAGCCGCTCGAACTGTTGACGCGCGAGGGGCTTGTTGCGCATGTGCTTCGCGAGCGGCGGGTCGGGGTGTTGCTGGTGCGGCGGGGTGGGTACGGCGCGGGGGTGTTTGCCGGGGGCAAGCTTCTTGAGTCGAAGGTCGGGTCGCGGCACGTGCAGGGGACGACCAAGGCGGGTGGGTGGTCGCAGCAGCGGTATGCGCGGCGGCGGGACAACCAGGCGCGGGAGGCGTTCGCGGCGGCGACCGAGGTGGCGGTGCGGATCCTGGCGCCGGCGAAGCTCGACGTGCTCGTGTGTGGGGGAGACCGGCGGGCGGTCGACACCGTGCTCGAGGACCCGCGGCTGCGTGATCTCGTCCCGTTGGTGCGGGCCCCGTTCCTCGGCGTACCGGACCCGAAACACAAGGTCCTCGAGCAGGCCGGGGCCGACGCCCGCGCGGTCCGGATCGAGCTGACTCAGTCCAGCGACGAGTAGAAGTTGTCGAAGTCCTCGAGCATGCCGCGGAACGTCTCCAGGTCGTCCTCCAGCCGGGCCCGCGTGACCAGGTAGGGGTTCGCGAGCTTGGCGCTGGTGCCGAACTGGGACCAGATGTCCGCGTCCGCAACCTGGTCACCGCCGTGGTCGCCCTCGGGCAGGAACGCCATCGCCTGCAGGATCGCGTCGACCGCGAGCTCGTAGCTGTTCCGGATGTGGCGGCGCCGCTCGGTGTGCTGGAAGTCGTTGCTCGTCGGGTCGGGCTCGCCGGCGTACTTCATCATCTCGGCGAGCGCCACGTTCTGGTACAGGTATCCGACCCGGACCCATTCCGCGGCGTCGATCAGCCGGGACCGGCCGAGCCCGAACGGCGAGCCGACCTCGATCGAGGTCTTCTCGGACACGTACGGAATCACGATCTCGCCGACCGGCGAGTGGTACGTCCAGGAGTCCGGGCCCTCCACCAGGTTCGTCCCGGCCCGCAGCGGCGGGGCGTCGCCGAAGGTGAGCGCCGGCACCGGCTGCCCCGGTTCGACCGGTGGATTGTCCCGCTCCGAGAGCCGCAGGCTCACGTAGGTCTGCGCCTCGACGAGGCTCCGCGCCGTCAGCATCGGTTATCTCGCTCCCACTTCTCGGGCCAGCTCGGAATACGCGTCCCGGGTCAGCTGCAACCGGTGCAGCCGGAACCGGCCGGGGTCCAGGTCCCGGGCCGCCCGGCCCTCCGGTGTCCAGAACTCCTCGTCCGGTACGGCGTCCAGGCCGTCCGGGACGAACTTGATCACCTCGGCGACCGCCGCCTGCGCGATCGCCAGCGCCCGGTCCGCCTCGGCAGGATCCGTGGGTACGGCGGCCACCAGCCGCTCGGCGACGTCCAGCCACTGCCCGGCATCGAGGACGTCGGACGGCTCCGGCCCGCCGAACGTCGGCCAGCCGTGCACGGGCGTCTCCCGGTCCGGTACGCCGAACAGGTACTCGCGCTCGGCGTCACACCCCGGGCAGACCGCGTTGTAGCTGATCGACAGCTCCCCGTCGACGTCCACGAGCGCCTGCTGCCAGGGTGCCTCGGCGGTCCCACAGTCCGGGCACGGATGCAGCTCGAGGTACAGATGTGCCTCGTCCCGGGTGCGTACCACCGAGAATCCCATGAAGCCCCTCTCGCGCCTGAAGTCCAGCAGTATTCATCATCGGCTCAGGGCCCGGCCAGCGACGGGCCGTGGCCGGTCGGTGAAATCGTCCGTCCGGCGGAGCCACCCGAATGCGTCCGCGCCGAATGGCTGACCACGTAGGCCATCTGCTGCACCGTCGTCTGGTAGTCCAGCCCCTTCAGCACGTCCCGGGGTACGCCGTTCTCCACCAGCGCGTCGGCCACCTGTGCGTTGAAGTTGCCCGGCGGCAAGGTGTTGTGCAGGTCGCGGAGGTCGACGCGTCCCTCGGCCATCCGGACGACGGTCGGGTGCAACCGCTCGAACGCCGGCCCGAACCGCGGGTCGCCCTCGACCTCCAGTGCACCGTCCTTCGTGGCCCGGTACTTCTGGTCCTGACCATCGGGGTCCTTGACCAGCAGCACCAGGGTCCGCTCCTCGGTCTTGGCCTGCTGGATCAGATCGAGGACCGGTGTGTAGGGCTGCCGGACCATCCCGGACTTGCCCGGCTGGAGCACGTCGGCGACGACGTCCGGCGGGCCGAAGTCCGCCGGCTCCGCGCGCAGTTGTGCCGCGGCGAGCGCGGTGTCGAGCGTCGCGCCGCGTTCCATCTGCCGCAGGACGTCCAGGTACTGGTGCCCGAGCATCCGGACGAACACCTGGCCGTGGGCCAGGTCCGGCACCTTCGTGGTGTCCCGGACGACGGGTTCGCCGCGGCCGTTGTCGGTACTCGTCCGCACGGTCGCGTCGTACCGGACCGGGATCCGCACCGTGACCAGCTGACCCTCCAGGAACCTGCTGGTCTCCAGCCGGGTCCCGTTCGCGTCCGACGCCTGCTCCTTGACCTGCTCGCCGATCGAGCCGCTCACCCCGACCAGTCCGCCGTCGAGGCCGCCGGTCGCCGTCAGTGGCGTCAGCCGGTTGCTCGAGTTGGAGGACCGGTACGTCTTCTGGCGTCGCCAGACCCGGCCGATCTGGCCCTCGACCTCGGGGCCGTCCAGCTCGAATCCGATCGCGGTCGCCTGCAGGTGCACGTCGACGGTCTTGTTCCCGTTCCCGGCCTTCGTCAGCGGCTGCAGGTCGATCCCCGGACCGAACAGCCGCCCGGCCTTCGCCGCGAGCGCGGTCGCGGCCAGGTTCGCGTGCAGGAGATGCCCGTACGCCGCGGTGCCGTGCTTGCCGAGTACGCCGGGCTGCTCCAGGTACGCCGTCAGGTTCTCCAGCAGCTCGTGCCGGCGTTCGCGATCGCGGCCGTGCAACGCGATCCGGATCGGGACCACGCCCTCCGGCACGTCGATCTGCCGGTGGTCGGCGAGCTCCGGCTCCGGCGCAGCAGTCCTGGCCGGCGGCGGTCCGTCCATGATGTCGCCGCGGGGGATCCACTGGATCAGGTCCGCACGGACCTGGGCCGGTCCGGACACCGTCGTGAGGTCGGCCTGGTCGATCCGGCCGAGCCGCCAGCCCAGACTCGCCTGGGCGGCGGAGCCGGCGTTCCGGATCCGGATGACCTCGGTGGTGAAGATCGCCGCCCGGTGGGTCTTGACCAGGTCGAAGTGGCCGAGCCGGTCGATCGTCGTGTTCTGCTCGCCGCTGCCGGCCGTGTTGTTGACGGTCCGGTCGGTCGACAGCCCACCGGACGCGTCCGTCCCGCCGCCGATGCCGCCCTTCCCGTCGAAGCCGCCGGTCAGCGTCGTGGTGTGCCCGGTCGACCGGTCCACCGACTGGTAGTCGTACTTCTGCCGTACCTTCCCGACGTCCTCCTTCGGGATGTCGGGCTCGGTACCGGCGTCCGGGTTGTGCTCGTCGACGGGCTTGTCCGGGACGTTGTCGATCGTGCGCGGCCCGGTGAACGTCCCCCGGACCCGGATGAACAGCACGTCCGGACGGGCCTGTCCCGGCACCGGAACCTCGATCGGTGCGTAGAAACCCCCGGCACCGAACACGTCGTTCAGGTGACCCGGGAAGCTCCGTGAATCCAGGTCGACGTCGATGTCGTTCTGCAGTTGCAGACTGGCGGCTCGCAGCCCCGGCGCCAGGGCGTCGATCTGCGGATGGACCAGCGTCCGCGGGTCGAACGGCCGGCCGCCGACCTTGACCGACTCCACCTCGGACGCCCCGAGGCCGTCCTCGTACGCGTCCGAGGTGTGTACCTCACGGCGCTGGTCGGCGGTGGCGATCGCCTGTTGCGCCGCTGTCTCCAGCTGCGCCGAAGCGTTCGGGGTGGCCGTGGCCGGATCGTGGTTCTGCTGGAGAAGCTTCGCGAGCAGCCGTTCGTCGGAGTGCTCAGCGGCCAGGCCGGTGGTCACGCCGGCCTTCTCCTGCTGGTAGCGATGCAGTACGCCGGCCGCGGTCCGCCGGCTGATCGGCAGCCGGTCGTTCAGGTACCGCTCGGCGACGTCGGACACAACCCAGAGCGGCAGGTCGAGCTTTCTCTCGGCGTACAGCTCGAGGGCCCGCCGCTCGGCCATCGCCTTCTGCACCCGGGCTTCCGGCAGCTCGACCTGACCGACCACCTCGCCGTTGTGCACGATGTCCGCGGTCATCGCGAACCGTTCCATGAACTCGTGGTGCGGGCCGGCGTTGATCAGCAGGTCCTCGTCGCCGGACGCCTCGCCGAGTGTCGTCGACTGCGACCGGCCACCGGTCCGGGACAGCGACGCCCCGCCGCTGCGGCCGACGCCGTCGGCACCGACCGGGCCGCCGCCGGCGCTGCCACCGATCCCGCCGGACGACGACGTACCGGAGGTGGAGCCGACCTCGTTCATCGGGAACTCGATGTCGACGCTGTTCTGCTGGCTCAGGCCGAGATGCGTCAGGCTGACGGCCTTGCCGCGGATGACGATCTGGTACTCCTGCGGCAGGATCGTCCGGTCCTGCAGCAGGTGTGCGACGCTGCCCGGGGCGCGGACCACCGTGAACGGCAGCCGGTACTCGCCGTTCAGCCACTCCCGGTTCGCGACCAGGCTGGTGGGGGCGAGGTTCTCGTGCAGCGACGCCAGCGCGGTCGAGTCGGCCCGGATCGCCGGGATCGCCTTGCACAACTCGTCGGCCAGGTTGCCGGCGTCGGCCGCGACCGGGAAGGCGGCCTGGACCGCGTCGTCGTGCGGCTCCTTCGGGTCCTTCTCGTAGACCGGGCTGCCGACGCGGGTCATCGAGCTGTCGTACGCGACCTCCATGCTGCCCCGGACGTCGGCCAGCGGTGTCGCGTCGCCCTTGTCGGTGATCTCCGCGAACCGGATCCGGACGCCCTGCGCCAGCCGGTCGAGCGGCTCGGTGGACTCGCTGAGCGTGACCCGGTTGACCCGGCGCCCGACGGTGTGGCTGAAGTTCCGGCCGCGGGCGGTCCGGGTGCCGGTCAGCCCGAGCCGCCCCATCAGGCCGCTGACCCCGGCCGCCGGGCCGCGGGTCCCGCCGAGACCGGCCGACAGCGGTAGCGCCTTCGACCGCCCGGACGTCCGCGCGGTCGCCCGGGAGCTGATGCCGAGCAGTACGACGTTCTCGTTCTCGCTGACGCCCGCGTCCTGCGTGACCAGCCGGCCGGTGGCCTCGTCGTGGTCCTGCGTCACGGTCAGCCGGAACGGTCGCCACCGCGGCGTACCGGCGAAACCGCGGTCCTCGAGCATCACGATCAAGCCGCCCTGGCAGGCCTGGTTGATGCCGGCCTCGATCCGCGGGGCGTTGAGGTTCTGGATGATCCGCTGGTAGTTGCGGTTCTGCAGGTCGTCCTCGCCGGTCGGACCGTTCGGCGGGACCAGGCCCAGCTTGCGGAGACCGTCGAGCGCCTGCAGCTGGGCCGTTTCGGCGCCCTTGAGGTTCTGCGGCAGCGCCTTGCCGACGCCGCGGAGCTGATCCGGCCCGTAGCCCATCCACGGCGGCACGTTCTGCGGATCGGTGGCCGGCGCCGGATCGCCGCGGAGCAGCAGCCGGCCGTCGGGGCCGAGCTTGACCGAGCCGTCGGGATTCCGCGGTACGGCGTCCTTGTCCGCGCGGCCGCCTACTCGGAGCAGGTCGTTCTCCGGGACCCGCAGCAGCGCCTTGCAGGTGTCGGTCTCGACGATCGGAGCGGCCTTCGGGTCGCCGACCTTGCGCAGCGTGGCGCGGACGTTCAGGCCGACCAGGACGGCCTGGGTCGGGCCCTGGTTACGGTGCACGGCCGGGGTGATCGTGGTCATGCTGACGCTCTGACCACCGGACCGGGACACGTTGCGGCCGGCGGACACGGTCGGCGACAGGTTCACGCCGGTGCCGCCGACGTTGTTCAGCGCGGTCGCCGCGCCCAGCGGGTTGACCGCGTCCGGCTTGCCCGGGAACGACAGGCCCGCGGTCGCGGTCGCCGACGTACCGAACGTCTGGATCGCGTTGGACCCCGCGAAGTCGACCAGGACCTCTTCCTGCCACATCTCCGTGCTGGACTCGCCGACCAGCTCGACGTCCGCCCAGACGGGCTCGACCTCCCAGGTCAGTTCGTACTCGGTCTCGCCGCCGGTCGGGATCCGCCGGGTGATGCCGCCGGGCTGGCTCATCTCGCGGAGCAGCCGGTGCGAGTCGTTGACGATCAGCCCGGCGATGTGGTCGTACGCGACCCGGTCCAGGTCGCCGTACTGCTGCTGGGCCCGGCGCACCAGGCGGTCGGTGACGCCCTGCAGCCCGGTGATGCTGGTGACCGCGTGCCGCGGGAACTCGCCCGTGACGTCCTGCCCGCGGCCGGCCTCGTCGAGCGAGACCGTCTCCTTCGGCGGCTGCACGGTGTACGCGCTGGACACCCAGGTCTGTTGGCGCCCGGCGTCCAGGGTCTCGACGTTCGACCAGGGCTCGGTGGGGGAGTTCCGTACTTCGATCTCCCAGGTGCCGGTCCACTCGTACAGCAGCGATTCGCCGCGGTTGTCGTCGACCCAGCCGGACTGGTAGTGCGCGGTCGCGCCGCTGTTGTCGGCGAGCGTGCGGCCGCGGGACACGTCGATGCGCGGCGACAGCAGCTGGGCCGCGGCGTGCAGCGGCGTACCGGGGGCGGCCATCGCGATGAACGGCTGCAGGTTCAGGCCGACGTCCAGGCTGGTCGAGTGGGTGTTGGTGGTGCCGACGCTGGTACCGCCCTCGCCGAGCGTGCCGGACATCTGCTCGGCCATCTCGTAGTTGCGGTTGGTGATCTCGGTGAGATCGCGCGGCACCAGCCGGAGCCGGACCTGCGGCAGTGCCGAGAGGCCGGCGTCCGGGTCGTGCCCGACCGGCAGCACGATGCCGTCGCTGGACAGCAGCCGCCGGTACTCCGCACTCGGCATCGGGACCGGTCCGCGCCGGGGGAGCTGCTGGGCGATCCCGTGCGCGGCCAGGATCCGGTTGATGTCGTCGGTCGGCAACGTGACCGGATGCCCGTCCGGCGTACCGGTCTGCAGCAGGTCCTTGACCGGCAGCGCCCGGTCGAGGCTGCGCTCGTACGCGAGCACCTGGCGCTCGGCCGCACCGGCCAGCTCCGCGATCCGGGCCGGCGGGGCGCCCGCGTCGATCTGGGTCAGCAGCTGCCGGTACCCGTCGAGCGCCGTCCGGGCGCTGGTGGCGGCGGTCTCGTATCCGTCGGCGATCTCGGTGTGCCGGTCGGCCTTGCGCCGCGCTCCGGCGGCCAGGACGCGCAGTTTCCGGGCCCGCTCGGACGCACCGTGGTCGCGCTGCTGGTCCTCCTCCGCGGCCGCCGCCTCGGACTGGTCGGCCTCCGTGGTGGCGTCGAGCGAGCTGTTCCGCTTGGTGGCGGTGTCGATGTTGAGATCCTCGACGGCCGCTTCGAGGATCTCGATCTGCTGGACGACCCGGCCGCGGAGGTGTTCCGGGGTGTGCGGGGCGGCGTGGGCGACCGCGGCCGCCTGACCGGCGGCGACACCGAAGGCGGCGGCCTGCGGGTCCACGACGAAGCCGTCGGTCCAGGGCAACGCCGGCTCGGAGCCGCCGTGTCGCCGGATCGTCCGGGCGAGTCCCTCCAGGTCGCGCTGCAGCTCATTGACCGGCTGTCCGTCGGCTGTTGCCTCGTGCCAGTCGCGGAGCAGCAGCTGGAAGCTTGCGAGCTCGGCCTGGACGCGGCGGTCCCGCCGTTCGCCGCCGAACGCGGCCCGGAGTTTGCCGAGCAGGCCGTGCGGGCGCTCGGCCCGGGCGGCGGTGGTGTCCTGTGAGAGCTGCGACGTCTGGTTCGCCCAGACCACCCGGAGCTGCGCGTCGGTGAGCGCCGACGAGAGGTGCACGACGTGCGGGTCGGTCGCCGTACCGGTGTGCCGCACACTGCTCGCCAGCGCGCCCAGCGGTACGTCGCCGACGTGGATGCGGACGTGCTGCGGCTCGTCGATACCGGGCATCCGCAGTACGGCGACGTCCGCGTGCAGCCGGTCTGTGAGGGGCGCGGCGACGTCGGCCGGGTGCATCGACCCGAGGACGTCGAGGGCGCGCGTCGAGGTCAAGGGGCCTTCGGCCGTGGGGCGCTCACCGCGGGCCAGCCCGGTACCGCGGATCTGAGAGGTCCACAAGCGGCGGCCGGTGGTCTGCTGCCGGCTGCGCTTCGGGGCGCGGTGCCGCCCGCCGACATTGCCCCGCTGCCGGCGATGCGACGTACGGCGTGCCGTCCGGGCGTCGAGGTACTGCGCGTCGTGGCTGATCAGGCCCGACGTACCGACGATCTCCGAGGTCCGGACGACCGGTCCCGGCTGCGGGATCCGGCGCAGCCGCTCGGCGGCCTCCGGGTCGTGCGCCGCGGCGCCGGCCAGCGCCACCTGCAGCATCGCCTCGGCCT
>NZ_DASRVN010000657.1:0-17680 GCF_035655035.1 Kribbella sp. | reverse complement strand
CGGTAGCGAGCGGATGAACTGCACCATCAGCAGCACGAAGAACGCGTCGACCGCGAAGAAGTGCGGCACGAACAGCGGGTAGAACGTGTTCACCCAGCCGAGCTTGTTGAACAGGATGTACTGCGGCACCAGCGTCACGTGCGTCGGCAACATCAACGTCACGAGCATCGTCACGTACGCGATCCGCCGCCCGAAGAAGTTCAGCCGGGCAAACGCGAAGGCCGCCAGACTGCAAGAGAACACGTTGCCGACGATCGCCAGTACCGAGATGAACAACGAGTTCTCCAGGAAGATGCTGAACGCGTTCGAGACGCCCTTCCGCCCTTCCAGCCCTCCGCGTAGTTCGAGGGCTCGAAGTGCCGCGGGATCAGGCCCGGCTGCGAGAAGATCTCCGCGGTCGGCTTGAACGAGCTGGCCACCATCCACACCAGCGGATACAGCATCACCAGCGTCACCACGATCAGCGCGAAATGCGCAAGCAACCTCTTCCCACCCCCACCCCCGAGCGAAGCGAGGGTCCTCTTCCCACTCCCACCCCCGCGCGAAGCGAGGGTCCCACCCCCGAGCGAAGCGAGAGTGTTCTTCTCACTCCCATCCCCGAGCGAAGCGAGGGTGTTCTTCTTGTCAGTTTTCATAGTGCACCCAGAACCTGCTGAAGATGAAGTTGACGGCGACCACGGCACCGGCCAGCAGCACCAGCATCCAGGCCATCGCGGCGGCGTAACCCATGTCGAAGTTCACGAATCCCTCCTGGTAGAGGTACAGCGAGTAGAACAGCGTCGAGTCGGCCGGGCCGCCCGAGCCGTCGCTGATGATGAACGCCGGCGCGAACGCCTGGAACGACCGGATCAGCTGCAGCGTGAGGTTGAAGAACAGGATCGGGCTCAGCAACGGCATCGTGATGCTCCAGAACTGCCGCGACCTGCTCGCCCCGTCCACCTGCGCGGCCTCGTAGAACTCCCGCGGGATCTGCCGCAGCCCGGCCAGGAAGATCACCATCGGCGCGCCGAACTGCCACACCTCGAGCACGATCAGCGTGCCGAGCGCGGTCTGCGGCTCGGAGATCCACGACGGCCCGTGGATCCCCGCCAGCGCGAGGATCTGGTTCACCAGTCCGTCGCCGTTGAACACCTTCCGCCACAGCACCGCGACCGCGACGCTGCCGCCGAACAGCGACGGCAGGTAGATCGCCGACCGGTAGAAGTCGAGCCCCCGCAAACCGCGGTTCAGTACGACGGCCACCACGAGCGCGAAGCACAGGCTCAACGGCGTACCGACGAACACGTAGATCGCGGTCACCTTCAGCGACTGCAGGAAGAGCGGGTCGGCGCCGAACATCCGCCCGAAGTTGCCCCACCCGATCCATTTCGGCGCGGTGAGCAGGTCGTACTTGGTGAAGGCCAGGTACAGCGACATCAGCATCGGCCCGGCGGTGAAGGCCACGAACCCGATCAGCCAGGGCGCCAGGAACAGCAGTGCCCACCCGTTCTGGTACCGGCTACGCCTCACTGCAGCGCGGCCTTGGCGTCGGAGAAGAAGTTGGTCACCGCCTGCGACACCGAGCTCTTGCCGAAACCCACCACCTGGTTCGCGTTCGGCAATGACGTCTGCAGCAGCTTGCTCGCGCCGGGCGGGTACATCTGCAGCGGCGCCGGCCCCTTCGACGCGACCAGCGCGTAGTTGTCCAGGACCAGCTTGTTCAGACCGGTCGCCGTCTTCGCCACGTCCGCCCGGATGTTCTCCGGGATCGGTACGCCGCGCGCCAGACCCATCGCCTGCGCCGCCTCCGGCCGGCTGGTCAGGTACTTCAGCATCGAGACCGCGCCCTCGATGTTCTTCGACTTCGGCGAGATCGCGAACCAGCCGGCCGGAATGATGTTCGTCCCCGGTGCCGACCCGGCGCCGCCGGACGGGAACGTCCCGAGGCTCAGCGTGTCCTTGGTCAGGCTCTGCATCGACGGCAACCCGCGCGACGTCGCCGTCCCGGTGTACGCCGCCTTGCCGATCGTCACCGGGTCGTTCTGGAAACCGGTCGCGGCCGCGGTGACCGGCATCGGTACGGCGGACCCGTTGCCGCGCAGGTCCTGCCAGAGTTGCAGCCAGGCGGCCAGGTCCTCCTCGGCGAATCCGAGCGAGCTGCCGTCACCGAACAGCGCCTTCCCCCGCCCGCGCAGGAACGACTCCAGCGCGATCGAGTTGCCGCCGAGGTCCGCCGTACCGGCGAGCTTGTGACCGCTCTTGTTCCAGACGTCGGCCATCGCGGACTTGTACTGGTCGATCGTCCAGTCCGGGCTCGGCGCGGCCATCCCGAGGCCCTTCAGCTTGGTGGTGTCGACGATGATGGCCGGTTGGGTCGCCGCGCCGAGCAGCGCGAAGTAGTACTTCCCGTCCGCCTTCGTCGTGGTGGCAACGTAGTCCGGCATCTTGTCGAGGCCGAGGTCGTCCTTGTACTGATCCAGCGGCGCCACCGCCCCGCGCTTGATGTACTCCATCAGGTAGGGCAGATGGATCTGGAACACGTCCGGCGGGTTGCCCCCGGCGACGCGGGTGGCGAGCTTGTCGTAGTACCCGGAGAAACCGGAGTACTGCGGGTTCACCTTCACCGCGCCCGAGGACTTCTGGTAGAGGTCGAGCGCCTTGATGAGCAACTTGTTCTGGTCGCCCTCGCCCCAGAACATCACGTCCAGCGTGCCTTTCGACCCACCGCCCGACGTGTTGCCGCTCCCGCCGAGGCCGCGGGTGCAGGAGGAGACGGCGGTGAGTCCGGCCGCCGCGGCCCCGAACTGCAGGAGCCGCCGCCGGGAGAACTGAGTGGTCATGATCAGCCTTTCGGTGCCTGTGTGGCGGGGATGCGCCGACGGACAAGGGCGGCGGCCTCCGGCAGTACGTCGGAGACCTCGGCGGCGAGCAGCTCCGCGAGCCGTCTCGCGGTCGGTACCTCGCGGCAGGCGAGGTTGTGCTGCTCCCAGGGATCAACCGCCAGGTCGTACAGCTCCGCCTCGTCGTGGGAGCGGAAGACGTACCGATGACCGGCGGTCCGGACGGACAGGTTCAGGCTGTCCCGCGGGTACTCCCAGTCCGCGGCGTGGAACGGATCGCCGTTCCCGCCGGGTTTGCCGTCGTGCAGCATCGTCTCGGCGGTGACGTACTCGCGGGTCGGCGCCGACGTACCGTCGCCGACCATCGCCGCGAACGACCGCCCGTCGTGCGAGTCGTGCCACGGTACGGCGGCCAGCTCCGCCAGCGTCGCCGCGACGTCGACCAGCGAGACGAAGTTCGCGTTCCGGCTCTGCCGGCCGTCCGGGTGCCGAACGATCAGCGGCACCCGCAGGGCCTCCTCGTAGTGCAGCCAGTGGCCCTTCTCCATCAGCCGGTGCGCGCCCATCAGGTCGCCGTGGTCGGAGGTGAACACGACCACCGTCCGGTCCCACTCGCCCGCGTCCTCGAGGTACCGGCGGATCCTGCCGAACTGCGCGTCGACGAGTGCGCACAGCCCGAGATAGTGGCTGGTCACCTCGATCCAGTCCTGCTCGTCGAGATTCTCGAAGTCGCGGGCGAAGTGCGACTCGCGGACCTCACGTGGCGTCGTCGCCGTACCCGTCTTCCAGCTCTCCGGCAGTTGCACCTTGGTGCGGTCGATCAGCCGGTCGTACGGGCTCGGGACGAGCATCGGGAAGTGCGGTGCGTTCATCGAGCAGACCGCGAGCCAGGGCTGGTCGTGCGGGCGCCGGTCCAGGCCCTCGAGGAACGTGTCGCACTGCCAGGTCTCGAGGAACGAGTCCAGCGGGACGCTCGACGTCGCGTACGGCTTCTCCTTCAGCCGGGCGAGGTCCGTCGCCGTCAGGTTCTCGATGTGGTCGGGGTCGAACGGGTACCCGCGCTCGCCCGCCCACGCGCGATAGTCCTCGATGTAGCGCCCGCGGTCCTGGCCCCGCAGTACGGCGGGAATCGCGCTGCTGTCCGCCCAGCCCATCAGTTCCGGCGTGGTGCCGGGGACGTGCCATTTGCCGTTGTAGTGCGTGTGGTAGCCGGCCGCTGCGAACGCCTGTGCGACGCCGGCCTCGCGGAGTTGCGGCTCGATCGGACGCCAGTTGCCCAGCACGCCGTGGTGCCGCGGCATCAGCCCGGTCCACAGACTGGTGCGCGACGGACAGCACAACGGGAACGGCGTGTAGCAGGCATCGAAGACCGTCGACCCAGTGGCGAGCGCGTCCAGATTCGGCGTCCGCGCGGCGGGGTTTCCGGTGCAGCCCAGGGTGTTCCAGCTCTGCTCGTCGGCCATCACGACCAGCACGTTCAGACGGTTGTCCACACGCCCACCTTGTCGGGTTCGACGGGTTTACTTCCAGCTGAAGTTAATTGCGCGCGACGAAGGTGTCAACCACTCGCGCGGCTTTAACTTCAGCCAGAAGGAAACCGTTACCGAACGCCGCGGCGGAGGTTCACGAAGGTGCTGGTGGTGGCGGTGATCGCCGGTTCGGGGGGAGGCGTTCCATGGAGGAGGCGCCGTAGAAGCCGTCGAGGTCCGGGCAGAGCTCGAGGATGCGCTCGACGTCGGGAGGCTCCGCGATCGGGCCGCCGTGGCAGAGGACGAAGATGTCGGGGCGGATCGCGCGGGCGGCGGCGGTCCAGGCGTTGATCAGGGCTGCGCAGTCGTCCAGGGTGCGGGCGGTGCCGGCGCCGATCGAGCCGCCGGCGGTGAGGCCGAGGTGGGACTCGAGCGTCCGGCCGCCGACTCCGGTCATGTGGAACACGAGTACTTCGTACCCGAGCCCGGTCAGCCGCGCCCGCGCCGTGTTCACCGCCGGCGTGGTCACCCCGAACATGCTTGCTGCAAGCAACGGTACGTCGGTCACGACCGCCACCGGCTCGGCCAGCACCATGCCCGCGACGGCCGCCGCCGCGTTCGCCAGGATCCGCGCCGACAGCCGGTTCACGCCGGCCACGTCCACCACGCTGGGCATCAGCACGAGATCGCTCTCCCGTACGTACGCCGACGTATCACCGGACGCCACCGTCGACACGATCACCTTCGGCACCCCCAGCGGCAACTCCCTGAACGCGGTCGCGGCGATCGACGTACCCCCGGTCCCACCCAACGCGAGGGCCCCGTCCAACCGCCCGTCGTCGTACAACTCCCGCACCACGACGGCCGCCCCACTCGCCATAGCAGTAACCGCCGCTCCCCGATCCCCCGCGGACCGCAACTCCCCCACATCAGTCCCCGCCGCGGCAGCCACAGCCGCCCGCTCCACGTCGGCTGAGATCCCCGGCTCCCCCAACACTCCGGCGTCGACCACAAGCACGTTCAGCCCAGCCGCCAGCAACCTGTCCCGGACGAACGCGTACTCGTCCGCCTTCGTATCAAGCGTTCCGAGCAAGACCACCGTCGGCATTTCACTCGCCTACCGTTTCGCGGTTGGGGGTGGAGAAGCAGATGACGAAGATCGCCTCGTCGGCGCCGACATTGCGGGCGTTGTGGACGGCACCCGAGGGGATGCTGATCGTGTCGCCCGGACCCATCGCGACCTTGTCGTCGGCGACGGTGTGTTCGATCGTGCCCTGGAGGACGTGGAGTACCTCGTCGCAGTTCGGGTGGTAGTGGCGCGGGTTCTGTTCGCCCGGGCGGATGTAGCAGCGCCCGACGGTCATCGTGGCGGAGTTGCCCAGCGCCGCGGACACCATCCACTCCAGGCGTCCCCACGGCTGTTCCTCGACGGTCACCGCGTCGGCGGCCGTCACACGGCTCTGCTCTCCCATGGTCAACTCCCGATCGTCGCGGACGTACCGGCGGGCAGCCGGCGGTACAACTCGTACAGCTTGAGGATCTCCCGGACGTCCCCCAGCGTGCCCTTCTCGACCGGCCTCCCGGCCAGCACGCTCTCGCAGAAGTGCACGATCTCGGGCACGTACCCGAGGTAGAACAGGTTCTTGTTGTAGAGCTGCCCAAGCGAGAACTCCGGTTCCCACCGCAGCGGCGCCACCGCGTCGTCGGTCACGAACGACCCCGACCGCCCGTACCCGAGGTCGGCCCCGGCCCGGTAGTACGTGATCCGTACGCCGTTGTCCACCACCACGTTCGCCCCGGAACCGATCACCTCGACCCGCTCCAGCGGCGCCCCGTTCGCCGAGCCGGCGGCGAGATGCAGCGTCCCGACCGCGCCGGACTCGAACAGGAGGCTCGACACACTCGCGCCGGTCCCCGGCTCCCACTCGTAGCTCAGCCGCCGCACCGGTCCCATCAAGTACGTGAGCAGCGCCGCCGGATGGAAGATGTGGTCCAGGAACCCGATCATCCGGACGTCGTCCGACCGCTCCTCCGGCGCCGGCAGCGCCTGCGGGTACCGGACCGAGATCGAGGACGCCACCCCGAACTCCGGCGTACCCATGATCGCCTTCACCTTCTCGGCCGCCGGCGTGAAGATCTTCTTCAGCCCGGTCATCACCGTACGTCCGGTCTCGTCGGCCGCCGCCTGCAACCGATCGAGCTGCGCCATCCCGGCCGCGGTCGGCTTCTCCATCCACACATGCGCACCGGCCCGCACACAGTCCTCGGCCAGCGCCGTCGCCTG
Source organism: Kribbella sp. (assembly GCF_035655035.1). Lineage (GTDB taxonomy): Bacteria > Actinomycetota > Actinomycetes > Propionibacteriales > Kribbellaceae > Kribbella. Next base: position 11,108 of record NZ_DASRVN010000657.1, on the reverse strand, counting down.
CACATCCCCTTCAGACGTGTACGACGTGACGATGAAGACCGCGTCCGGCCGCTCGACCGACAACATCTCCCGATGGTCGGCGTACGCCGCCGCGGCCCCGAACCGCCGGGCATACGTCTCGGCCCTGTCCAGCTGTACGTCGCACACGGCCACCAGGTCCACCGGCGCGTACTGGAATGCCGGATACACGTTGCGGTACGAGTGCCCGCCGGCCCCGATGAAGGCGACACGCAGCCGCTCGGCGTACTCGAACTGATAGGTCACTGTCATCACAAGGCTCCTCACAGACCAGCAAGCGCCTTAGATTGGCCCTTGATACCCAATGCCAGCTATAGCCACAGCGACGAAATTGGACTCTGTTTGTGATCCAGGACGGTAATGGCCTCAGATTCTCCGCCGACGAGCTCGCGCGCATGCTGGTCGGTGCCGGCGCCCGGTCCGGGCCGTTGTACCGGCAGTTGAGCGACAGCCTGGCCGAGCTGATCGAGCGCGGCGAGCTGCCGCCGGGGGCCGCGCTGCCACCCGAGCGGGCGCTGTCGACGGCGCTGACGGTCAGCCGTACGACGGTGGTCGCGGCATACCAGATGCTCCGCGAGAAGGGGCAGTTGGAGCGGCGACAGGGCAGCGGTACGCGGGTCACGCTCGATCGCAACCGGGAGACCGTGTCGGGCCTCGCGGGCGACCACGCGGCGAGCCAGTTCCTGAACGGGCCGTTGGCAACGATCGACTTCGCCACCGCGGCGCTGCCGAGCCTCGACCTGGTCGCCGACGTCGCCGCGGGCCTGACCCGCAACGACTACCTCCGGCTGACCAGCACCCACCACGGCTACCACCTCCGCGGCCTGCCCGCCCTGCGCGAACGGATCGCCCGCTGGTACAGCGACGCCGGTACGCCGACCGCGCCCGAGGACATCCTGATCACGTCCGGTGCCCAGCAGGCCCTCGAGCTCGTCGCGCGCGGGTGCCTGCAGCCGGGCGACGGCGTGGTCGTCGAGCAACCGACGTACCGCGGGGCGCTCGAGGCGTTCGCGCGGACCGGGAGCCGGCTGCGGACCGTCCGCATCGACTCCGCCGGACTCGATGTCGCGGCGCTGGAGCGGCTGCTCACGAACGAATCGCCGCGGCTCGTGTACGTCCAGGCGGCGGCGCACAACCCGACCGGCGTCGTCCTGTCCGACGACCGGCGGCAGCGGCTCGCGAAGCTGCTCGACCAGCACGAGGTGGTGCTCGTCGACGACACGTCACTGGCCGGTACGGCGTTCGACGCCCGGCGGACCGCGCCCGCGCTCGGGACGCACGAGCGGCTGGTCACGATCGGCTCGATGAGCAAGCTGTTCTGGGGCGGGCTCCGGCTCGGCTGGATCCGCGCCGTACCGCAGGTGGTCTCGCGGTTCGCGCAGGTCCGCGGCGTCACCGACCTCGGCAGCTCGCTGGTCGCGCAGGAGGTCGCGCTGCGGCTGATGGACCGCCGCGCCGACGCCGAGGCGGAACGCCGTACCACCCTGCCGGTCGGCCTGCGTACGCTGACCGAGCTGCTCGGCCGGCACCTCCCCGACTGGAGCTGGCAGGAACCGCAGGCGGGAGCGTCGTTGTGGGTCCGTCTCCCGCACGGCGACGCGACGCATTTCGCCCAGATCGCACTCCGGTACGGCGTCGCGCTGCTGCCCGGCGCGGTCTTCTCCGCCGACGGCAGCACCGACCACCACACCCGGCTGCCGTACGCGTTGCCCCCGGCAACATTGACCCAGGGCGTCAATCGCCTGGCGCAGGCCTGGACCGACTACCTCAATCGCACGACCGTCGACGTCACGCTGACGTCGGCTCTGACCTAGCGCCTAGGCGCGCTTGCGGGCGCGTTCGAGCTTCCGCACGCCGTCAGCGAGACCAGCGCGACGCCCACCACGATCGCTCCCCGGATCACTCTCCAGAAGTATTCGATTACTCCTCGTGTAACCAGCACCGCGACCAATGACCGCCGGAGAACGTGGTGACCGGCGGCGGCTGCTCGGTGCAGATCGGCATCGCGTGCGGGCAGCGGGCCGCGAACGGGCAGCCGGCCAGTTCCTGCTCCCGGTCGACCGGCTCGTGAGGATTGTCAACAATCGGCAATCTACCGCGCTCGCCCTCGCGGTCCGGGTCCGGCGACGACTCGAGCAGCAGCTGCGTGTACGGGTGCCGCGGGTGCTGCGTGACCTCCTCCGCCGGGCCGCCCTCGACCATCCGGGCCGCGTAAATCACGTTGATCTCGTCCGCGAAGTACCGGGCGCTGGCGATGTCGTGCGTGATGTACAGCATCGCGAGCCCGTCCCGCGCGCACAGGTCCGCGAACAGCCGCAGTACGTCGAGCCGGATCGACACGTCCAGCATCGACACCGGCTCGTCGCCGATCAGCACCGCCGGATCCGCGGCCAGCGCGCGGGCGATCGCGACCCGTTGCCGCTGCCCACCGGACAGCTCGTGCGGGTACTTGTCGATGTACTGCTCCCCCGGCGTCAGGTTCACCCGCTCGAGCAGCTCGACGATCCGCTCGCTGAGGTCACCGCTCGCGCCGAAGTTCCGCAGCGGGCGGCCGAGGATGTAGCGGACCTTGTGCAGCTGGTTCAGCGAGGCGAACGGGTCCTGCATGATCAGCTGCACCTGGCCGAAGTGCGCCTGCCGGTCCGCGCGCCGCCGCCCGCTGACCTCCTTGCCGGCCAGCCGGATCGCGCCCGCGGACGGCTCGTCCCCGAGCGTGAGGATCCGTGCGAGCGTGCTTTTGCCCGAACCACTCTCGCCGACCAGCGCGACCACCTTGCCGGGCTCCAGCTTGAGCGACGCCGAGTCCACGGCGGTGAACCACTGCCCGTGCCGCCTGCCGTGCAACGCCATCCGCTTGGTGACGTCAATGGCCTCCAGCATGGCCCACCTCCTGACGGTCGAGGAGCAGACAGGCTGCCTGTGTACGGTCGCGTTCGATCAGCAGCGGGAGCGTCCCCTTGCAGTCGTCGACGCGATGCGGGCAGCGCGGTTCGAACGCGCACCCGGCTGGCAGCCGGCGCAGGTCCGGCGGCGCGCCACCGATCCCGCGCAGCTCGCGCCGCGGACCGTGCAGCGACGGGAACGAGTCCCGCAATCCCTGTGTGTACGGGTGTTGCGGGTCCCGGTAGATGTCCTTGGCGGACGCGATCTCGACGGCGCGCCCGGCGTACATCACCATGATCCGGTCGGCGAGCTCGACCAGCAGCGACAGGTCGTGCGTGACGAACAGGACCGAGAACCCGAAGCTCGCCTGCAGGTCCTTCAGGTTGTCGAGGATCTGCCGCTGCATCACCACGTCGACCGCGGTTGTCGGCTCGTCCATCACCACCAGGTCCGGCCGGCAGGCCAGAGACAGCGCGATCGCGGCCCGCTGCCGCATCCCGCCGGACAGCTCGTGCGGGTAGCTGCGCACCCGGTCGCGCGGGATGCCGACCAGTTCGAGCAGTTCCGCGGCCCGGTGCCACGCCTCGGCGCGTTTCACCGAACGGTGCGCGCGGATCGCGTCGGCGAACTGGGTACCGACCCGCATCACCGGGTTCAGCGAGCTCATCGCGCTCTGGAACACCACGGAGACCCGCTCCCAGCGCAGCTCCCGGAGCTCCCGAGGCGTACAGCCGACCAGCTCGACCGGCTTGCCCTCGGCCGGCCGGTAGGTGACCGTGCCGCCGGTGATCCGCGCGGGCGGGCGCTGCAGCCGGGTGATCGCGGTCATCAGCGTGGTCTTCCCGCTGCCGCTCTCCCCCAGCACGCCGAAGATCTCGCCGCGGCCGACGTCGAACGACACCTTGTCGACCGCGCGCACCTCCGGGCCGTACTCCACCACCAGGTCGCGCACCTCGAGCAACGTCATGCCGTGACCGCCTTCCGCTTGGGCCGGCGCGAGGAGGTCCGCAGCGTACGGCGCCGTGGGTCGGACAGCTCGTCGATACCGAAGTTGACCAGGCCCGCCGCCGTACCGACCAGCGCGATGCCGAGGCCCGGCGGCAGGAACCACCACCAGGCGCCGCTCTGCAGCGCGCCCTGCGACTGCGCCCAGTACAGCATCGTGCCCCAGCTGACCGTGTTCGTGTTGCCGGCGCCGATGAAGTCCAGCCCGGCCTCCGCGGCGATCGACCCGACCACCGCGAACAGGAACGTCGACGCGATCACCGGCGCCAGATGCGGGACGACCTCCAGGAACAGCACCCGCGTCTGTTTGTCGCCGGAGTACTGCGCGGCGGCCACGAAGTCGCGGTTCCGCAGCGACAACGTCTGCGCCCGCTTGACCCGGGCGCCACCGGCCCAGCTGGTCAGGCCGATGATCAGCGCAACCGCGGGCCAACCGCCACGGCCCCTTGTATAGCTGGCGATCAGGAGCAGCAGCGGCAATCCCGGGATGACCAGGAAGATGTTCACGAACCCGGTCAGCGCGGCACCCGTCTTGCCTTTGTGATACCCGCTGACCAGTCCGAACAGTACGGCGAGGAACGTCGAGATCGTGCCGCCGACCAGGCCGACGAACACCGAGACGCGGGTACCGGTGATGAACTGCGCGAATACGTCCACGCCGGACGTCGTCGTACCCAGCCAGTGCTCGCCGGACGGACCTGCCATTGGCGGTCCCGCGTGCAGCTTGGTCGGCGACTGGCCGAGTACGCCGCTGACGAAGTACGGGCCGACGATCGCGATCAGCAGCATCACGCCGAGGACCGTCAGTCCGACGATCACCTTGCGGTCGCGGGGCATCACGACACCTCCCGGGTCCGTGGGTCGATCAGTACGTAGAGCGAGTCGACCACGAAGTTCGCCGCCAGCACGGTCAGCGAGATGATCAGGAACAGGCCCTGCATCAGCGGGTAGTCCACGTTCACGATCGCCTGGTTGAGCAGGCTGCCGAGGCCCGGGTAGTTGAACACCATCTCGGTCAGCAGCGAGCCGCCGACCACCATCCCGATCGACACCGCGAACCCGCTGATGCTCGGCAGTACGGCGTTCCGGGCGGCGTACGAGAAGACCACGCGGTGCCCGGGCAGGCCCTTCGCCTGCGCGAGCAGGACGTAGTCCTCGTTCACCACCGACGCCATCATGTTGCGCATGTGGATCATCCAGCCGCTCACCGAGGTCAGCACGATCGTTGCGGCCGGCAACATCGCGTGCCGGACCGCGCTGTTCAGGAAGTCCGGGGTGAACCCGGGCACCAGCCCGAGGTCGGCGCCGCCGGACAGCGGGAACCAGCCGAGCGTGAACGCGAACACGTACGCGAGGATCAGCGCCACCCAGAAGTACGGCATCGAGTGCAGGAAGATCGACACCAGGCTGCCGACCGAGTCGAGCGCCCGGCCCGGCCGCCAGCCGGCCAGGATTCCGAGGCCGGTGCCGAGCACGAACGCGATCACGGTCGCGCTGCCGACCAGCAGCAGCGTCCAGAGGAAGCCGGACCGCACCACCGAGGAGACCGTCGCCGGGTAGAACGAGATCGACCGGCCGAAGTCCAGGTGCAGGATCCCGCTCAGGTAGCCGACGTACTCGTGCCACCACGACTGCCCGCGGGCGCCGCCGAACAGCCGGTGCACCAGCTCCTCCTGCTGATCCGACACCGGCCCGAGCTCGGACATCTTGAACAGGATCGCCGAGGCCGGATCGCCCGGCATCAACCGCGGCAGGACGAAGTTGATCGTGACGGCGGACCAGGCCGCGATCAGGTAGAACCCGATCCGCTGCACGAACGGCGTACCGAGGAACCGGGTCATGCCGGCTTCAGCGACAGGAACAGCTTGGCCGCGAACACGCCGCTGATCGCGCCCGGATCCGGCGTCGTGTACGGGTCGTCGGCGCTCGGCCAGCCGGTCCAGTGCTCGGTGTTGTACATGTACGGCGTACCCTTCACGGCCACCGGGACCACCGGCACCTGGGCGAGCATGATCTGCTGCAGCGGCTTCGACGCCTGCAGCTGCGCGTCCGGCGCCGCCTGCGCGAGGGCGCCGAGCGCGGCCTCGGTGGCCGGGTCGTCCCAGCCGACCAGGTTGGTCTTGGACTTCTTCGACAGCATCTTGTTGTAGAACGTGTACGGGTTCGTGCCGAAGGTGAACGCGTCGCCGTAGATCGCGTCGAAGTCGCGCTTGTCCTCGTCACCGGTGTAGGCGGCCGACGGTACCCCGTTCACCGCGGCGTCGATGCCGACCGCGGTCAGCTGCGACGCCAGCTCCTGGGTGTACGCCATCCCGTCGGCGAACGCGCTGACGGTCAGGATGCTCAGCTTCAACTGCTTGCCATCGGCACCGATCAGCTTGCCGCCCTGCGGCTTGTAGCCCGCCTGGGCGAACTCGGCCAGCGCCGCGGTCTTGTCCGGCTTCACCGGGTCGCGGTGCGCGGGGTCGATCCACTTCGACAGGGTGCCCTGGTACAGCCCGGTCGGGCCGACCGGCTGGTAGACGCCCGGGTTGTACGCGTCGGTGACCGCCTGCCGATCGATCGACAGCGCGATGCCCTTGCGGACGTGCACGTTGTCGAACGGCTTGCGCTTCAGGTTCAGCATCAGCGGCTTCATGCTCGCATACACCGGCCAGAGGTGGTTCTGCGCCGCGTTCTTCTGCACGAACTGGTTCTTCACGTCCGGGATGCCGGCGTACGCGAGGTCGACCTCGTGCCGGACCAGCTGCTGGGCCAGCAGGTTGGTGCTGCTCGTGGTCACGTACGTGATCTGCGGGACCGGGACCTTCTGCTTCCAGTAGTCTGCGCGCGCCTTGAACGTGGCCTGCTGGCCGGTCACCTGGCCGAGCTCGTACGGGCCGCTGCCCATCGGCTTGAGGTTCGTCTCGGTGTCCGGGTCCTTGCCGGTCCACACCTTCTTCGGCACGATCACGGTCCGGCCCAGATCCTGGATCGCGGCGTACGCCGGTTTGGTGAACGTGATGTGCACGCCGTCGGCCGTCTTGGTCACCTGGTCGACCGGCAACGCCAGCAGCTGGTGCTGCTTCAGGTAGTCGAACGTGAAGATCACATCGTCGGCGGTCAGCGCGCTGCCGTCGGACCACTTCGCCCGGTTGTCCAGCGCGAGGTCGATCGCCTTACCGCCGGGAGCCCAGGTGTATTTCGTGACCAGGCTCGGCATGAACTCTGATCCGTGCGCGGTGTTGAAGTCGAACAGTTGCTCGTAGATCAGCCCGATGGTGCCGCGCAGGGCGTTCACCGAGAACGGGTTGAAGTTCGGCTGCAAGGTCGGCTGCGAGTACGCAGCGACCGTCAGCGGCGCCGCCTTGCCGGCGTTGGCGGCGCCGGCGCCCCCTGAACAGGCCGTCAGTCCGGACAGCAGGGCCAGACCGGCCACGACCGCTGTCAGTTTCACTCTGGAGCGCACGGGATCTCCCTTCGATCCACGGCCGGATCGGCCGGGGTGTGATGAGACTGCCAACGTTTGCAGCAAGAGTCAACGGCTTGCAGTGGAAACTCGTCCAAGTGGTTACAATCAGGGTGCAGAGCAGCGGCAATCGTTTGCGCTACGATGCCAGGACCTATCCGTACGCGACTTGGGGAGCTTGCCTTGGCTGTCACGCTGGCGGAGGTGGCCGCGGCCTGCAACGTGTCGACGTCGACCGTGTCACGGGCGCTGACCGATCCGGAGAAGGTCAACGCCGAGACCCGGGCCCGGATCGAACGCGTCGCCCGGCAGCTCGGCTACGCACCGAGCCGGGCCGGCCGATCACTGGTGTCCGGCCGCACCGACACCGTCGGCCTGGTCGTCCCGGACATCGCGAACCCGTTCTTCCCGCCGATCATCAAGTCGGTCCAGGCCCGCGCGCGCGACAAGCGGTACGCCGTACTGATCGCGGACACCGACGAACACGTCGCCGACGAACTCGAGCTCGCCCGCGGCCTCAGCCGCCAGGTGGACGGCCTGATCCTGGCGTCGCCCCGGACCGCCCCCGCCGACCTGACTCGGCTCGCCCAGCAACTGCCCGTCGTCTTCGTGAACCGCGAGGTCGAAGGCGCCGGCAGCGTGGTCATCGACGAGAACGAAGGCATGCAGGAGGCCGTCGAACATCTGGTCTCCCTGGGCCACCGCCGGATCACCTACCTGTCCGGCCCCCGCCGTTCCTGGTCCAACCAGCAACGCCGCGACGCCCTCGCCAAGGCCTGCGCCGCCAACGACGTGGAGCTCCGCGAGCTGGGCCCCTTCGAGCCCCAGATCCAAGCCGGCATGCGAGCCGCCGACCTCCTGCAGTCCTCCGAGGTAGCCGCCGCCATCGCCTACGACGACCTGATCGCCCTAGGCGTCATGTCCCGCCTCACCGAACGCGGAATGCAGGTAGGCCGCGAAATCAGCGTGATCGGCATCGACGACAGCCCGCTCTCCACCGTCACCCACCCCATGCTCACCTCCATCCACGTCCCCGCCGCCGAACTCGGCTCCGCCGCCGTGGACCTCCTCCTCGACCAACTCCGCGACCCCGACTCCCCCACCCCCCTCACCGTAAAACTGGAAACCCGCCTGGTAATCCGAGGCTCCACCGGCATCCCCCCAGAAAACCTCAGGTAGCTCGCTGAGTGTCTGCGGGTCGCGTGCCGCACAGATACAAGGTGGCGGTTGTGGCGGTGAGGGCTGCTCCGGTGAGGAAGGCGTGGCGGAGGCCGGTGAGGAAGGCGGTTGGGTCTTGGACGACTGCGATGTCGGCGTACTGCGGTGCGCTGGCGGTGATGATCGCGCCGAGGACGGAGACCGCGAGCGCGCCGGACACCATCAAGACGGTGTGCTGCAGACCTGAGGCGGCGCCGGCGTGCTCCGCCGGAGCTTGACTGACGACGATCGCGGTTGCGGTCGGAAGCGCCAGTCCGACGCCCAGGCCCATCGGCAGCAGCCACGGAATGAGCGCGATCAGACGGGCATCCAGACCGGTCACCGACAGGCCGACTGCACCAGCTGCGAGCAGAGTGAGCCCGGCCGTTACCGGCAAGCGCGGGCCGTAGCGTTGGTTGAGCAGTCCACTCAACGGCCCGCCGAAAGCAACCAGGCCGAGCATCGGCAGCAGACTCGCGCCGGCGGCGAGCGGACTGAGACCGCGAAACTGCTGTAGATAAAGGGCAAAGTAGTACGCGGACCCGAAATGCGTCAGGCCCCCGGCGAGAATCACGGCGAGCGCCAGACAGCTCTGCCGCGATCGGAACAAGTCGAGTGGTACGACGGGGTCGGCCGCCGAGCGCTCGATCCTCACGAACCTGACCAGCAGGACGATCGCCGCGACGAACGCCGCGATCGGATACATCCCGCCCCAGCCGTATGCGCCGGCACGGCTCACGCCGGAGACCAGCGCCGCCACGGCGACGGCGAGCACCACCACGCCCGAGATGTCCAGGCGCCCGCCCACGTCCGCCCGGGTGTGCCGGGGCGCGTGCAGTACGGCGAGGATCCCGGCAACGGCAGCGATCGGAAGGTTCACGAAGAAGATCGCCCGCCAGCTGAGGTACTCGACCAGCGCGCCGCCGAGGAACGGTCCTCCGAGGCTCGCCAGCGCCAGTCCGCCGCTGAAGAGTCCGACCGCCAGCTTGAACCGATCCGGCGGAAAGGTGTGCCGTAACAGCGCGACCGCGTTCGCTGCCAGCATGGCACCGGAAACGCCTTGCGCCACCCGCCACAGCACCATTTCGGTCGCGGTCGACGACAGACCGACCAAGGCCGAGCTGACCGCGAACCCGGCCAGGCCGATCAGGAAGACCCGGCGGTGGCCGTACCGGTCACCGACCTTGCCGACGACGATCACCGAAGCGGCCATGGCCACCATGTACCCGGTGGTGATGGCCTGCAGGCTCGGCAGCGACGCGTGCAGGTCCCGAGCTATCGCGGGGTTGGCGACGGACAACCCCGTTGCGTCCAACCCGTCCATCGTCGCGGCGAGGGCTGTCGCGACAAGTACCAGCCACGCGCCAGTCCCCCGCCCGACGCTTGCGGGGCCGGATCTGGTCTCGGGCCCCGAATCAGCGCTCATCACCGGTGGGGATCGCGGCGCCATGGGGCATGCCGGCGGCGACGTACTCGTCGTACAACGGCTGCCATTCGGTGGCGGTGTCGCTGTGCGGACCGGCTGAGGTGGTGCCGTCGAGACTCTTGCTCAGCTCATCGAGACACACGTGCCAGCCGGCCCCGTTGCGAGCGGCTTCATCACGGTTGCCGAGTACGTCGACCAGCGTGAGCGTGCAGCCCTCCGGGGTGGAGCGCAGGTCCAGGTGGAGCTCGTTGTCACCCCAGGTGAAGGCGATCCGGTGCGGCGGCTCGTACGTCAACACCTCCCCGGTGCCGTCCTCGACGTTCGGGTCGCCGCTGAAGACCACCTTGCCGCCGACGCGCGGCTCCAGCTCCACCGCCGAGGGAAACCAGTGCTCCAGCTCCCGCGGGTCGGTGACCGCGGACCACACCCGCTCTAGGGGGTACGGATAACTGCGCTCGAAGCGCACCGCCGGACGCCCGTGGTGGTCGACGTACGTACCTCGGTCCATGATTCACTCCTGATCCTCGTCTGCTTCCGCTGTGTCCAGGTAGTTGCCCAGAGCATCCAGCCGGTCGTTCCACAACCGCCGGTACGGCTGCAGCCATCGATCGAACTCGGCCATCCCGCCCGGGTCGACGGCGTAGATCCGCCGCTGCGCCTCGACGCGAACCGTCACCAGCCCCGCGTCCCGCAACACCCGCAAATGCTTCGACGTCGCCGGCTGCGACAACCCGACCTCGTCCGCCAACTCCCCCACCCCGCGCGCCCCGGCCCGCAAAACGCCCAGCAAGGCCCGCCGATTGGGCTCCCCCAACGCCGCCCACAACTCATCCACAACCATCAATATGCTGTCTCAGGCATATACATGTCAAGGCATATACGACTCAGGGATGACCGAGCCCATCAACCGCTGACGGCCAGGGCGCACCGCTCCCGGGTGGGAGCGGTGCGCTCGGAGGGTCAGCTGTGGTTGAGGACCAGGCCGGTGTTGGCGGGGACTGTGATGGTGCCGGTGTAGGGGGTGCCGTGGAGGTCGGTCCAGGTGCCTGGCGGGAGGGTTAGTTGGGCGGGGGTGGCGGAGGTGGGGTTCACGACTGTCAGGCCTTGTTGGTAGAGGCGGGTCCAGAGGGT
>NZ_DASRVN010000656.1:0-9488 GCF_035655035.1 Kribbella sp. | reverse complement strand
GGTGGCACTGCGAGCACACGTCGGCGTGGATGACGCCGTTCTCCGCGGTCGAGCGCGTGGTGAACGTGGCGCCACAGGTGCAGGTCACCGTGGTCTCCACGTACGTCGGGTGGATGTCGCTCTTCAAGACAGTCTCCTAGGATCAGGTGCCCCGGGTCGTCCACACGGTGTGAACGTGAACCGGAACCAGCCATCTAGTCTGCCACGAGGCCGCTACCAGGCGGAAATCCGGGGTCAGCGACCGCCCTCCTCGGCAGCCTCGGCTCCGCTCGCCGGAGCACCGCGCGGCGCCGGCATCGGGCTGTTCGCGCCCTTCACGCTCTTCCAGATCGCCTCGTTCAGCTGCTGCTCGGGCGCCTTGTCCGCCTGGCTGAAGTCCATCTTCGACGACTCGGCGGCCAGCGGCGCCGACGCGGTGTTCTTCTCGTCGAGCGACTGCGACGGCGTGCGGGCGTCGTACGGCGCCAGGTTCGGCTTCGGGGTGAAACTCGCGGTCATCGGGGTCGCCCCGGCGTCGAACTGGGTCAGCGGGCCGATCCCGGCGATCAGTTCCATGGTCCGCATCATCGAGACCGTGCTGTACATGGTCGAGTCGACCTTGCCGGTCTGCGTGTACGGGCTGATCACCAGCGCGACCGTCCGGTGCGCGTCGACGTGGTCGGGACCGTTCTGCGCGTCGTCCTCGGTGACGAAGATCGCGGTGTCCTTCCAGTGCTTGCTGTGCGACACCGCGTCCACGATCCGCCCGAGCGCCTGGTCGTTGTCGGCCACCGCGGCCTTCGGCGTCGGCTTGCCGACCGCCGTACCGAACGTGTGGTCGTTGGGCAGCCGGACGAACTGCATGGCCGGCAAGGTCTCGGACGCGTTGAACTCCTTCAGCCACTCGTCCACGCGGGTGTTGTCCCGGATGTCGCCGTTCTGCGCGGCGTAGTTCGGGTCGGTGTGCGCGGCCAGCCGCGGCTCGGTCGCGAACACCTTCGCGGGCAGCGGGCCGCCGGCCCACATGCCGTAGTTCCGGTACGAGACGCCGGCGTCGTCGAGCCGGTCCCAGATCCGCGAGTCGCCGGTGAGCTTGCCCGGGTCGGTCGCCTGGTTCGTGTACACGTCGTCGCCGCGGCCGCGGCCGGAGTACGCCACCGGCCAGAGGTGCTCGTTGTACGCGTTCGACTCCGACGCGGTCGCCCACTCCCAGCCGTCGGACGAGACCGCGCCGTCGGCGTAGAAGTTGTCGAGCGTGACGAACTGCCGGGCCAGCTGGCGCTGGTTCGGGGCGGAGTCGTCGCCGAACAGGTTCAGCGACGGGTCGCCGTTGCCCTTGCCGAGCGAGCCGAACACCTGGTCGTACGTCCGGTTCTCCTTCACCACGTAGATCACGTGCTTGATCGGGCTCAGGTCCCCCGGCCGGACCGGGACCACGTTCGCCGGGCCGTTCGGGTGCCCCGCGCCGTCGAAGCGGTCGTTCGCGCGGACCTGCTTCGTGTACTGCGCGAGCGCGTCGCGGCTCGGTACGGCGATGTCCGACAGCGTGCCCATGATCATCGAGCCGACGTACTGCGAATAGTCGACGACCGGGTTCGTCGGCTGCGGGCCGCCCGGGTTCGGGCCGGCGCCGAGGCCCTTCGCGTTCGTCACCAGCAGGCGCTTGTGGTCGCGCGTGACGGTGACCGTGGTCGGGTACCAGCCGGTCGGGATCAGCCCGGTGACGCGGTTGTTCGCGAGGTTCACGACCGCGACGTCGTTGTTGCCGGCGTTGGCGACGTACAGCGTCTTGCCGTCGATCGCCAGGCCCTGCGGGCTGGAGCCGACCGGAGCGTGCTGGTACGGCGCGAGCTCGATCGTGCGGGTGATCGCGTCGGTCGCCGGGTCGATGCCGATCACCTTGTCGGCGTCGGTGACCGCGACCAGGAGTTCGCCGGTGGCCGGGTTCCGCAGGATCGCGGTCGGGTGGCTGCCGACGGTGAGGGTCTTGCGGACGGTGAGGGTCGCGGTGTCGACGGCCGAGACCGTGTTCGTGCCCCAGTTCGAGACGTACGCCGTCTTGCCGTCGGCGGTCAGGCCGACGGTGAAGGGGTTCGGGCCGGTCGCGACCTTGCCGAGGACAGTTCCGGTCGCGGTGTCGATGGCCGACAATCCGCCGTTGCCGTTCGTCGCGACGTACAGCTTGCTGCCGTCGGCGTTCAGCGTCAGGCCCGCGGGGAACGAGCCCTTCGGCAGCGTGATCGGTGCCGTTTCGGTGAGCAGGCCGTTGGCCTGGGTGTAGACGCGGACCTTGTCGTTGCCGCCGGCCGCGGCGTACAGCTTGCTGCCGTCCGGGCTCCAGGCGAGGCCGATGAAGAGGGCCTCCGGGCTCGCGTACGGGAGGTTCTGGACGACCTTGCCGGTCGCGGCCTCGACCAGCGAGAGGCTCTGCGTCCGGGTGCCGGCGTTGCTGATCGCGAGGTACTTGCCGTCCGGGCTGAGCGCCGAGCCGAACGGTTTCTCGCCGAGCTTGGTCTGGTCGCCGGCCGGAGTGACCCGCCAGCCGTACGTCGTGTTCGCCGTACCGTCGGGTTGTGGGCCGGCGTGCCTGCCGGGCAGTACGTTCGCGGCCGCGGCCCCGGTGACCGCCACCAGCACGATCCCGACGGCCGAGACCAGTCGCCATCTTGTGCGCATTGCAACTCCCGCCGAAGTGAGTACTTGACGGGTAAGACATTTCCTCCGGGAAGAAACCTTCGGTGAGCCCGAGATGAACCCCCGGAACACCTTCTCTCAGCTACCTGAGAATCCGTTCAGCAGCAGCTCCTGACCGAGCGGGAGGAAGCCGGGCCAGCCAGAAACGCAGACGGTGGTGGGAGGGGTCTTGTTTCACCACCCCTCCCACCGTCTTTTTGTCAGTCGCCGTTCGTGGTGCTGTGAGAAGTGCCTGTTGACGGGGTGGTTTTGTTCACCTGCAGCAGGAACTCGATGTTCGACTTGCTCTCCTTGAGCTTGCCGATCAGCAGCTCCAGCGCCGCCTGCCCGTCCAGCGCGGACAGCACCCGGCGCAGCTTCCAGACCACCTGGGTCTCGTCCTTGGACATCAGCAGCTCCTCGCGGCGGGTGCCGGAGGCGACCACGTCGATCGCCGGGAAGATCCGCCGGTCGGCGAACTCGCGGCGCAGCCGGAGCTCCATGTTGCCGGTGCCCTTGAACTCCTCGAAGATCACCTCGTCCATCTTCGAGCCGGTCTCGATCAGTGCGGTCGCGAGGATGGTCAGCGAACCGCCGTCCTCGATGTTCCGGGCCGCGCCGAAGAACCGCTTCGGCGGGTACAGCGCGGACGAGTCCACACCACCGGACAGGATCCGCCCGCTGGCCGGCGCCGCGATGTTGTACGCACGCCCCAGCCGGGTGATCGAGTCCAGCAGTACGACGACGTCGTGGCCGAGCTCCACCAGCCGCTTGGCCCGCTCGATCGCCAGCTCCGCGACCGTGGTGTGGTCGTCGGCCGGCCGGTCGAACGTCGAGGCGATCACCTCGCCCTTCACGGTCCGCTGCATGTCGGTGACCTCTTCGGGCCGCTCGTCCACCAGCACGACCATCAGGTGCACTTCGGGGTTGTTCGTGGTGATCGCGTTCGCGAGCGCCTGCAGCACCATCGTCTTACCGGCCTTCGGCGGCGAGACGATCAGGCCGCGCTGACCCTTGCCGATCGGGCTGACGATGTCGACGATCCGGGTCGTCAGGATGCCCGGCTCGGTCTCCAGCCGGAGCCGCTCGGTCGCGTACAGCGGGGTGAGCTTGTTGAAGTCCTGCCGCTGCTTGGCGATCTCCGGGTCCGCGCCGTTCACGGTGTCGATCCGGACCAGCGGGTTGAACTTCTCCTTGCGCTCACCCTCCTGCGGCTGCTTCACCGCGCCGGTGATCGCGTCACCCTTGCGCAGGCCGTAGCGCTTCACCATCGAGAGTGCGACGTACACGTCGTTCGGCCCCGGCAGGTAGCCGCTGGTCCGGACGAACGCGTAGTTGTCGAGTACGTCGAGGATGCCGGCCGCGGGGACCAGGACGTCGTCCTCGGTGATCGTCGGCTCGGCGTCGTACCGCTCGCCGCGGCCGCGGTTGCGGCTGTTGTCGCGGCCACCGTCACGGCCGTCCCGGCCACTGTCGCGGCTGTCGCGACCGTCACGGCTGCTCTGGCCGTCGCGGTTGCGGTCCCGGTCGCGACCCCGGCGACGCCGGCGACGGCCCTCGCCGTCTTCGCCCCGGTCGTTGTTGCGATCGGCGTTGCGATCGGCGTTGCGGTCACTGTTCCGGTCGTTCTGGTCCTGCCGGTCCGGGCGATCCTGCCGGTCCTGGCGGTTCCGCTGGTTGTCGCGGCCACCGTCCCGGTTCTGGCTCTCGCGGTTCTGGGTCTCACGGCTCTGGCTCTCGCGGTTGCCGTCGCGGTTGTTGTCCCGGTTGCCGTCCCGGTTCTGATTGTCACGGCTCTGGTTGTTGCGGTTCCGGTCGCGGGTCCGGCCCTGGTTGTCACCACGGTCGTCGGCCCGGTCCTCGGTGGAACCGGTCTGAACAGCACCGTTCTGCGCGGCGCCGTTCTGGACCGCCGGCTCCGGCTGGGTCTGCCTCGCCTCGGGCGCTTCGACGGCGGCCTCGCGGGCGGCACCGTTCTGCCGGGCGTCGTGCTGCACGTCACGCTGGGCGTCGTGCTGTACGTCGTTCGGTCCGTGATTCTGGGCGGGCGCCGTACCCGGCGCCGCGTCGGTGGCCGCGTCCTTCTGCGCGGCGGCGCGGGTCCGGCGACTGCCGCCCTCGCGCTTGGCCGGCGTCTCGGCGGTCTTCGCCGCCGGCGCCTCGGCCGCCTCGTCGAGCGTCGGCTGCGTCGCCTTCGCCCGGGAGCGACCGGTAGAGCCACTGGCGGTGGAACCCGCCTGAGCGGCCTTGATCGCCTCGATCAGCTGGCCCTTGCGCAGCGCGCCGGTGCCCTTGATGCCGAGCGTCCCGGCGAGCTGCTTGAGCTCGGGGAGCAGCATGCCCTCGAGGCCGCCGCCAGCTTTCCGGCGACGCGTGGCGGTGGTAGCCGCTGCGTCCGCTCCGCTGGAGGCTTCAACAGTTTCTGTCACGTGAGGTCCTTCCCACACGGATCGTCGGTGTCCGCTACGGCTCACCGACCAATTTCATTCCACCCACGGCCACACAACGGGCACGCGGGGTACAGGAGGTCTCTCGTTCGATCTGAGTCCCCCCGGACATCTCCGACGCAGGCGGCGCAAGGTCACATCCACAGGAGGGTCGCCACACAACACAGGGTGCCGGGAGCACAGCCCGGATCGTGACGAGAGCACACCGATCACCTGGAGGGGATCGGGTGAGTCGAGACTAGCACCACTACAGGTCCTTCTGCCGACTCAAGGGGTACAACGCGTGTCCACCGTGACCCATTCCCCGCGTCAGCCCGCCTCCATCGACCAGACCTGTACGCCGACTGGATCGATTCCCAGCTCGTACTTCGTCCAGCCGTCCGCGGCGTCCGGCGTACCGCTGCCGCCGAGAACGGCGACCGTCGGCCCGGCGCCGCTGACGATCGCGGCGAGCCCGCTGCCGCGCAGTTTGTGCACCAGTGCCAGGCTCTCCGGCATCGCCGGCTCGCGGTACTCCTGGTGCAGGAGGTCCTCGGTCGCGGTGAGCAGCAACTCCGGGCGCCCGGTCAGCGCGGCGACGAGCAGTGCGGCTTTCCCGGCGTTGGCCGCCGCGGCACTGTGGGATACAACGCCCGGCAGCAGTCCGCGCGCCTCCTTGGTGAGCACGCGATTGTCCGGTACGTACGCAACCACAGCAGTGTCCGCCGACGGTTGCAGCTTCACCGCGTGGCCGGTCCCGCCTTCTGTCCAAGCGATAGTGAACGCTCCGAGTGCTGCGGCGGCGACGTTGTCGGGATGCCCTTCGAGCTCGTTCGCGAGTACGACGAGGCGCTCGCGGTCGAGGTGTTCGCCGGCCAGCGCGTACGCCGCCGCCAGCCCGCCGACGATCGCGGCCGACGAGGATCCGAGCCCGCGTCCGTGCGGAATCCGGTTCTCACACCGCAACGTGAAACCCGGGACCGACGCGCCCAGCGCCTCCAGCCCCGCCCGGATGGATCGCACCACCAGATGCGATTCGTCGAGCGGCACTTCGCCCTCACCACACCCGCTGACCTGCACCGTCACGCCAGATCCACCCGGCGTGACAACCAGGTCGTCGTACAGGGTCAAAGCCAACCCGAACGCATCAAACCCAGGCCCAAGGTTCGCACTGGTAGCCGGCACCCGAACCCGAACCTGATCACACGCCCTGCGGCCGCCCTCGGCATCACTCATCTCAGGCGAACCCATCTCAGGCGAGGCCGGCCAGTCGGGCTACTGCATCTGTGTCCGCCGGCGTCACCGGGGGTTCTTCGAACGTCGCGTGGCTGAGGGCGGTGTCGATGTCTTTCAGGCCGTGGCCCGTGACGGTGATGACGACCGTGGAGCCGCCGGGGACCTCGCCGTTGGACTTGGCGAGCAGGAGGCCGGCGACGCCCGCCGCGGAGGCGGGCTCGACGAAGACGCCTTCGCGGGCGGCGAGGTCGCGTTGCGCGGTGAGGATCTGTTCGTCGGTGACCAGGTCGATCCGGCCGCCGGACTCGTCCCGCGCGGCCTCGGCCAGCGTCCAGGACGCCGGGTTCCCGACCCGGATCGCGGTCGCCGCGGTCTCCGGCTTCTCGACGATCGCGCCACGCACGATCGGCGCCGCGCCCTCGGCCTGGAAACCCCACATCTTCGGGGTCCGGGTCGCCAGCTTGTCCTTGACGTACTCCTGGTACCCCTTCCAGTACGCCGCGATGTTGCCCGCGTTCCCGACCGGCAGCACGTGCAGGTCCGGCGCGTCGCCGAGCGCGTCACAGACCTCGAACGACGCGGTCTTCTGTCCTTCCAGGCGGACCGGGTTCACCGAGTTCACCAGCGCGACCGGGTAGTTCTTCCCGAGCTCCCGCACGATCCGCAGGCAGTCGTCGAACCCGCCGTCGATCTGCACCAGCTTCGCCCCGTGCACCACGGCCTGCGCCAGCTTGCCCTTCGCGATCCGCCCGGCCGGGATCACCACCAGCGGCAGCATCCCGGCGCGTACGGCGTACGCCGCGGCCGACGCCGAGGTGTTACCGGTGGACGCGCAGACCACCGCCTTGTCGCCGGCCTGCGCGGCCAGCGAGATCGCCACCGTCATGCCGCGGTCCTTGAACGAACCGGTCGGGTTGTTGCCCTCGACCTTCAGCCACACCTCGCAGCCGGTCTGCTCGCTCAGCCACTGCGCGGCCACCAGCGGCGTCCCGCCCTCGCCGAGCGTGACCACCGGCGTGTCCGCCGAAACGGGAAGCCGGTCCCGGTACTCCTCGATCACGCCCAGCCATTGATGACGACGCTGGTGCACCATGCTCGCTACTCGCCTTCTACCCGCATCACACTGCTGACTTCACGGACGATGTCCATGTCCCGCAAGGACTCCACGGTCGCGGACAACGCGGCATCGGTCGCGGTGTGGGTGACCACCACCAGCTGCGCGTCACTGCCCCGGCCCTCCTGGCGGACGGTCTGGATCGACACGTCGTGCTCGGAGAACGCGTGGGCCACCGCCGCCAGCACGCCGGCCTTGTCGGCCACGTCCAGCGACACGTGGTAGCGGGTCGTCGCCTCGCCCATCGGCCGCACGGCCCGCTGGGTGTACGACGACTCGCCGACACCCGGCACGCCCTTGAGCCGGTTGCGCGCGGCGGACACGAGATCCCCGAGGACGGCACTGGCCGTCGGGGCGCCGCCGGCACCACGACCATAGAACATCAGCCGCCCGGCCGCCTTGCTTTCCACGAAAACCGCGTTGTACGCGTCCCGAACACTGGCCAACGGATGCGTGACCGGGATCATCGCCGGGTACACCCGGGCACTCACCGAGTCGGTCCGCTCGTCCAGCTCGCAGATCGCCAGCGACTTCACCACGCAGCCCATCTCCCGGGCGGAGGCGATGTCGGTCGCGGTCACCTCGGTGATGCCCTCGCGGTGCACGTCGGCGATCGACACCCGGGTGTGGAACGCGAGACTCGCGAGCAGCGCGGCCTTCGCGGCGGCGTCGAAGCCCTCGATGTCCGCGGTCGGGTCGGCCTCGGCGTACCCGAGCGCCTGGGCCTCCTCGAGCGCCTCGTCGAAGCCGGCGCCGGTGCTGTCCATCTTGTCGAGGATGTAGTTCGTGGTGCCGTTGACGATGCCCATCACCCGGACCACGTCGTCGCCGGCCAGCGACTCGCGCAGCGGCCGGAGGATCGGGATCGCGCCGGCGACCGCGGCCTCGAAGTACAGGTCGCGCTGGTGCTTCTCGGCGGCCGCGAACAGCGTCGGGCCGTCCTCGGCGAGCAGTGCCTTGTTCGCGGTGACGACCGAGGCGCCGTGCTCGAGCGCGGTCAGGATCAGTCCGCGGGCCGGCTCGATCCCGCCGATCACCTCGATCACCAGGTCCAGGTCGCCGCGCGAGACCAGCGCGTGCGCGTCGGTGGTGATCAGGCCGGGGTCGACGGCGATGTCGCGGGCCCGGCCGGGACGCCGTACCGCGATGCCCGCGATCTCCAGCTTGGCGCCGACGCGGGCCGCGAGGTGGTCCGCCTGCTCGGTCAGGATCCGCACCACTTCGGTGCCGACCACTCCACAACCGAGCAGGCCTACCTTGAGAGGCTTTTCATCATTCATCGGGCGGTCCCCATGTCCAGGAGCAGCAGGTCGTCTTCGGTCTCACGGCGTACCACCACGCGCGTTCGGCCGTCCTTGACCGCGATCACCGGTGGCCGCGGCACGTGGTTGTAGTTGCTCGCCATCGACCGGCAGTACGCGCCGGTCCCGGGCACGGCGACCAGGTCCCCGGGCCGGACGTCGGCGGGCAGGAACTCGTCCTTCACGACGATGTCCCCGGCCTCGCAGTGCTTGCCGACCACCCGGGACAGCAGCGGCTCGGCGTCGGAGTACCGGTTGGCGAGCGTGCAGGAGTAGTCGGCGTCGTACAGCGCGGCGCGGATGTTGTCGCTCATCCCGCCGTCCACCGACACGTACGTCCGGGCCGCGCCCGCGTCCAGCTCGACCTCCTTGACGGTGCCGACCGAGTACACCGTGCACATCGCCGGGCCGACGATCGCCCGGCCGGGCTCGATCGACACCTTCGGTACGTCGACGTCGTACGCGCGGCACTCGTGCTCGACGATCTTGCCCATCTCGGTGGCGAGCTGCGCCGGGTCGGACGGGTCGTCCTGGGTGGTGTACGCGATCCCGAAGCCGCCGCCCAGGTCGAGCTCCGGCATGTCCACGCCGAGCTCCTCGGAAACCCTTGCGTGCAAAGCGATCACGCGCTTCGCGGCCACCTCGAACCCGGACGAGTCGAAGATCTGCGAGCCGATGTGCGAGTGCAGGCCGAGCAGCTCCAGCTCCGGGGATTCGTTGACCCGGGCAACGGCTTCGAAGGCCGCGCCGGAGGTGATC